>NZ_JASLAW010000187.1 GCF_030147005.1 Pseudomonas sp.
CATCGGCCAGGCGCTGGTGCGGCACGTCAACGACTGGTGGCGCAGCCATCTGCACACGGAGTACGGTCTGCAAAGCGCCCTGGAGCTGCAATACGAAACCCATTTCAGCCGCTTCCTGATGCCGACCATTCGCGGTGCCGAGGAGGGCAGCAAGAAACGCTACGCCGGCCTGGTGGTGCGCGACGATGGCAGCGAAGAGATGGTCTACAAAGGGCTGGAGACCGTGCGCAGTGACTGGTCGCCCCTGGCCCGGCAGTTTCAGCAGGAGCTCTACCGGCGCATCTTCCATCGCCAGCCCCATCAGGAGTATGTCCGCGATTATGTGCGCCGTACCTTGAGCGGCGAACTCGACGAGCTACTGATCTACCGTAAGCGCCTGCGCCGGCCGTTGCATGACTACGAACGCAACGTTCCGCCGCATGTACGCGCCGCACGCCTGGCCGATGAATACAACGACCGCCTCGGGCGTCCGCGCCAGTACCAGCGCGGCGGCTGGATCAGCTATGTAATCAGCGTCAATGGGCCGCAGCCGCTGGAAGTGCGGCAAGCGCCTATCGACTACGATCATTACGTGACCCGCCAACTGCAGCCGGTGGCCGACGCGATCCTGCCGTTCGTGAACGATGACTTCGGCACCCTGGTGGGCGGGCAGATGGGCCTGTTCTAGGCCATCGGCCACGCCATCTGCAAGACCTACGCTTAGGAGGAAACACCCATGTACACGCTCTATGGCACCGACGAATCCGGCTCCTGCATGATCGAGATTGCGCTGCAACGCTGCGCCGTGCCCTGGCATCGCGTGGACGCCAGCTCCTGGCACGACGGCGAGGGCAGCGAAGCCCTCGCGCGGATCAACCCACTCAAACAGATTCCCACCCTGGTCACGCCCGATGGCCAGGTGCTGACCGAAAGCGCTGCCATCCTGATCCATCTCGGCCTTGAGTATCCCCACGCCGACCTGCTGGCCGGCAACCGCGCGCAGATCCTGCGCGGCCTGTTGTACATCGCTGCCAATTGCTATTCGGCCATCGGCATCATCGACTATCCGCAACGCTGGCTGGGCGACGTGGATGAAACCCTGCAAGCGCAACTGGCCACCGGCACGCGGCGCTATCTGCATCAGGCCTGGGTGGTGTTTGCCAATCAGTTTGCCGACCAGTTGTTTACGCCCGACAACGTGCCCAATGCACTGGGCATCATGGCCGCGGCGGTGTCGCGCTGGGATGAAGCGCGCGAGGCACTGCGCAGCCTGGCGCCGGGCTTTGCGCGAACCCTGGAGCGCGTGGATGCCGACCCGGTCGTGGCGCCCGTGTTCGCCCGGCATTGGCCGCAGTGGGAAGTCTCGTAATCAGAGGAAACAATGACCCCCGCCACCCTCCAACTCCTTGCACCGCGTGCATCCTGACCTACGCTTCTCAAGGTAGCGTAGGAATCATCCTTGAATTTGACTGTCGCAGACAT
This sequence comes from Pseudomonas sp., assembly GCF_030147005.1. Lineage (GTDB taxonomy): Bacteria > Pseudomonadota > Gammaproteobacteria > Pseudomonadales > Pseudomonadaceae > Aquipseudomonas. Next base: position 1,462 of record NZ_JASLAW010000187.1, read on the forward strand.
GAAACTCAAGAACCCTGCATGGAATTCAAAGGAGGTGCGCATGCTCATCCGGTCGCTGACCCTGGCTACCTTGATGGCTTTTACGGGGCCGTTGTTGGCTGCCGATGATAATCCGCTCACGCTGGAGACGGGCAAAACCCGCCCGCTGGTCGTAGTAGAACTCGACGCGGGTAACCCGACGTTGGCCACGCTCAAGAAACAACTGGAGGAGCCCGCCACCAAGCAGTCCTTCGAAGAGCGCAGCATGGTGCTCTACACCGTGAAGTTCGGCAGCATCGGCGCCGAGGGCGAGAAGTTCGCCAAGGACCCCAAGGACAGCAAAAAGCTCACACCGCCTGAAACCAATGCGCTGATCCGCGCCCTTAAACTCGGGGTCGGCAGTGGCACCAAGGTGATCCTGGTGGGCAAGGACGGTGACAAGAAACTCGAGAAGAACGTGCCGCCGGATACGCTCGATCTGAAAGAGTTCTTCAGTGCCATCGACCAGATGCCGATGGCCGAGAAAGAAGCGGCTGCCGCGCCGGAACCTGCGCCGGTCGAACCCGCTCCAGCCAAGGGCGCGAAACCCGGCAAACCCGGCAGCAAGCCCGCGCCGCCGCAACTGGACGATTGAGCATGCACATCCAAAATGTGGGAGGGGCTTGCCTCCCCCACATCAACGCCGCAGCGTGCTTAAGATTTTGGCGCTTTGCGCACCGGAAACGGAAAGTAGAAAAACCGCAGGAATGCCACCCGCTTGATCACTTCCCCAATCAGCAACGGCACGACCACGGCCACTACAAAGGCCCCACACGCCGCCATGACCGGATGCAAACCCAGGCGCTCCATCAGGTCGAAGGTTTTGTGCTGGATCTCCCCATGGAAAATCAACAGGATCAACGTGGATTGGCCGATGTAGGTCATCGCCCGAGTCAGCACGGTAGACACCATCAACACCCGCGCCAGCGCCCAGCACAGGTACACACCGATCACCGCCAGCAGGCTCGTCCACAACCAGTGGTCGTAGCGGCGCTGCGACAGGTCCATGGTGTCGTGGCTGTAAAGGAACACTGCGGCGAACAGCACCACCGAAATCACCAGGGTCAACAGCGAGCCTTCATGCCGACGCAGCCAATCGCGCAGCAGGTAGCCGTAGATGAAGTAGGTGCTGCTGATCAGTGTCACGTCGAGGCTGAAGGGCAGACCGGGCAGCGTCCAGGTCTGCTCTCCCACGGTGACCGGCACTTGCCAGAACCACGGCAGCATCCAGATGCCGAGCAACAGTTGCGCGCCGACCAGCAAGCAAGCCGCCAGCAACGGCAGCTTCAGGCGCTGGATCAGCCGCAGCATCAGCCAACTGAACACGATCGCCACCCAAAAGTGCGGCAAAAACCACAAGGCCTGCCACGGGATGGTGTCCACGGATGCATACAGCACGCCGCCGATATCCGGCAGCAACGGTTGCCCGCGCAGCACATCGCGTACGATCACATACGCCAGCATGGTAAAAAAGAACGGCTTTAGCAGGCCATCGGCCTTGCGCACCGCCATTTCCACGAATGGCTGCTCGGGCTTGAAAAATACCCCGGACAAAAAGAAGAACAACGGCAGCACGAACGACGCCAGGATCGCGTACTGCAAGTCCGGCGAGTTGGCGGAAAACCAACTGTGGCCATATACGATAATCAGGATACCGACGCCTTTGGCGATATCCATTTGAACCCAACGATGTTTCATTTAAGTCGCCCCGAACGATCATTCACGCCTTGCGCCACGGCTTCAGCCACAGCCCCATCCCCAGCAACACCACGGCGCCCGCCAGGGTGCTCAAACCCAGTTGCAGCCATACGTCTTCGATTCCAAATAACACCAATGCCGCCAGCCCCACCAGCACGGCGCCGAGCAGCCATTGCCGCCCCCAGGGCAGGGCACTGAGCAACGCCTGGCGCTGCATCAGCAGCAGCGCGGTGCAGACCACGCCCGCCAGCGCCGCCAAGGGAATGCCGGCCAAACCAACCACAAACGGCAGCACGCCCAGCAGCAGCACGTTGACCAGACTGCCGAGCAGTTCGCAGCGCAGCGGCTGACGCGTATCGCCGGCGGCGTAGGCGTAACGCGCGAGCAGGGCGTTCCATGCGCCGAACACCAAGGGCACGGCAAACCATGCCAGCAACAGCGGCAGCGGCGAGCCCGCCGCCTGGCTGGGCAGCAGCAGCGCCACCAGGCTCGGTGCCGCCGCCACCAGCCCGACGCCGGCCGGCAAGGTCAGTACGCTGGCGGTTTCCAGGCCGCGCTTGAGCAGGGCCAGGCGTTCATCGCCCTGGCGTCGGCTCATCATGCCCAGCAGCACTTGATTGAGGCTCATCAGCGCAATCAGCGGCAGGTTCATCAGCTTGCGTGCCAGGTTGACCCACGTCACCGCGCCTTCCCCCAGCAACGACGCCACCAGGCGCTCGATCAACGCCAGGCCCTGGCTGGCGCCATTGCTCAGCAACAGCGGGCCGATGCGCTGGCCCAGCTCGCGCAAGGGTGCGAGCGACACTTGCATGCGCCAGGGTCGCCAGCCCTGGCGCCAGATCGACGGCAGCAGCGCCAACGGCATCAAGCCACTGCCGATCAGGCACGCCAGCGCGACGCTGTGCGGCTGGCTGGCGGTGCCTGCCAATGCGAGGTACGTCACCGGCGGCAGGTTGAACAGCAGCGAACCCAAGCCCGCCAGCACGAAGCGCTCGCTGGCCTGCAATGGAACACTGAACAGCGCATGCAGCATCAGGCCCGGTACACACCACGCCACAATCTGCAGATTGCCCGCGGCCATGGCCGTGGCGCTGGCCGCCAGCCCAGGGCCGAGCAGCTGCACCCACCACGGCGCCAACAGCATCAGCAACAGGCTGGTGAGCAGCGCAATCAACAGCAACGTCGGGAACAACACCGCCAGCCAGTCCAGGCGTTCGCGGTGTTGGCGTTGCAGATACAGCGGCAGCGCGGCGGCACTCAACACGCCGCCGGCCAGCGACATGCGCAGCGCCTCGGGCAAGAACAGCGCCACAAGGAACGCATCACTGCGCTCGCCCGCGCCCCAGGCCGCCACCAGCAACCACTCGCGCGCAAATCCCAGGCACAGGCCCAGCAGGGTCGCCACGGTCAGCCAGGCGGCGGAGCCAAGCATCAGGACCGCGCACCATCAAGCACCGGCTTGCGAAACACCACGGTTTTGACCTGAGGCAGGCGCGCCGGGAACAAGCGGCGCGCCTCCAGTACATTAATCCCCACCATCAGCCAGAACAGCGCCACCATCACTACGGCAAAACTGAAATAGTGGTCAAACAAACCGCTGACCAGTGCCGACAGGATGCCGGCCATGCTGCCCAGCCACAGCGCGTTGTCTTTGGTCAGGCGGATCGGGCCTTTTTCCGGGCGGGCTTCACGCCACCAGCGCACGGTGACCGCGATAAACAACAGCATGCCGACTACGCCGGTCTTGTAGATAAAGTTCAGCCACAGGTTGGAGATTCCCAGCAACTGCGTACCCGGCACCGGCGGGTCGACTTTGAAGCCGATGCCGAACGGATACGCCGCCACGGCCTGCGGAAACATGCTGTATTCGTCAAAACGCACTTCGGTACTGGCGTTGCTCGACGAGAAAATAGTCGCCAGGCGTTCCTGCAACGGCGGATAAGCCATCACCAACGCCACGGTCAGCGCAGCGCCGATCATCAGTAAACGTCCGGTGTACGGCACGCGCCGGGTGGCCATCCACATCAGCACCAGCGCCAGGCTGACCATCGCCCCCCGGCTGCTGGCCAGCAGCAACGCCGCCGCCCCCAGGCACGCTACGCCCAAGCCCAATGCGCGTTTCCAACCCTGTTCGGTCATGCCGTAGCAGAAGGCCAGAGGCAGCAGCAGCGCCATGATTCCGCCGATGGCGTTCGGGTGCATCCAAGGCGAGCCCATGCGCGAGGACATGGCTTCCAGGCCGAATTTCAACATGTCGAAGTTGCCGTAATTGAGCAGCGCCAGTATCGGCGCAATCCCTGCCCCGGAGCGCGTGCGCACGAACACCGCAATCGACATCACCAGCATCGCCAGGGTGCCCAGCAGCAAGGCAATCACCAGGCTTTCGCGGCGCTTGTAATCCACCAGCAACTTGGCCGTGAGAAACACCCCCGACAGGTTGAGCAACCAGCGCAGCCAGTTGGCCACGCCGCTCGTTTCGGCGTGGATGCTGACCTGGCCGACGATAAACGGGAACACACTGAACAGCATCAGCCACAGCAGCATCTGGTCAGTGGGGCGACGAGCCAGGCGCGGCGCGTCGGGCAGGCGTGCCAGAAAACCCTGCCACAGCACCGCGCCCCAGGTCAGCGCAAGAATGGCTTCGCTCACGGTACTGCGGATGCCCAGGTTGACCGTGGAATAGGGCATGAAGGTCGCGACCAGTGCGAACAGCAACAAGCCCCAGAATGGAAAGCGCAGGATGGTCACCGCCGCCGCCAGGCCGACCACGGCGAGAAACGCCTTGGCCGGTGACAGGGCCAGGGCGATCACGCCAAACAGCACGCCGAAGAGGATCGCGACGAGGCTTGCGAGGGGGAGTCTCATTTCAGTTCCTCGATCAATTCGGCCAGGCGCCGGCGATAGGCGTGTTGGTTAAACCGTTCGGCCCATTGGCGGTGTTGTTCGGGCGAGGCTTCATCGCCGCGCTCAGCCAGGTTCAGCATCAGCTGTACCAATGCGGGCCCCTCGGTGGGCGAAAAGCGCGGCGCCGACGGCGGGGTGATTTCGTCCAGCGAGGTACCGCTGGCCACGGCCACGGGAGTGCCGACGCTCAGCGCTTCAATCACCGGCAAACCGAAACCTTCTGCGTAGGAGGGTTGCCACACACGTGACGCCTGGCGGTACAGCCCGTGCAACTCGGCGTCGCTGACGCCACTCAGCGCACGAATGCCCGGCAGCTTGCGCTGGGCTTCGGGCAGGTGCTCAAGGCTGCCCACCAGCACCAGTTCCGGCACGCTGGGGGATTGGCGCCGCGCCTGTTGCCAGGCATCCACCAGGAACGGCACGTTCTTGCGCAATTCACGGGTGCCGACCAACAGCCAGAAGCCCTGGGGCAATTGACGGGCCGAGAGGTCGGCCGGCGGTTCGTTGAAGCCATCCACTTGGTTGGGCAGTACGCGAATCTTGCCCGCCGCCTGAGGGAACAACCTTGCGGTTTCGTCGGCGCTGTACTGGGAGGGCGTCCATACCCGGTCGGCGCTGCGCACGGCGTAGGCAATCGACAGGCGATCGGTGGTCTTGTACAGCAGCGCCTTCACGCGGCTGGCGTGGTAGTTGTCCAGGGTGATCTGGAACAGGTCGTGCAGCAGCACCACGGTACGCAACCCGTTGGGTTTGGGCGGCAGCGGCAGGCCCATATTGAAGGTGCTGATGTAAAGGTCGATGTGCTGTTCGCGCAGGGCGCGGGGTAGAAAACCGGCTTCGAAGCGCAAGCGGTTCTGCGGCTGGTGCATCGCCGTTTTCGCGCACCCCCAGGCCGGGCAGTGTGCCTGTGAACGCATTTCATCGCCCAGGGGCGCCACGGTAAACCGCTCCAGTTCAATCTCCGGCATGCTGCGCAGGGCGCCTTCCAGGGCATACACCTGGCGGCTGATGCCGGATTGCGGCGAGGTGCCGACGGTGCGGTAATCCAGGCCTATACGCATGCGGGCTCCTTTTGATTGAGCGGCGAAAGGGTGGCGTACACCTGCTCCAGTTGGCTGGCGGCAACGCTCCAGTCGTGGGCTCGCCGCACATAGGCTCGGCCGGCTTCACCCATGGGCGCGGCGGCTTCGGGCGATTGCAGCAGGCGCACCACGGCGTCCGCCAGGCTGGCGGCGGTTTGCCCGCCGAGGTAGTCCAGGCCGTCCACCAGATCCAGGCCCGACACGCCCTGTTCGGTGCTGGCCAGGGGCAGGCCGGCCGCCAGCGCTTCGAGCACTTTGAGCTTGGAACCGCCGCCATGGCGCAACGGCGCGAGAAACACTGAACAGGTCGATTGCAGGTTCAACAGGTTCGGCACAAAGCCTTGCCACTCGATGCGCGGGTCCTGCCAGCGTTGGCGCCAACTGTCGGGCATGCCGAAGCCGCACACGCTCATGCGCGCCTCGGGGCAGCGTTCCCAGACTTTGGGCAGGATTTCATCCAGCGCCCATTCGATCGCATCCACATTGGGCGCGTATTCATAGTTGCCGAGAAACAGCACGCGGCGGGTCGAGGGGTCTGGGTGGGCACCGGCGAAATGGTCGCAGTCCACGCCGTTGACCACCACCGGCACCGGTTTGCCGGCGATTGTTTCCAGCACCTGCGCATCGCTGTCGGTCACCGCCACCACTTGGGCAGCCTGGCGCATCACCCGCCGCTCCCAGCGCGTGTAGCGCCATTGGTCGTAGCGAATGAACGGCAGCGCCCAACGCGGCAGGCGGTCATACGTTGCCGCGCCGAGCGCCGACTCAACGTTATGTTCGGTCAGCACGAAGGGTTGGGATTGGCGCGCCAGGGCATCTTCGTAAGGCTGGAAGGTGTAGGTGTGCTCGATCTGCACCACGTCCCAATGTTCGTTGAGCAATTGGTTGAACGTGTCCTGCAACGCCCCCGACAGACCATTCACGCTGGCCAGCAACGGGTAAGGCGCAAACAGGCCGGCCACCAGGGTTTTTACGCTGCGCAATGGGCGGCGGGGCAGGACGATCAATTGCTCAAGAAACGCTTCGAGCACGTGGCGATCGGTCAGCGACACCGGATGCTTGTCATGCAGCAGCAAGGTGATCCGGTGCCCCCGCGCCGCCAGGCTGCGCAGCAGGTGGAACTGGCGCGTCTTGCCGCCGCTGGTGGCGGGCCAGGGCGAGTAGGGCAGGATCCATAAAATGCGCATGCCGGGCTTTAATCCCATAACAGAATTTGCAGGTTCGTCTTCACCGGGACAGTCAGCCCTTTGGTGCCGCTCACCGGTGTTTGCGTGCCGCGCAACGGGTCATACAGCGTGGCGCTGGCCAGGTTCGGCAAGTGTGCGTTACCGCCACGGGCCGACCAGAAAAACCACAGCTTGCGCCCGTCGGCACGGGTCCAGCCGATGCTGAACAGGCCGTCGGGCAATTGGTCGGCGGTGGGCGGGTCGCCGGGGGTCAGTTGCGGCCCACTGACGGCGAGAAAATTTTTCAACGCGGTGTAGACCGGCTTGGGCTTGGCGTCGATATCGAGCAAGCCGTAGGCGCGGTCGCGCACGCTGGCGCGCTGGTCGAGGTCGCTCAGGGTAAACAGGAAAATCCTGTCGAAATCCAGCGCGCTCATCAGCGCCAGGCGGCGTATCACATAATCGGCCTGGCCCTGTTGGGTGATGATGTCCTGGGCTTCTTTGGGACCGCGGTAGTTCGACCAACCCCACTCGGTGCTCCACAAGGTTTTTACACCGCTGTTGCGCAGCTTCTGGTTGAGCGCGGTGGTCTTGGCCACGAAGTCGGGGTTGGCAGGGTCGTTGCCTTCGGGCAGTTGGGTGTAAGGGTGGTAAGACATGACGGTGTTCAGGCTCGGCACGCCGAGGGCATCAAGGGCGTCGAGCATGGTCTGGCCGTTGGGCATTTCGCTGAAAAACGCCATGCCGGCCGCGACCACCGGCTTGTTCGGGTTGACTGCGCGCAGTGCGGCGGCGGTGGTGCTCAGCAGCCCGGCATAACCGGCCGGGTCCGCCTGCGGGCGCCAGAAACCCAGCAGGTTCGGTTCGTTCCACACCTGCCAGGCGTCGACGCTGGGGTAGCGCTGGGCCAACAGGGCCATGCGGATCGCAAACACATTCGGATCTTGCGGCGGGTATTGATCCTGGTAAGGCGCGCCCACCGGCGCGGTGGTGATAAAGGGCGCCGAGCCGACCAGGTAAAACACCGACTTGAGCTGGTTGTCTTTAAGCTTGGTCACTAACTCATCCAGCGTCGCCACCTGGTATTGGTCGGCGACCGGCTCCAGTCGGTCCCAGTGCAGGTCCAGGCGCACCCATTCCAGGCCCAGGTCCTTAAGGCGGTCGATTTGCAGCTGGTAGCGCTCGGGGCTGAACCACAGGAACTGCGCGTTGACGCCAAGGAAATCCTTCCACACCACCACCTTGTTGCCTTTGAGCACATGGCTCTCGGCGTCGGCCTGGCGCCCCCAGATAAAGGCGGTCAGGCTCAGCGCGGCGACCAGCGCAAAGGTGATGAAGTACGTACGTTTACGCGCCATATGCGGCCCCCGCAATCGCTTGTTCGAAGAGCTGTTTGAAGTGCTGCGCCGTCAGCGGCCACAAACGTTCGCGGCCGATTGCCCCGGCGCGTTCAGCCCAATCCTGGGCCAACGTCGGCGTACGGGCCAGGCGCAACAATTGCGCGCCCAGCGCGGCCACATCGCCCTCGGGATAGATCGCGCCGTTACCGCTGGCAACTTCTTCGGCGAACGCTCGGGCATCGGAGGTAATTGCCCCGCGCCCGCATGCGGCGGCCCAGGACAACGCGCCACTGGTGCCACGCTGGCGACCGAGCAGGCCGAGTTTTTTCGATTCGCGATACGGCAGCACCATCACATGGTGGGCCTGGATCGTTTGAGCTATTTCGTCAGCCGGCAGGTTCAGCCGCCAATCGATGGAGCCCGCCAGGCCGAGGTCGGCGATCTGGCGGTTCAACTGCTCCAGGTAATTGCCGCCCGCGCCAAACGCCATTTCGGCGGCAGTGCCGCCAGCCAGGGTCAGGCGCACACGGTCACGCAATTCGGGGGCTTGCTCGAAGACGGCGGCCAGGGCTTGCAACAGGTCTTCAATACCTTTGCCACGGTAGATAAATCCGAAATACAGCAGGTGCAGCGTATCCAGCGGCGGCAACGCCACTGCTGGAATCGCCAGGTTGGCGTGGTGGATTACCGCCACTTTGCCGGCGGGCAATTGCATGCGCTGGCTGAGGCAATCGGCGCCCAGGCGGGTCAGGGTGATCAACCGGGTCAGGCCACGGGCGACATGGCGTTCTTCGCGCAGGGTCAAGGGATCCGCCAGCACCACGGCCGCCTGGGGCAACGGGCTGGGCAGGCGCTCCAGCAGGTTGAGAGGGAAGGGCAGGTGCTCGCGCCGCCACACGATGCGCTCGGGGTCATGCACCGTGGCCGTCAGCGGCAGGCTCGGGCAGGCCTTGCGCAACTCGCGCAACGCCAGGAATTCCCCCAGACGCCCGCCGCCCAGCTCGGCGTGGACCAGGTCCACGCTGCGCCAGTCGAACGCGGCGATTGCGGGCTTGATCGCCGCGCTCGAGCCTTCCACGCCGCTCAACGGTGTCAGCACCGTCACGCCCAGTTGCTCCAGTGCCGTCTTGAAATGGTTCGCATAGTCGGCGATCCCATTCTTTTCCGGCGGCAAAGGCGCGAGCAGGGCGATGCGCATCAGAACGCCCCCCGGTATTTGGCGATGGTGCGCAGCACTTTGGCCGGCACTTCGAATTTACGTCGGTTGATGATGATGCCGTCGACTTTGCCGAACGCCGTATTGAGGATCGACAGCGCGTGCTCCACCACCGGCACCGTGCTTTTCTGGGCTTCCACCACCAGCGCGATCAGGTCGGCGCGGCGCAGGTTGACGAACGCATCGCGGTTGTCCAGCAGCGCCGAGGCGTCCAGCAGCACCACTTCGCCTGGTGCTGCCTGGGCAGCTCCGCCGACGCGCACGGTAATGCCGTTTTCCTGAAGCAATTGGCGCAGTTGCTCCACCACGAAAGTCACCCCTTCGCCGTGGCGCGCCGAGGTCAACCCGAGGGTCATGCCGCGTTCGGCCACGCGATCCAACTGCAGCAGGCCGTACAGTCGGTAGATGCTCGCATTGAACGCATTGGTGCTTTGCGCGGTGCTGGTGTCCAGCTCCGGCAGGGTGGTCCACAGCGGCAGGCCGAACTTGCGTTCCACCAAGCCGCCATCGTGAATGCGCTGATCGAGCAGGTAGCACAGGTAGACCACCAGCAGGCCGACGACGATGGCGAACGGGATCGCCAGCAACAGCATCAGCAGGGTTTTCGGGAAGATGCGGCCTGGGTTCAGGGTGGCTTCCTCGATCACCGCGATGTTGCTGATCTGGCTGTTATCCAGCTCACGGTCGATGCGCGATTTTTCCAGGTTGTCCACGTACAGCGCGTAGTTACGCTCGGTGGTATTCAGCTCACGGGACAGGCGCGCCAGCTCCGGTTCAATCTCCAGGGCTTCCTTGCGTTGCGCTTCGAGATTGACCAGTTGCTTCTGCTGTTGCACCAGTTGGGTACGCAGCGCCAGGTTGTTGCTGGACTCGTCGAGCAGCACGCGCTGCAAGTGGATCTCGAGGGTGTTCGGCGCGCGGTTTTCCGAGCTTTGCACGGTGTTGCTTTCATTCGAGACCTGGACCTGCATCGCTCGAATCGACGCATCCAGGGCTTTGACCGGCGGCGCGTTGTCGGTGTAGGTGCGCATCATGTCGGCCTTTTCCAGCAGCTTCTGGTTGAGCAGACGACGCAAATCCTGCTGCTGCGGGTTCAGCGCAATCTGGCGAACCGTGGTCACTTCCTTGGGCTGGGTCTTGAGCTGGGTGCGCGTGCTCGCAATGGCGCTGTCGGACGAGGCGATCAAGCGACTCGTGTTGAACGTCTCGCCCCGCAGCACGTTGATGCGTTCGGATAAATCTTCCAGGCGATCCGTGATGCTCGCCGCGCCGATCCGGTTCAAGTGGGTGAGGATCTGCTCCTTGTAGCTCTTGATTTCGGTCGCGCTGTTGGCCGCCTGGCCTTCATAGAAGGCATACAGGCTCTTGCGGCCCAGGGCCTGGGTGCGTTCGTTGATGTAGGTCTCGACCCAACTCTTGACCACCGCCTGGGCGATTTCCGGGTCGCCCCATTTGAAGCTGATGTCCATCACCGTGGAGCCCGCCGCGTGGCTGACTTCGAAGTTCTTCTCCAGGCTCGCCGCGAGGCGCTCCACCGGTGTGGTCTTTTCGACGACGCCCACGGTTTCCAGCACCACCCGTATGCCGTCGAACACCGCGCCGATGCCGTTTTTGACATAGGACTTGGTGCGCTTCCAGAAGCCTTCCGGCGGCGGCATTTTGTCGATGACTTCCAGGTAATGCTCGGCCACCGCGCGGACGATCGGGCGCCCGGTCAGCAGGCGTTCCTCATCGACAATCGGGTCGCGCTGGGTGCTGGGCATGACCAGCGCCTGGCGGTTGCTGATTTCGATCGGCAGCGTCGAGTCCCGCCCCGGCTTGACCAACAGGCGCGCGGTGGATTCGTACTTGGCCGGCAGCAGGAAAGCCCCCAGCAAAATGATCACCAGCGCCGCGATGGCCGCCAGCCTGAACTCCTTGCGAAAGATGAAGAACAGGCGCAGAAGATCGCGAAAAGAACGGATCTCGATCATGGATGTCGCTCCTTCAGTTACTGCCGCCGCTGGTTCGGGTGTAGTTGTAGCCAACCCCGATCGACTTGGTGAATGGGATCAGTTGGTTCAGGTAGGTATCCACGCCCTGGATGCGCTCGCCCACATTGGATTTGGGCACGAACACCACATCACCGCGTTGCAGCGGCACTTGTTTACGCCCGTTGGGACCGGTCTTGAGGTATTGGCTGAAGTCCAGGAAGTAGGCGCGATAGTAGCCCTGGGCATCTTCGCGCAGCAGCGCAACCATGCTGGCGTCGCCCGCCGGGTTGACCCCGCCGGCGCCGATAATGGCCTGCTCCAGGGTGTTGGCCGTGGCGATCTGCACGGCGGTCGGGTTGTTCACCGCACCGCCGACGATGATCGAGTTGGCCGGCGCCTGGTTGATATTCACCGTCACCCGCGGTTCGCGATACACCGGCGCGAGCTTGTTGCTCAGCTCGCTCGCCACCTCGGACGGAGTGCGCCGGGCCACCTGGATCGGGCCCAGGAACGGATAGTTGATCTTGCCGTCGGTTTGCACCGTGTACAGCGTCAGCTCATAGATCGTGCTGACGTTGAACGCCGAGAGTGTCGGCATTTCCCCGGCGTCGCGCACGATGCGCAACTGATCGCCGACGCGGATGCGCTCCACTGCCGGTGGCAGTTGGGCCAGTTGGTCGAGGGCGCGCTTGCCTTCCTCGACGGCCTTGTCGTCAGGCGCGACGATGCGCGCGGGTGTATTGCAGGCGGCCAAGGCCATCATGGCCAGGACGAGCACGGTTCGTTTCATCAAATAGGATTTCCTGTAGGTCATGATGCTCACCTCCAATAACCGGGGAACATGCTGATGCGCCGCTTGAGGGCGAGAGGTAGCCGGCGTTCCTGATGCCCCAGCCGATAGCCGAGCAACTTGAACGCACTGCGCACCAGCACTTCGGGTACGCGGTGCAATGCACCGGCTGCGCGCAATGCTGCGAGTTCAGCCAGTACATAGCGTTTACCTTCACCGCCGGCATCGCCAAAGGCCTGGCGTATCCACGGTTCGCGACCGTAGAACACGCCGATGTCGAAGTAGCGGTGAAACTCATCCATGAGTCGGTAATCGTGGGAGTGGTACACCTGGGCCGACGCGGCGTAGCGCACGGTGTAGCCTTCGATCAGCATGCGTGCCGCGACGTAGGCGTCTTCGCTGCCGATGACGTCGGCGGGGAAGCCGCCCACGGCGTGCAGGGCGCTGCGCCGGTACGCGGAAAACGAGTCGGAGCTGAAACAGGTCTTGATCCCCAGTTCCGGTGCATCGGCCAGGCGTTTGCTGCGGCTTTGGGCCGGGTAATTGAAGTGTCGCGACTGCGCCCCCAGCACACCGGCGCCAGGGTGCGGCAGTTGCCGGCCGTAGGCCACGCCGTTGAGCGGGTCTTGCTGCAATTCAGCGAGCAGGTTGGCGAAGGTCTCGGGCGCGGCGGGAATGGCGTCCTGGGTCATCACAATCAAGGCGTCACCGTTCACCTGTTCACTGGCCCAGCGCCGCGTGCCGCCGTGGTTGAAGTCGCGGGCATCGATCACCTCGACCCGCGCGCCGTATTCGCGAAAGCGCGCTGCGGTGTCATCGCTCGAGGCGCTGTCGACCACCAGCATCTCGTCCGGCTGCAGGGTCTGCATCTTCAGCGCGGGCAGCAGCCGCGCCAAATGGCTGGACGCGTTACGGGTCGGGATGATCAACGAGGTGCGCATGTCACTTCTTCACGTCGGCGGGCGCACGCCCATAGATGTCATCGAAACGCACGATATCGTCTTCGCCCAGGTACTCGCCGCTCTGTACCTCGATCATCACCAGGTCGATGATGCCGGGGTTGGTCAGGCGGTGCTTGTGCCCGGCCGGTATATAGGTGGATTCGTTGGCGTTGATCAGGAATTCGCGCTCGCCATTGGTGATCTGCGCCGCGCCGCTGACCACCACCCAGTGCTCGCTGCGGTGATGGTGCATTTGCAGCGACAACGACGCCAGGGGCTTGACCACGATGCGCTTGATCTTGAAGCGGCTGCTTTCCTCCAGCACGGTGTAGGTGCCCCACGGCCGGGTGACAGTGCGATGCAGGCTGAACGCCGGGTGGTTCTGGCGCTTGAGCTCGGCCACGATGTAGCGCACGTCCTGGCTGCGATGGGCGTCGGCGATCAGCAGCGCGTCGGGGGTGTCGACGATGATCAGGTCACGCACGCCGACCGCACCGAGTACGCGCTTGGGCGAGTCGATGTAGCAGTTGTGCACGTCATGCAAAATCGCTTCGCCATTGACCTGGTTGCCCTGGGCGTCGCTGGGAGTGAGCTGGCGCAGGGCTTCCCAGGAACCGATGTCGCTCCAGCCGATGTCGCACGGCACCACGGCCACTTGCCCGGACTTTTCCATCAGCGCCACGTCAATGGAAATGTCCGGCGCGCTGGCAAAGGCGTCGCTGTCGAGTTCGCGCTGACGCGAGGTTTTGTTCTGCAGGTGCTGGCTGTGTTCGAGGGCGGCACGCGCGGCGATCAGAACGTCGGGCGCATGGGTGTTGAGTTCAGCCACCAGGGTGCTGGCCTTGAAGCAGAACATGCCCGCGTTCCACAGGTGTTTGCCGCCGTCGAGGTAGGTTTGGGCGGTGGCCAGGTCGGGCTTTTCGACAAAGCGCTTGACCCGGTTGCCCACGCTCAGCGCTTCGCCTTTTTCGATATAGCCGAAACCGGTTTCCGGGTGGTCGGGTTGAATGCCGAACGTCACCAGGTAGCCGGCTTCGGCCAGGTCGCGGGCCTGGGCAACGGCGGCGGCGAATGCGCTTTCATCGAGCACCAGATGGTCGGCGGGCATCACCAGCAGTTGCGCGTCACTGCCGAAATGTTCCTGCACATGCAGCGCCGCCACGGCGATCGCCGCTGCGGTGTTGCGCCCGAAGGGTTCGAGCAGCAGGTCCAGCGGCAGGTGGGCCTTGTTGACCCCACGGTAGTCATCCAGGGTGCGGAACAGCAGGTCGCGGTTGGTCACCGTGAGCACGCTCTCCACGCCGGGCAGGCGGGCGGCACGCTGAAAAGTTTTTTGCAGCAGGCTCTGGCCGTCGCGCATGCGCATGAACGGCTTGGGCATGTTCTGCCGGGACACCGGCCACAAGCGTGTGCCCGAACCACCGGAAATAATGCAGGGAATCAATCCGTTGAGGGTGTTCATCAATAGACTTCCTTGGTGGAAAGGACGGCCGGGACCGTCATGAAAACGATGTACAAGTCAAACCACACCGACCATTTGGAGATGTACTCCAGGTCGTACTCGACGCGTTTCTGGATTTTGAACAGGGTATCGGTTTCGCCCCGGTAGCCGTTGATCTGCGCCCAACCGGTGATGCCTGGCTTGACCCGGTGCCGTGAGCTGTATTCGCTCACCGCCACTTCAAAAGGAATGCCCGCTGCCTTGGTGGCGGTGGCGTGGGGGCGCGGGCCGACCATGGACATGTTGCCCAGCAGTACGTTGAACAACTGGGGCAGCTCGTCGATGCTGGTCTTGCGGATGATGCGGCCGACTCGTGTGATACGCGGGTCCTGGCGGGTAGTCTGGCGTTCGGCGGTGAAGTCGCTTTGGTCAGTGAACATCGAACGGAACTTGAACACGCGGATTTCATTGTCGTTGTAGCCATAGCGGTTCTGGCGAAACAGCACCGGGCCCTTGGAATCGAGTTTGATCGCGACGGCCGTCAACAGCATCAACGGCGACAGCACCACCAAAGCAATGCTGGCCAGCAACAGGTCTTCGCAGCGCTTGATAAAGGGCGACCAGCCGCGCAGCGGTAACTGCGAGGTGTTGAACATCAGGATACCGCCCACGTCGGTAATGTGGCTGTGGCCGTAGCGCAGGGCGGCCATGTCCGGCACCAGCATCACGTTCACCGACATCTGCCGCAGGCGATTGACCAGCCCGAGGATACGCTGCTCGGCGGACCAAGGCAGGCAGATCATCACTTGGTTGACCTGCTCGGCGCGAATCAACTTTTCCAGGTCGCGGGTGTTGCCCAGCAGCGGCAGGTTGCTCAGCTCCTTGGGTATGCGTTCGGTGCGGTCGTCGATAAAACCGATCAGGCCGGAGCGAATATCGCCATTGCGTTGCAGGTGGTCGGCGATATGCACGGCGGTGTCGGTGAAGCCCAGAAGCACCGTGCGTTGCAGGAATTTGCCCCTGCGCATCAGGCTGCGGTACAGGCGCAGCATCATCATGCGCTCCAGGCAGAACAGCCCCAGGCTTGCGAAGTACCAGGCCACGAGATTGCGCGGGTTCAATTGCGGGAACACCTGCAGGATCTGGTACATGAACAGCAGAATGCAGAACGCCGACGACCAGGCCACGATTTTGGCGCGCAAGCGCAGGCGGTTGCTGAACAGTTCTTCGGAATAGATGCCCAGGGCCTGGAACAAAATAATCGTCAGGAAGGCGAAAAACAGCAACAGACCCAGAAAGCGCGAGCGCATCTCGAGCGCCATCGGGTCGAGCAAAAACGCCAGCACCAGCGGTGGCAGAATGGCGGTCAGGCCATGGATCAACTTGACAAAAATAACAAAAAATTCAACGAAACCTGCACGAGTCAAAAACAAACTGACAACTGATGACTTCTCTCGCATACAAACGTCCCTCATTGCATACCAAGTCCGCTTTGCGACTGTTCAACTGAGCAGGCGGCGAACTAAATCTGGTTAAAACGCAACCATCATCCAAGTGAATCCATCCAAATGAAGGAAGTTTTGCGGGAAAAATGGCTAAAAGAGACTCCTTGTGCGGATCAGTCAATACATTGACGGGCCGGTGGGTTCGGCATTGTTGTCGAGTAGATCAGGTTTTTGCATGTCATATGCTTGACGTTCCTGGTGCTGGCACTTGGCTTTGGGGAGGTGATTTTGAGTGTAGAAACAAATGTGAGAATTTTCCTGCCGGCTGCGAAAAGGTTTTTTCGTGTGGCAGAAAAAGGGGACACGCAGGGGCGAATTGCGTAAAGCAATCGCCCTTGGGAGGGAGGATTAGAACGCGCCTTTCACACTGACGGTGAAATTGCGCGGTTCGCCATAAAAATTACCCCAGGACGCTGTGCCCACGGTTTGATAGTAATTTTTATCGAAGAGGTTTTTGCCGTTCAGCGCGATGGTCCAAGTGTCATCCACACGGTACGCCAAGCGTGCATCCCACACGGTGTAACCGGCCTGCTCGAGCTTGATGCCCTGCACCCGATAATTGCTGCTCTGTGCATTGACGCCGGCCCCCACGCTCCACTTGGCCAGTGCACCCTCAAGCTGGTAATCGCCCCACAGGCGCAGCATGTGCCGGGGCACATAGGTATTGGAGGCGCCACCTTCAAGGCTGCTGTCGATGTTCTTCAGCGATTTGGTCTGGGTGTAGGTGTAGCCGCCGGAAACCTGCAGGCGCTCGAGCACTTGGCCGCTGACTTCGGCTTCGACGCCCTGGGCGCGCACTTTGCCGGTGTCGGTATAGCAATAACCATCGGCGGAGGTCGGGCAAGAACTCAGGAAGTCGGTCTCGGCGCCGTTTTTCTCGACCGCACGAAACAGCGCCAGGGAGCTGTTGAGGCGCCCGTCGAACCATTCGCCCTTGATGCCCAGCTCGTAGTTGTTCCCGATTTTCGGTTTGAGCGCCGCGCCATCGGCCGTTGCATAGGAACTCTGCGGCTGGAAGATATCGGCGTAGCTGGCGTATACCGACAGGTGCTCGTCGAGGTCGTAGATCAGCGCGGCGAAAGGGGTGACTTCGCCGGTCTCCCGGGTATGCGCGTCCTGCACGCTCCATTCGCCCCAGCCCAGGGTATTGGACTGGCGGCGATTGTCGTACCAGCTCACGCGGCTGCCCACGATAAACATCAACGGCTCGGCCAGGCGCAGGCGCAGGGTGGCGTAGGTGCCGTATTGCGTGGCGGTTTCCTTGACCGTGCCGCCGCGGTACATGTTCGGCCAGAAGGTGCCATTGGCCGGCTCCGGAAAGTGGTGGTCGGGCTGGTAGATGCTCTGGCGTCCGGGCAGGTTCTGGATGGCATAGATGTCGTCCTGGGTACCCCGGCTGCCGTTGGCTCCGAGGATCAACTCATGTTCCAGGCCGAAGGCTTCGAATTTTCCGTCCACGTAGGCGTCGAGGCCGAAGTCTTTATGGTCGTAATCCATCAGGGCCGCATAGGAATTGGCGGTGGGCAGCGGGTCGCCGTAAGCGATGGTGCCCTCGCTGGCGGCGTACTTGGTGTCTTGCAGATTACGGCTGTGCACGGCGGCGACTTTAACTTTCCAGTCATCGTTGAAGTGATGAGTGAGGTCGGCGAAGAACGTGGCGCGCCGGCTTTGCCAGTCGTTCCAGGATTGGCCCAGGCACGTGGAGCGGCTGAGCTTGGCGCTTTTCCCGTCGCTGTAGCGCGGCAAGCCGCCCCAGCACGGGCTGGCGTCAACGTCTTCATAGCTGGCGCCCAGGCCCAGGGTGGTGTCGGTATCGAGGTCGACGTCCAGCGCGCCGTAAAACGCCCGGTCCTTGCGCTTGGAAATATCCATATAGGCGCCGCGATCCTGTTGGCTGAATGCCACGCGGCCACGCACCGTGCCGCTGTCATTGAGCGGGCCGCCGGTGTCGACATCGGCGCGGTAGTTGTCCCACGTGCCGGCGGACAGCGACAGGCTGGACGTCGGCCTGGCCTGCGGCCGCTTGCGCACGAAATTCACCGCACCGCTGGCGGTGCCGGCGCCCTTGAGCATGCCGGCCGCGCCTTTGAGCACTTCCACGCGGTCATAAATCGCCATGTTGGCGCTGAAGCTGTCGGCCTGCACGTAGTCTTTACCCATGTCCAGCGGCACGCCGTCGTATTGGTACTGGCCGAGCATCTTGAATCCGCGGGAATAGAAATACTTGCCACCCATGGGCGATTCATAGGTGGTGATCCCCGGCGTGCGCTCCATTACGTCGTCGATGGTGGTGACGTTCTGGTCGTCCATCAATTGGCGAGTCATCACGCTCACCGACTGCGGTGTTTCGCGCAGGCTGTGTTCGCCTTTGCCAATGGTGACCGCACCGGTGGTGTAGGAACCGGTGCCGTCGGTGATTGCTCCCAGGCGTTCACCGGTGACCAGCGTGGCGCCCAGGTTCAGCGCGCCGGCCTCGGCCGTTTGCGGTAGCAGCAGCCAGGTGCTGCTGCCCTGACGTTGGGCTTGCAGGCCCTGGCCCCGCAGCAATTGGCCCAAGGCGTGTTCACGGTCAAAGCTGCCGTTGAGCCCGCTGCTGTTCTTGCCGGCCACGCTGGTAGCGTCGTAAGACAGGCTGATGCCGGCCTGGCGCGCGAATTGGTCAAGGGCCGAGGCGAGCGGGCCGGGGGCGATCCGCCAGTCACGGGCCTGGGTATCGGCAGCGCTGTCGGCCATCGCCGCCAGGGGCAGGCTGGCACCGCCCAGGCAGACACCGAACAGGGCGGCCTGTACCGCGTGCTTGAGGGATAAACGTGTGGAGGGGAACGCTTGCATGACCGCGGATGCTCCTGAAGAAGTGGATAAAATCCGGCCTGTTGATCGGCCTTTCCTTACAGGTCGAGCGGCAATGAGAATTCACCTCATTTATTTTTACGGTTAAGCCCGCGACGACAACGTCACCCAATAGCGGCTGCGGTAGGTCAGGTTGACCGGCAACGACTGGGCCAGCAATGTGAGTACTTGATCGGTGTCGTCCAGTTGATAGGTGCCCGATACCCGCAGCGCGGCCACGGCTTCGCTGCAACGCACCAAGCCGTTTCGGTAACGGCCCAGTTCGGCCAGGAAGTCATCCAGGCGCATGTTGTGGGCGCTGATCACACCCTCGCTCCAGGCCCAGGGGTCGAGGCCGTTGGCCGGGGCAGGGCGTACGCCGTTGCGGTCGAACACCACCGGCTCGCCGGGCTTGATCACTTGGCGCGCATGAGCGGCATGGCTGTCGGCAAACACCGCCACCACACCTTGCTGCACCGCCAGCAGCGTGCCTTGGGATTCTTCGCGCACCACAAAGCGCGCGCCGAGGGCGCTCAGGTAACCGTCGCGGGTGTGCACCCAGAACGGGCGAGTATCGGCGCCGGTACTGGCCATCACCTCACCCTGGCGCAGGCTCACCAGCCGCCGTTCGCTGTTCAGCGCGACGTCGATCGCGCTGGCGCTGTTGAGTTGGACCTTGCTGCCCGCGTCCAATGCCACCCAGCGCCGCTCGCCGGTGGCGGTGCGGTAGTCGGCCATCAGCGCGGGCAGGGGCGTGTAGTCGCGGCCCAGCCAGGTCAAACCGGCGGCGCCGGCAAGCAGCCCGAGCAGCTTCAAGCCTTCACGTCGGCTGATGCGTTGACGCGCGCCGTCCAGTGCCTGGCGACTGATGCGGGCGGGCAATTGGCTGAAGTCGTCATTCATCGTCGCCACTTGTTGCCACGCCAGTTGATGCGCGGTGCTGGTGTGCAGCCACTGCTCGAAGGCCGCGGTGCTGGCGTCGTCAGCGCTGTTGAAGCGCAGTTTGATCATCCATTGGATCGCCTGGTCCACCAGGCGCGGGTCAGGATTGGGCATAACGCAACCGATAACAGGCATGCAGCGCCTTGGACAGGTCGCGCTCCACCGTGGCCTTGGAAACCCCCAGCCGCAGGGCGATTTGCGGGCAGGTCAGGCCGTCCAGTTGAGCCAACAGGAACGCCTCACGCACTCGCGGTTTGAGTTGATCGAGCAAACGGTCGATGCGCTCCAGGCTGTCGAGGATCAGCAAGCGGGTTTCCTCGGAGGGCACCTCGGCCTGCGGGAAACACGCAAGGCTTTCCAGATAGGCGCGCTCCAGTTCACGGCGCCGGTATTGGTCGATCATTAGGCTGCGGGCAATGCTGCTCAGGTAAGCGCGGGGTTGTTGCAATGTCTGCTGCTTGCGCGCGTTGAGCAGGCGCACGAAGGTTTCCTGCGCCAGGTCGGCGGCGTGCTCGCGGCAACCGGTGCGCCGGCTCAACCAGCCGCGCAGCCAGGCATGATGGGTGTGGTACAGCTGGCCGATGGCGGCATGGTCCAGTGGGTGATCGCTCGACATGGGCATCCTGGCGCAGCAGTCTTAATTGATAATGTTTCGCATTCTAGTCGTAGGATGTAGGAATGGGCAATGACAGCAAAATCCCAGGCAAGCCAGCGCCCCCAGAAAAGCCGGCACTCAACCCAGGCGAGCCGCCGCCCGCGCCACGATCTCCCCACGCACTTTGCGCGAGTGCGCCGTGCGCTTGTTGGCTTCCACCAGCACATGCTCCGGCGCGGTCTCCGGGCGGCCCGCATCAAATGGCGGGGCCGGTGCATATTCGATTTGCAGCTGCACCAATTGCGCCGCCGCTTCGCTGTACAACTCCGCCGCCAGGGTCAGCGCAAAGTCGATCCCCGCCGTAATCCCGCCGCCGGTAAACAGGTTGCCGTCACGTACTACGCGGGCGTGCACCGGGATGGCGCCTAATGGCGCGAGCAGGTCGTGGTAGGCCCAGTGCGTGGTGGCCTTGCGACCGCGCAGCAAACCCGCCGCGCCCAGGACCAGCGCGCCGGTGCACACCGAGGTCATGTAGCGCACGGTTTGCGCCTGGGCCTTGAGGAAGTCCAACGTGGTGGGGTCTTCCATCAACGCGCCGACACCGGCACCGCCAGGCACGCAGAGCACGTCCAGGTTCGGGCAGTCGGCATAGGTGATGGTCGGCGTGAACACCAGGCCGGTGCTGGAAGTGACGGGCGCCAAGTCTTGCCACACCAGGTGCAGCTTCACATCCGGCAGCGAACCGAGCACGTCATAAGGGCCGGTCAGGTCCAGTTGCTGGATGCCGGGAAAAAGCAGGAAACCGATATGCAAGGTCATGAGTGAAGCTCCAGTGAAGGGGTAGACGGCTTCACTGTAGAGGCCTAGGCTTTGGCGAATACGCCATTGAGCCCACAGATCACGCCAATCATGCCCAGAATCATTCATGTCCTCGCGTTCGATAATGCCCAGGTGCTCGATGTCACCGGGCCTCTGCAGGTATTTGCTTCAGCCAACGACCTGGCCCGCCAGCGTGGTTTGCCTTTGCCCTATGCGGTGAATGTGATCGCGGACCAGGTGAAACCGGTGATGACCTCTGCAGGCCTGGCGCTGGTGGCCGACCCGCTGCCCGCCGTCGATCAGCCCTGCGACACCGTGGTGATCGCCGGCGGTTGGGGCGTATACGGTGCCGCCGAAGACCCGGCGCTGGTGCATTGGGTGCGGGAAAAATCGCGTCACACAAGGCGCATGGCGTCGGTCTGCACCGGTGCTTTTCTGCTGGCTGCCAGTGGCCTGCTCGACGGTTGCCGCGTGGCCACGCACTGGACCCGCTGCGAAGAACTGGCGCGCAAGTTTCCCGCGCTGACGGTGGAGCCCAACCCGATTTTTATCCAGCAAGGCGCGCTGTGGACCTCGGCCGGTGTAACCGCCGGTATCGACCTGTGCCTGGCCTTAGTGGAGGAGGACCTCGGGCGCGCCGTCGCCCTGGAAGTGGCGCGGCACTTGGTGGTGTTTCTCAAACGTCCTGGCGGGCAGTCGCAATTCAGCGTGACCTTGTCCCTGCAAAAGAGCGACAGCCGCTTTGCCGAGTTACACGCCTGGATCGCCGAGCACCTGACGTTGGACCTGAGTATTTCCACCCTGGCCGCCCAGGCCGGCATGAGCGAGCGCAGCTTTGTGCGCCACTACCGCGCCGAAACCGGCCAGACGCCGGCGCGGGCCGTGGAGTTGATACGTGTGGAAAGCGCACGTCGGCAATTGGCGGACAGCACCACCTCGATCAAACGCATCGCCGTGCACTGCGGGTTTGGCTGTGAAGAGACTTTGCGGCGCAGTTTCCTGCGGGCGCTGTCGGTGACGCCCCAGGCCTATCGCGAACGGTTTTCACCGGTGTAGCAATTCCTGCAAAGCGGCCAGGGTAACCTGCGGCGCTTCCTGAGGAATATTGTGGCCTACGCCGGGCAACATTTGCCGTCGATAAAACCCGCTGAAATGCGCGACATCGTCATCTTCTTCTGAAGGCGGCCCCACGCCGTCATCGGCACCGCACAGCGAAATGCTCGGCACCGAAATCGGCGGTTGCAGGGCCAATGCCTGCTCGATGAACTCCAGCGCGGGGTCCCCCGGTGCATACATGAACCGATGGCGGTAGGAGTGGATCACCACCTCGACGAAATCCGGGTTATCGAACGACGGCGCGGTTTGCCCATACAGGCTCGGCCCCTGCGCCCAGGACGGTGACCACAACGACCACAACAGCGCGCACAGTTCCCGCCGGTTGGCGGTCAGGCCATCCACGCCGCGCTGGGTGTGAAAGTAATACTGGTACCACAAGCGATGTTCTGTCGCGGGCGCCCGCGGTTTTAGTGACTGGGCGATGTCCTGGATGTTGTAGCCGTCTGCGGTCACCAACCCGCGCACCCGTTCCGGCCACAGCGCCGCGACGATACACGCGGCGCGCCCACCCCAGTCGTAGCCGGCCAGGGTGGCGCAGGGAATGGACAGCGCATCCATGAAGTCCAGCAAGTCCTTGCCCAGCGCCGCCTGCTGACCGGAGCGCATGACCTGCTCGTTGATAAAGCGCGTCGGGCCGTAACCGCGCAGGTAGGGCACCAGCACGCGATAACCCTGTTCGGCCAGGCCCGGAGCGATGTCGTCGTAGGCGCGTGGGTCGTAGGGGAAACCGTGCAGCAGGATCACCGGCTCACCCTCGACCGGGCCGTGGGTTTCATAGGCGATATCGAGCATGGAAGTGCGCACGTAGAGCAGCGGGGCGAGGGGGGTCATGGTCGACTCCTGAGCATTGCTGAAATCATGGTTGCCACACCGTTTTCTCCCCGCTGAGCTTACGGTCCAGGAATGTCGCCGCACTGATCAACGCCAAATGGCTCAACGCCTGGGGCGTGTTGCCCAGGTGCCGGGCCTGGCTGTCGAATTCTTCGGCGTACAGCCCCAGCGGGTTGGCGTAGCGCAGCAGTTGTTCGAATTCCAGGTGGGCCTTCTCCACTTGGCCGGCGCGGGCCAGGCATTCGACGTACCAGAACGAACAGGCGGTAAACGCGCCTTCGGTGCCTTGCAGCCCATCGATCTGGCTGTCGTCGTTGCGGTAACGGTAGACCAGGCCGTCGCGTACCAGGCTTTTCTTGATCGCCTCCAGTGTCGACAGCCAGCGTGGATCGGTCGCGGCAACGAAGCGCACCAGCGGCATCAACAGCATCGAGCCGTCCAGCGCCGTGCTGCCGATGTGCTGCACAAAATGCCCACGTTCTTCGTTCCAGAAGTTGCTCCAGATGTCCGCATAGATTGCCTGGCGGGTCTGGTCCCAACGCGCAAACGGCGCCGGCAACGAGCGCTTGGAGGCCAGGCGGATGGCGCGGTCCAGGGCTACCCAGCACATCAGGCGCGAGTGCAGGAAGTGATGCTGCTCGCCGCGCATTTCCCAGATACCGACGTCTTTGTGGTTCCAGATTTCGCAGACTTGGTCGACCACTTCCACGGTGTGTTTCCAGCCCTCATGGGAGATGGCTTCGCCGTATTTATTGACCAGGTAAACCGCGTCCATCAATTCGCCGTAGATATCCAGCTGAACCTGGTCGAACGCTTCATTGCCGACGCGCACCGGCTGGGCGCCGCCGTGGCCGCTGAGGTGATCCAGGGTGGTTTCCGGCAGTTCCTGGCGGCCATCGATGCCGTACAGGATGTTGATCTTGGTCGGCTGGCCGCAACAGTCGCTGACCCGGCCTTTGAGCCAGCGCATGTAGGCGTTGGCTTCCTCGACGAAACCCAGGCGCATGAACGCGTAGACGGTAAAAGAGGCGTCGCGGATCCAGGTGTAGCGGTAGTCCCAGTTGCGTTCGCCGCCAGGGCTTTCCGGCAGGCCGAAGGTGGCGGCGGCGATGATTGCGCCGTGTTTGCGTGAGGTCAGCAGCTTCAGCGCAAGGGCCGAGCGGTTGACCACTTCGCGCCAGCGCCCGCGGTAGTTCGATTGGCCGATCCAATTGCGCCAGAACTTCGAGGTGCGTTCCAGGTAGAGGTCGCTGCAGGCATTCGTCACGCGTGGGTCGTCCTGGCCGCCGAGAATGAATTCGGCGCCTTCGTTTTGGGCCAGGGTGAAACTGGCCGTTGCGGCATTCTCATCCAGCGTCAGCGGGTGGCTGCCGACCAGGCGCAGCCCAGGCTGGCCGTCCGCGCTGAACAACACACCGGTGTCGCAGGCTTCAGCGTGGGTTTTGGCGCGGGCGTAGTCATGACGCACCGCGCAGCGCAGATGGAATGTCGCCTTGCCGCTTACAACCCGCACGCGGCGGATCAATAAAGGCAGGTCGTCGACATCTTCGCTGACGGCCAGCAAATCGGTGATTTCCACCACCGCCGCATCGCTCAGCCAACGTGTTTGCAGCACGTTGGTGTCGGGCAGGTAGATCTGCTCGCGACGCGCATCGGGCAGGTCGGGGGTGAGCTGGAAGGTGCCGGCCTCGGGCGTGTCGAGCAACGCACAGAAAATCGACGGGCTGTCGAATTCCGGCCAGCAGAAAAAGTCGATGCTGCCTTGATCGTTCACCAGCGCCGCGCTGCGCATGTCGCCGATGATGCCGTGAGCATCAATGGCGCTTTGTGGCTCGTTCTTCAAATCAACCATTGCCACGAAACTCCGGATAAAGGCTCATGCCGCCGTCAATGAACAGCGTGCTGCCGACTACATAATCGGACGCGTCGCTGGCCAGCCATACCACCGCATTGGCCACGTCTTCCACGTCGCCGACCCGGCCATAGGGAATCAACTTGAGCAGCTCTTTTTCTGCTGCGCCTTCGGTGGCCGCACGGTTGATCGCCGTGCGAATCGCCCCCGGCGCAATCCCGTTGATGCGAATGCGCTGCTCGCTGACTTCCTGGGCGAGGGTGCGCATCAGCATTTCCACACCGCCCTTGGACGCCGCGTAATTCACATGCCCGGCCCAGGGAATCAACTGGTGCACCGAGCTCATGTGGATGATCTTGCCGGCGGCGCGGGACACGCCCTCACGCACACCCTGGCGGTTGAAAATCCGCACGGCGGCGCGTGCGCAGAGAAATTGGCCGGTGAGGTTGACGCCGATCACGGTGTTCCAGTCGTCCAGGCTCATGTCGACCAGGTTGGCGTCTCTTTGCAGGCCGGAGTTGGCGACGAGAATATCCAGGTGACCGAAGGCATCGAGGGTCTGGGCAAACAGGCGTTCAACGTCGGCTTCTTTCGACACATCGCCAGCGAGGGCAATCGCCCGACCGCCGCCTGCGTTGATTTGTGCGGCGAGGGCTTCGGCGGGTGCCGCCTGGGAGTTGTAGTTAAGTACGACGGCCGCCCCGGCGTCGGCCAAAGCCTTGGCGGCTCCCGCGCCAATGCCAGAGCTGGCACCGGTGACCAGGGCCACTTGTTGTTCCAACGAGAGCTGCATGGGTTGCCCACCTTTACTGTGCGAATTCAATTAGCTGACTGACAGGGCGGCGCACAAGTTCATCGCCTGTTTGAGCGACCGGCAGCAATTGCCCCGCGTGCGTTGTGCCGTGGGCAGGGAAAGGTTCGCGCTTCGATCTTCATCCCTCAAGACCTCCTTCCTACCGGTATTGGGGGGTTTTCAACACGTTGAGGAATCTATTCCCATCGCTCTGCCACACAGCAAAGGCCTGCTGGTGCAGAGCTGAGCCACGGTTTACCTAGCGTTGGCACGTCTGCAGCAGCAAGGCACCGCCCTAAATCAGAACTGGAGCACCACATGTCGGTATCCGCATCCAATCAAGCGTACGCCTCACCCACGGACAGCCTTCCGCAGCCCCTCGCTGGCGCACAACCCAGCCCTTTGGCCAAGGCTGCGGGCGCGGCGGGCCCGAGTTTCGAGCAGTCGGCAAATCAGTCCGGTCCGGTTTTCGATAGCTCGGCGCAGCGTTCGAAATCAGCCTGCTGTCCGTGCCCACCCCCACGTCCCAATCCCACGCTGCCGGGCCCACCCCCACGCCCCAATCCCACGCTGCCGGACCCGTATTATGGCAAGCAAAGCAACGAGGTGTTGGCTCAGGAGCTGCTGAACAAATACAACGCGTTCAAGCCCTGGTACGCGACGACAGTCACGCCGGATCACATCAATAAGATGGCAAGTCGCCCCCTGACCGGCCACCCGGAGAGGGACGCGAATATCAGGCTGGCCAGGGAGTTGCTCAAGCGCCCGGGTCTGATGGATGCCCTTGACCGAAATAACGGAACGGGTGCTTTGGATAAATCCCTGTCTAAAGAAGACATCAGTAAATTCATCGTTTCGTCGAACCCGCTCAAGCTTCAGGATGACAGGCAACTTGCTCAGAATGTCTTGAATAACTTCAACGCGCTGAAAGGGCCGTGGTGGAGCGCCGATAGAAACGCCATCGACGTCAACACGTTCGCCAGGTTCGCGTCGCGCTCGCTGACTGGCCATGGCCCAACCGACAGCATCATCCAGCTGTCGAGAGAGATCATGGCGCGTTCGGAACTGAAGGGCTCAATGGATAATGTCTTCGGGTTTCTTCGCGATGGCAAGATCACCCGGGACGACCTGTATCGGCTGCTGCGCTAAGCCCTGGCCCAACGCGTTGCATCGGCGGGTAAGTACCCGGCCAGGCAATCGCCGCCCTGGCGAAGCTGGAACCATTTGCAAGTATTTACCACGAAGAAAGCATCCATCGGTCGGCCCCATGGATGCCTTCGTCTACTGGAACAGGTAATGGCCTATGAATTCGACATCATTTGAACCTCGCCAGTCTCACTCCCAGTACGCTGTTGCAAGCCTGTCTGCACTGGCAACAACGGAACAAGGCCCAAGCAGATCTCAAGCAAAAGTGCTCAACCTCACCTCTTCGCCCAAATTCAGTTTCAAAGCGCCCACCACCGAGGATTTCGACAGGGGCTCGCGTACCGCAGAGGACGGGCCGGCGCCTCGGTCTGCACTGTCGTTGCTCGAAACGCTGTGGAGTAAATGGTCACGCCGTTACTGACGTTCATCCCACCTTTCCGGGGCCGCCGCCTGGCTGGTTACAAACGCTCAAGGTTTACCGGAGCAGGCTGAAGGGCTTGTTGGAACCATTATTTTTTGGGTAGCCACATATTCGATACTTGTCTCGCGCTGACAGTCAAAGCGCTTTTGAAGATGGGTCACTCGAGGTTCAAGTAATGCACTCTAAATAAGGTGGGAATGAACATGACTAACGGAATTAATTGGGGCGCTGGATTACCTCCCATGCACAATTGGCCTGCCGGTGCGAATCAGGCGCCTGCTCCAACCGGTGGTGGTTACGCGCGGCTCAGCGTAGTCGACAAGGCGCTGGGTACCCAGCAGCCGCTCGCAACGACCTCGAGTCTTGTTTCCAACAGCTTGATGGTAAACGGCGCCAACCGGCATTTTGATGCTCAAGGGTTGTATGGCGGAATGACGAATGTGGGAAATCCCTACGTCAGTTCGGATGACCACTTGCTGGCGACAGATCTGAACAGCAACTTTTCCATGCTGGACAAGTTCAAGAAAGACGGCCATCTGACGCAGAGCGGGCTGCAAAAAATTGCCGGTGAAGACGTGCACACCAGCAGCGTCTCCGAACGCACCATCATGTTGGCCAGGGAGATACTCAACCGCCCCAGGCTCAACGAAGCGATTCTGGTGGATGGCGGCAAAATCACGCCTGAAAGCTTGGCCAAGGCATCCGACCTGGTCGTGGGTAACACCAACCCCAATACGCAAAGTGCGGACCCATTCCATTCGAAAACCAACGCACAGGTCGTTCAAGCGTTCAGGGGCATGTTTGACCAATTGCGCGATGCGTCCGAAGACTACAGCTTCTTTTTCGAGAAGCACCGGTACGTCAAGACAGACACGCTTATCGAAATCAGCAAAGACCCCGATGAAACCGACAAAAACGGTAATGTCGTACGGGACCCGGCGACTGGCTTTCCCAAGAAAAAATACAGCGAGCAGCAGGTGTACGTTGCCAAGAATATTGTCGAGCGGCCAGGGTTGCTCGAGTCGCTGGACAGCAATAAGGCTAACGGCACCAACATTTTCGGCAGCCACAACATTGATGGCTGGCTGAAGAACTACAGCATCGATCGATGGCTGGAAAACGATAAGAAAGAAAAGGGTAACTGAGGACGTCGCAGGCGTATGAGCGGATTGAATCATCAGGCCGCTCATACAGGCGAGCGTTTATACGCGCAATATCTTCCCGCTGATCGCCACCGCTGCCAGCAACCCTGCGATCAGCAGGAACGCGGTTGCCATGCTGCTGCCATGGGCAATGAACCCGATCATGGCCGGCCCGGCCAATATGCCTGCATAGCCGAGCGTGGTGATCGCGGGCACGGCAATGTGTTCCGGCATCACGTTTTGCTTGCCGACAGCGGTATAGAGCACTGGCACGATATTGGAGCAGCCGGCGCCCACCAGCGCATACCCGAGCAGCGCCATTTCCCAGGCAGGGGACAGCGTGGCCAGGAGCACACCCGCCGCCGCCAACGTGCCACCGGCCACGATCACTCGGGTAGCGCCCAAGCGCCGCACAATCGCGTCACCGGTCAGGCGCCCGGCGGTCATGGTCAGGGCGAATGCCGCGTAACCCAGGCCTGCATAGGCTTCGTCCAGGCCGCGCTCGGCGCTGAGGAACACCGCGCTCCAATCCAGTACCGCGCCTTCGGCCAGGAACACGATGAAACACAGGCAGCCGATAAACAGCACCACGCCACGAGGAATGGCAAACGCCGGCCCTGAGCTTTCACTGCCATAGGGAAGCAAATGCGGCCCGGCCTTGAGCAGCGCCAGTGCCATGATGACGATCACTACCAGGGTCGCCTGCAGCGGCGACATGCCCAGCCCCAGCAAGCCGGAAACCCCCGCCGCACCGACGATGCCGCCCAGGCTGAACAGACCGTGGAAGCCCGACATCATGGTTTTCCCGCTGGCGCGTTCCACGATCACCGCTTGCAGGTTGACGGTCGAATCCACAGTACCCAGCCCTGCGCCGAACAGAAACAGCCCGGCCATCAGCAGCGGAATCGAACTCACGGTGGCGAGCATCGGCAGCGCCAGGCAGATCATGATCGTGCCGGCGGTCAACACGCGCCGGCAGCCGAAGCGCGACGCCAGCACGCCTGCCACGGGCATGGCGAGGATCGAGCCCACCCCCAGGCACAATAACAACAGGCCAAGGGTGCCCTCGTTGAGGTGCGCCCGGGCCTTGGCGTACGGCACCAGCGGTGCCCACGCCGCGATGCCGAAGCCTGCGATGAAAAAAGCGATACGGGTAGACATTTGTTCCAGCCGCCCCGGAACCACGGGTGCGCTAGTGGGGATGGCAGTCATGAATGATCCTTGGTGCTGCGTTCAACGAACGATGTCCGGCGCGACATCCTTGCACATCAGGCCGCGTCGAGCGAGCCGGGTTCCCTTGGGATTGGCGGGTCAGACAAACTCCACCTGCGCGGGCTGACGCTTCATCAGCACCTTGCCGTTGCGGATCGAATACAACGGCAGGCCCTGGCTGCGAATCACCTCATAGTCACTGTCTGCCGAGAGCACCAACAGGTTGGCCGGTCGGCCGGGTACCAGGCCGTACCGGTCGCCGAGCGCCATGGCCTGGGCGCTGTTGTCGGTGACCAGGTTCAGGGCGTTCTGCAGGTTGCGGTAGCCGAGCATATGGCAGATGTGCAAACCCGCCTCCAATACACGCAGGATGTTGCCGTTGCCCAAGGGGTACCAGGGGTCGACGATGGAATCCTGACCGAAGCAAACGTTCATGCCCGCTTCGAGCAGTTCGTTGACGCGGGTGACTCCCCGGCGTTTCGGGAAACTGTCAAAGCGGCCCTGCAAGTGGATGCTTTCGGTAGGGCAGGAGACGAAGCTGATACCGGAGTGACCCAACAGGCGAAAGAGTTTGGCGCAGTAGGCGTTGTCGTAGGAACCCATGGCGGTGGTGTGACTGGCGGTGACGCGGGCGCCCATGTCGCGGCTGCGCGCTTCCTCGGCCAGCACCTCGAGGAAACGTGAGTGCGGGTCGTCGGTTTCGTCGCAGTGAACGTCCACCAGGCAGCCGGTGCGTTCGGCCAGGTCCATGAGGAACTTCACCGAACTCACCCCTTGATCGCGGGTGTACTCGAAATGGGGGATGCCCCCGACAACGTCGGCGCCCAGGCGAATGGCTTCTTCCATCAGCTCACGGCCATTGCGGAACGACTCGATGCCTTCCTGGGGAAAGGCAACGATTTGCAGGTCGATCAAATGCGAGCTTTCTTCACGCACTTGCAGCATGGCTTTGAGCGCGGTGAGATCAGGGTCGGTCACGTCGACGTGGGTTCGCACATGCTGGATACCATGGGCGGCGAGGGCTTGGATGGTTTTCCTGGCGCGGGTCCTGGTGTCTTCCTGAGTAATGGTGGCTTTGCGCTCCCCCCAGCATTCGATGCCTTCGAACAGGGTGCCGCTCATGTTCCAGCGTGGTTCGCCGGCGGTGAGGGTGGCATCGAGGTGGATGTGCGGTTCGACGAAGGGCGGGATCACCAGGTTGCCGGCGGCATCCAGGTCGCCAGGCATCAGCGTCGGTACGCCTGTTTGCGCAGTGATGCTGGCGATCCGGCCATGTTCCAGGTGCAGATCATGCAGGCCTTCACGGTCGCGCAGGCGGGCATTGATGATGTGCATGGGCAAGTTCCTCTTGGCTAAATTCAATCAGGCCATCAGGTTACCATTGCCAGGGAGCGGGCTCATGGGTGGACGGCAGTGGCGCGTCAAACACAGGGGAAGTGGTCGGCGGGGATGGTTGCGAGTGGCCAAAAATCAGTGGCGAGGGAGCTTGCTCCCGCTGAGGGGCGAAGCGGCCCTGTTCTTTAAGAGGGGTTCTCTAAGAAGGGGACTGCTGCGCAGTCCAGCGGGAGCAAGCTCCCTCGCCACAGTAAAGTGCTCCTTCGTAACTGACTGCATCGCTTACTCGCCGCGATAGATACAGCCGCTGGTGCACGTCTCATGGATACGAATCGCGCTGAGTTCGGGCAGCAGGGGTTTCAATTCAGTCCAGATCCACTTGGCCAGCACTTCGCTGGTGGGGTTTTCCAGGCCTGGAATATCGTTGAGGTAGTTGTGGTCGAGACGCTCGTAGAGCGGTTTGAAAATCGCCTTGATTTCCGAGAAGTCGCGAATCCAGCCGGTATGGGGGTCCAGGTCGCCGCTCAAGTGGATCGCCACCTTGAACGAATGCCCGTGCAGGCGCCCGCATTTATGGCCGTCCGGGACATGGGGCAGGCGATGGGCGGATTCGAATGTAAATTCCTTGAAGATTTCCACAGTATTTTCAGCTCGGTCAGGTATCTGGCAGGCGGCGAGTTTAACAGCTTGACCCGTCGCCGCGCATACCACTGGGTCAAAGTGCTTGCAAACGCTCGCCCAGCCCACCGTTGTCCGCCAATTGCAGAAACTCATCCCCCAACCGCCGACTCTCGCTCATTGCCGTCTGCCAGTATTTGTGGCGACTCGGGTCATCGCCCATGAAACGCTTGAAGTCGCTACGGTCCGGCAATTTGCCGTAAGGCAAGCGGGCCAGGTAGTCCTTTGACGGCGCCAGCAGCAAAACATCCTGCAACCCCTGTTGGTTGCTGCGCCGCCACGGCAGGCCTTTGTCGAACCAGCCGGGAATCACCCGGTCGGTAAAGTGCGGGTACAACACGATATCGTCGCCGCGGTAGGGCAGGTCGAGGTGGTAGTCCAACAGCCCGCCGTCCCGGTAGGTTCCGACGCCTGCGCCGGGCAGGTCGCGTACGCCCTGCATCACCATGGGAATCGAGCCCGACGCCAGCAGCGCCTGGCGCAGGTTGCCCATCTCCAGTTCAAGGAAGCGCGACGGGAAATCCTTCAGCGGGCGCACGGGGGGCGCCTGGCGCGGGTCGTGGATGATCAGCCGTTCGAAATGCCTCGACAGCCGTGCGCGGCCGCGCAGGTTATCGGCGATCACCGATGACAGCCCCAGACCCAGCCGGCCCCGGTGATCATCGGCAAGCAGGCCATGGCTTTTCACCACCATGATGTTCAGGCGGTAGTCGGGGTTGTTCAGCACTTGAGCATCGCGGCCGGCCAACAGGTCGTCGAGCATGCGCCGGCAGCTCTGGCTGACTTCGGCCATGGTCACGCCTTTGGCGAAACGCTGTTCGTTATACAGGCGGCCCAGGTCGAGCAAGCCTTGCACCGGGTCGGGCAGGCAA
Source organism: Pseudomonas sp. (assembly GCF_030147005.1). GTDB lineage: Bacteria > Pseudomonadota > Gammaproteobacteria > Pseudomonadales > Pseudomonadaceae > Aquipseudomonas. Next base: position 34,119 of record NZ_JASLAW010000187.1, read on the forward strand.
GCGCTGGCAAACCGCCAGGAACCAATGGACGCACCGATCAGCGCCCGCTCCCGAGGCTTGCGCGCCAGCCAGTCGCCGAAGAGCGCCAGGTCCAGGCCTTGTATGCCCAGGGCCTTGGGCCCGCCGGCCGCGCCCGGAAGGATGCCGACGTCAGAAGGGGCAAGGCCTTGCTCACGAATGCGTGCAAAGGCGCGTTTGCCGGCCTTGAGCGTCAGGGCGGGAAACTTGATGTGGATTGCAGTCATACCGGTCTCTGTCAAAGCGATTGTAGGCGCGGGCTCGCGAAACACGTCAACGATACCGCGTGCACCTTTATAAACGCTGCGCCTGCAAGAGCAAGCGCGCGCCTCCAGCAAATTGCCATGGTGGCAATTCAGGTTCAGTTAAGTTGCCGCGCGTACCGTGATCCGTTGTAGGAAAAACATCCTGAAACGGAGACTTATCATGAAGCGCCTCACAGCGCTGGTCGCCGTCGGTATCATTGCGTTCTCGGCCACGCCGGCCTTGGCAATGGACCCCGACAAACCACTGAAATTGCCTGGCACTGTTACTATTGTCGCCTTCGATCAGCTTGAAGCCGCCGCCCTGGCCTTGCATCCGGGGTCGACGCTGCTGGGCACCGATCTGGACGAGGAGTACGGCAAGTACATCTACCAGGTCGAACTGGAAGATGCCCATGGCCTTGAATGGGACGTTGAATTGGACGCGCTCACCGGGCATGTTCTCAAGAATCATCAGGACACGTAATGACGGTATATCGACGCGCCGGGACTCTGGTGCTGCTGGCGCTCCTGGCTTTTTGCTCAAGCCTGGCCGCTCGCGACCTCAATCAGGATGAAGCCCTGGCGCTGCGTCAGCAGGGGGTGATCCTGCCTCTGGAGTTCCTGTTGCACAAGGCTATGTCACGTTACCCGGAAGCCCGGCTGCTGGAGGCGGAGCTGGAGCTCAAGCACGGCCAATATGCCTATGAAGTGGAGCTGGTGACTACCGAAGGCGTAGTGCGCGAAATCAAGCTCGATGCCACCAACGGTACATTGATCAAAGATAAGGAAGACTGATGCGCCTGCTTCTGGTGGAAGACAACGTCCCGCTGGCCGATGAGTTGCTGGCCGGCCTGCAGCGCCAAGGCTATGCGGTCGATTGGCTGGCCGATGGGCGCGATGCGGCGTACCAGGGCCGCAGCGAACCCTATGACCTGATTATTCTCGACCTTGGCCTGCCGGGCTTGCCGGGGCTTGAAGTGCTGGCGCAATGGCGCGCGGCGGCCCTGGCCACGCCGGTGCTGGTGCTGACGGCGCGTGATTCCTGGGCGGAGCGCATCGAAGGTCTCAAGGCTGGTGCCGATGATTACCTGAGCAAACCGTTCCATCCCGAAGAGCTGCACCTGCGCATTCAGGCGCTGTTACGCCGAGCCCACGGCCACGCCAACCAACCGACCCTGCAGGCCGCCGGTCTGCACTTGGACGAAGGCCGCCAATGCGTGCTGCGCGACGGTGACGAAATCCAGCTCACGGCCGCCGAGTTCCGCCTGTTGCGTTATTTCATGCTGCACCCCGAACAGATCCTGTCCAAAAGCCATCTGGCCGAGCACCTCTATGACGGCGAGACCGAGCGCGACTCCAATGTGCTGGAAGTCCACGTCAATCACCTGCGCCGCAAACTGGGGCGCAGTGTGATCGAAACTCGGCGCGGCCAGGGTTACCGGTTTGGCGCCGGCCCTGCATGAAGTCGATCCAGCGGCGCTTGAGCCTGGGGTTGATCAGCGTAATGGTGATCGTCGGCGTAGTGCTGGCGCAAACCAGCCTGTGGCTGTTCGAAGCGGGTTTGCAGCGCTATCTGGAGGCCGGCCTGCGCAACGACAGTGAAAACCTGCTGGTGGCGCTGGTGCGTGGGCCCAATGGCGTGCAGTTGGATGAGCAGCGCCTGTCACCCGCCTATCAGCGGCCATTTTCGGGGCACTATTTCCGCATTGATTTTGCCGACACCCACTGGCGCTCCCGCTCATTATGGGACCAGGAATTGCCGACGCTCCCCGAGGCCGGACTCAAGGGCAACCTGCAACTGGGGCCTGAAGGCCAGAAACTGTTGGTCTTGCGCTCGGACTACAAACGCTTCGGCCAACCGATCTCCATCAGCGTGGCGCAGGACTACACGCCAGTACGGGAAAGCTTTCGCCTGATGCGCCAGATCGGCCTGGTACTGGGGCTGGCGGCATTGCTGGTGGTGTTGGTATTGCAACGGATCACCGTGCGTCGCGCCTTGCGCCCGCTGGAAACCGCGCGCAACCAGATTGCGCAGTTGCAACAGGGCCAGCGTTCGCAATTGGACACCCAGGTGCCGCTGGAACTGGAGCCGCTGGTGGCGCAGATCAACCACTTGCTGGCGCACACCGAAGACAGCCTCAAACGCTCGCGCAATGCCCTGGGCAACCTGGGGCACGCGCTGAAAACCCCCTTGGCGGTGATGCTGAGTGCCGCGTCGAGCGAGGCGCTCAGGGATCATCCGCAGTTGAGCAACTTGTTGCGCGATCAGCTTGAACAGGTGCAGCAGCGCCTCAATCGCGAACTCAATCGCGCGCGGCTGGCTGGCGAAACCCTGCCGGGTGCGTTGTTCGACTGTGAAAAAGAACTGCCGGGGCTCTTGGCCACCCTGAACATGATCCACGGCGAACACCTGGACCTCAGCTATCACGTCGCCCCCGGCCTGCAACTGCCCTGGGACCGTGAAGATTTGCTGGAGTTACTCGGCAACCTGCTGGACAACGCCTGCAAATGGGCGGACGCCGAAGTTCGACTGAGCGTGAGCGAAACGCCGCACGGTTACCTGCTGGCCGTTGAAGACGATGGCCCTGGAATCCCGGAGATCCAGCGTGATCAGGTGTTCAGCCGTGGCGCACGCCTGGATGAACAGATTGACGGCCACGGCCTGGGCCTGGGCATCGTGCGCGATATCGTCGACGTGTGGGGCGGGGTGTTGCAGTTGCAGGAAAGTGAACTGGGTGGGCTCAAAGCCTTGATCGAGCTGCCGCACCGGCAGATCTGATACCTGACCGCTCAAACTAACCCCCGTCAGTCAAGAAGCAGCGCTCTACTGTGGCGAGGGGGCTTGCTCCCGCTGGACTGCGCAGCAGTCCCATTTTCCGGGGCCGCTTCGCGACCCAGCGGGAGCAAGCTCCTCGCCACAGGTTATTTGCTGTCCGCTCCAGCGCTTAACTGATCGGCATTGGAGCAAGCCCGGCTCTCACAGAGATAGTCCCTCATCTGGACGGGTTGTCGTCATCCATCACACCCGGAACTGATCCATCACACCCGGAGCTGATCCGTCACACCCGGAACTGATCCATCACGCCCGGAACTGATCCATCACGCCCGGAACCGATCCATCACGCCCGGAACCGATCCATCACGCCCGGAACTGATCCATCACACCCGGAACTGATCCATCACGCCCGGAACTGATCCATCACACCCGGAACCGATCCATCACGCCCGGAACTGATCCATCACGCCCGGAACCGATCCATCACACCCGGAACTGATCCATCACACCCGGAACTGATCCATTACACCCGGAACTGATCCATCAACCCCTGCTGCTGATTCGCCAGGCTGTTCAGCGCCCGGCTCACTCGCGCCGATTCATTGGCCTGTTCCGACAGCGACTCGGTCACATCACGAATCGTCGCCACGTTGCTGTTGATCTCCTCGGCCACCGCGCTTTGCTCTTCGGCGGCGCTGGCGATTTGCAGGTTCATGTCGCTGATCACGGTGACGGCGTTGCCGATCTGGCGCAGCGCGGTCACCGCCTCGCCGACCTGCTCGACGCTGCCCTGGGCCTGGCGATAGCTGTTGCCCATGGCACCGACAACTTCCTGGGTGCCGCTTTGCAATTGTTCGATCACCAGGCGGGTTTCTTCCACCGACTCCTGGGTGCGCCGTGCCAGGTTGCGCACTTCGTCCGCCACCACGGCAAAACCCCGGCCGGCCTCACCGGCCCGCGCTGCCTCGATGGCGGCATTGAGCGCCAACAGGTTGGTCTGCTCGGCGATGCCGCGAATCACTTCCAGCACCGAGCCGATTTTCTCGCTGTTGCTGGCCAGGCCTTCAACCTGCGCCATGGCAGTGCTCATGTCAGCGGCCAGCAGGCCGATGTTGCTGGTGGTCTGATTGATCACGGTCAGGCCATCACGGGTGGATTGGTCGGCTTCGCGGGCGGCTTGCGCTGCCTGGGCGGCGCTGCGGGCGACGTCCTGGGCGGTGGCGCTCATTTCGTGGGAGGCAGTGGCCACCTGGTCAACCTGACGATACTGCTGCTCCATGCCGGCGCTGGTTTCGCTGGCGATCGCGGCGGATCGGTCGGCCGTGCCACGGGCGTCCTGCACCGAGCGTTTGACCTCGGCGATGATCGGCTGCAACTTGTCGAGGAAACGGTTGAACCAGCCGGCCAGTTGGCCCAGTTCGTCCTGTTTGTCGTAGGCCAGGCGGCGGGTCAGGTCGCCCTCGCCGCTGGCGATGTCCTGGAGCATATGCGCCACGCCGAGGATCGGCCGGGTCACGCTGCGCGCCATCAGCCATACCAGGATCAGACCGACCACGGCGGCCAGCAGGCCCAGGCCGAGTTCCAGCAGGGTGCCCCGGGTATTGTCGGCATCCAGCCGGGCTTTGAGCGCCTCGGCCGGCGCCACCAGGACTTTTTTCGGCACGTCCAGCAGCACGCCCCACGGCTTACCGCCCGGGATCGGCGCGAAGGGCGACAGCACTTTAAGTTGTTGCTCGGTACGCAGGCTGCGGGTCTGCGTGCTGCTCGCCAGGGCGCTGATCAGCTGTGCGCCGCTGGCCGTGTCGACGTGGTCCAGGCGTCGGCTGAGCTTGCTGGCGTCCGGGCTGTAGCCGGCGAGCAAGCCGGTCGGGCTGAGAATGCTGACTTGGGTCTGGCCGTCGTACAGCTTCTGGCTGGCCTGTTGGCTCACGGCCTGCAAGCTGTTGAGATTGATGTCCACCGACAACGAGGCAATGACTTTGCCGTCGACGATCAGCGGAAAGACGATGCTGGTCATCAGCACGTTCTGCCCGTCGATCACATAAAAGTAGGGTTCAATCACGCAAGGCTTGAGGGTGGTGCGCGGGCATGTGAACCAGGCGTTGGCTTTTTCGCCGCTGGGGCCGACGGAAGTGTCGGTCATGTCGCTTTCGGGCAGGGCCATGGAGGTAATTTTGCCGGGCGTCGGCTGCGACCAGTACAGGGCGAAGCGGCCCTTGTCGTTACTGCCCAGTTCCGCCTGATTGGCGAACAACTCATCCTTGCCGTCCAGCGCATTGGCTTCGAACACCAGGGATAAACCGAGCAGGTCGGGGTTGGCCTGGAGCGCGGCCCTGACCTGACGGGTCAGGTCTTCGCGGGTGTCGAAGGCGTCCAGAAAACGTTTTTCCGCCTGCTCGCGTAAAAACAGCACTTGGCGGGAAAACCCATGCCCGTATTGGTAGGCATCCATGAACTGCCGACGAATGCCCAGCGCCTGCACTTCACCTTGAGCCTCGATGCGTGCCTGGGCGGCCTCATCGAGCATCTGCATGCTGGACGCCTTGACCTGCTCGGAACTCTGCGCCATGCGATACAGCGACAGACCGACCAGCAAGGTCACGATCCCCAGCAGGCAGAGGCCTGCGAGCAGGGTGATTTTCCATTGAATGGAGAGCTGCCTGAGCGACATCGAGACATCCTTAACGTGAATACAGGTGGAGAACCGTTGTCGGCTGCCCGTGGGTTTTCTTTATTCAAACAGTCAATTTAAACCTGCGCTCGTCGACAGCTTTTTGACATGGCCCTCCGGCTGCTGCAAAGTGCGCGCCCTCTAATAAGACCTCTTTGAGCCCGTACGCCGGCAGCCCCTTCAACGGTCGCTGAGGCGCGGGTATGCCTGTCTTTTACGTTTCTGTCTTGAGGTAACCATGATTAACGCTGTTATCGCCGCGGTCGGCACCATGCTGGTGCTCAGCTTGTCCCGTGTGCATGTGGTCATCGCCATCATCGTTGGCGCCCTGGTGGGTGGCTTGACCGGTGGCCTGGGCATCGACGCCACGCTCAAGGCTTTTAACAGTGGCCTGGGCGGCGGTGCGACGGTGGCTTTGTCCTACGCCTTGCTTGGTGCCTTCGCGGTGGCGATTGCCAAATCCGGGCTGGCCCATGCCCTGGCGGACAAAGCGCTATTGCTGGTCGATCGCCAGGAAGCCAGCGGCGGCAACCACGTCAAGTGGCTGTTGATCGGCCTGCTGTGGACGGTGGCGATTGCTTCGCAGAACATCCTGCCGATCCACATCGCGTTCATCCCGTTGCTGGTGCCGCCGCTGCTCTATGTGTTGACCAAGCTGCAACTGGATCGCCGCCTGATCGCCTGCGTCATGACGTTCGGTTTGATCACGCCCTACATGTTCCTGCCGGTAGGTTTCGGCAATATCTTTCTCAACCAGATCCTGCTGGCCAACGTGGCCAAAAGCGGCGTGGACATCAGCCAGGTCAACGTGACCCACGCCATGAGCCTGCCCGCGCTGGGCATGGTGGTCGGCCTGCTGGTGGCGGTGTTCATCAGCTATCGCAAGAAACGCGTGTACGACCTGGAGAAAATCGAACGGGTCGAGCAGGTGGCGGTGCAGTACAACCCGTTGACCCTGCTGGTGGCCGGCCTGGCGATTGCCTCGGCGTTCATCATTCAGCTGTGGCTGGATTCGATGATCATCGGTGCGCTGGCCGGGTTCCTGATTTTCTCGGTGTCGGGCATCGTGCGTTGGCGCGACACCGATGACCTGTTCACCGAAGGCATGAAAATGATGGCAATGATCGGCTTCATCATGATTGCCTCATCGGGCTTTGCCGAAGTGCTCAAGGCCACCGGCGATGTGCGCTCGCTGGTGCAAGCTTCGGCGGCGTTCATCGGGCATAGCCGTGGAGTGGGCGCGCTGTTGATGCTGCTGGTGGGGCTGCTGGTGACCATGGGCATCGGTTCGTCGTTTTCCACGGTGCCGATCCTGGCCGCGATTTTCGTGCCGCTGTGTGTGCAACTGGGTTTCAGCCCGTTGGCGATTGTGTGCATCGTCGGCACCGCCGGCGCCTTGGGCGACGCCGGTTCACCGGCATCGGACTCCACCCTCGGCCCTACCTCCGGCCTGAATATCGACGGCCAGCACCATCATATCTGGGACACCGTGGTGCCGACGTTCCTGCACTACAACCTTCCGCTGCTGGCGTTTGGCTGGCTGGCCGCGATGACACTTTAGAACGCTCGAAGTCCGCAGGGCATCGCATCGAACATTCCCCAGGCTTATGTAGGGTTTTTCTGGTTTGGGATTGATGCGTGCTTGTGCGGTAGTTAGGCCATCTCAGTAGGAAGTAAGTTTTTGAGCCTCGAACCCGTCGCTCAGGTACTTCCTTTGAAAAAACTGGCCCTTATGCTCTCCATTCTGATGATGACAGGCTGTGCCACCGGCCCTAAGCATCTCACCCTCAAAGACGGCTATGCCGTCGATACAACGCACCCCTCCCAGAGCCAGAACGAGCGAGTCCGCTTTTTAGTCATGCACTACACGGTATTCGACGACAGCAAGTCCCTCGCTGCGTTGACGACCGGCGTAGCCAGCGCTCATTACCTGGCGCTGTCCAACCCGCCGATCTACGACAAACGGCCAGTGGCCTTGCAGCTGGTGCCGGAGGACAAGCGGGCCTGGCACGCCGGACTGAGTCAGTGGGGTAAACGTACAGACCTCAACGACACGTCCATCGGCATCGAGATCGTCAACGCAGGTTTTATAGAGGGGCCGACCGGACGACTGTGGTTCCCCTACACCGAGGCGCAGTTGGCGCTGGTCGAACGTCTCGCCGCAGACTTGGTCAAGCGTTATGGCATCGCGCCGCAAAATGTTGTCGGGCACAGCGACATCGCCCCCTTGCGTAAATCCGATCCCGGCCCGTTGTTTCCCTGGCAGGCATTTTACGAGCAGGGTATAGGTGCCTGGCCAGACGCTGCTACGGTACAAAAGCATCTCGCTGGGCGCGCTGAGGCCCAAATCGTCGAAGCAGGCACACTGCAGAAGGCGCTTTCCACGTATGGCTACAAGATCCCGCAAACCGGCGTGCTGGACGACGAAACCCGGCAGGTTCTCCGTGCGTTTCAAATGCATTTCCGACCCGCTGGTATTTCGGGTGTTCCCGATGCCCAGACCGAGGCGATTGCATTGGCACTGGTGGAAAAATATCGATCCTGAATGCATCGACCGATGCTTCAACAGCGGCTTTGTCCTACAGAATCCACGTTATTGGCCGTTAACCTCTCAAGTCGCCACTAACAAGAGAGAAAAAGCCATGCGTCTGAGCCTCAAGGCCAAAGTCCTGACCCTTGCCATCGTGCCGGTGCTGCTGTTCGCCCTGGTTATCAGCCTGACCACCGTGTGGATGCTTCAGGGCCAGGCGCGCGACGAAGTGAATGAAACCCGCCAGCGCCTGCTCAACAACGCCAAGGCCACGCTGCAAAGTTACGTCGAGGTGGCCATGACCACCATCAAGCCGCTCTACGACGCGGCCGCCCCTGGTGATACGGCGGCGCGGGCGCAGGTGGTCAAGTTGCTGTCCAACACCAGCTACGGCAAGGACGGTTACTTCTTCGGCTACGATTCCGAGACCATCCGCCTGTTCAAGGGCAACAGCCCGGACGGCGTGGGCAAGAGCTTCAAGGACAATCGCGACCCCAACGGCGTCTACGTCAACCGCGACCTGGTCAAAGTCGGCAAGGACGGCACCCACTACCTGCAATACAGCTCGACCCAGCCCGGCCAGACCGAGCTGGTACCCAAGCTCGGCTACACCGAATACCTGCCCAAGTGGGACATGGTCATCGGTACCTCGGTCAATCTGGATGGCATCGACGCCCAGGTCGCCGTGGTCGAGGCCAAGGTAAAGACGCGCATGGAAGGCGTGCTGTTGAGCATTCTCGGTGTGGCTGCCGTGGTCTTGCTGGTGATTGCCGCCGTCGGTCTGCTGGTGGCCAACACGATCCTGCGCCCACTGAGCCTGATGAAGGCCAACCTGGACGATATCGCCGCCGGTGAAGGTGACCTGACGCGCCGCCTGGCCATTACCAGCCAGGATGAACTCGGCGACCTGGCCGGCGCGTTTAACCGGTTTGTCGACAAGATCCACGGGCTGGTACGCCAGATCACCGAAATGACCGCGCAACTCACCGGGCTGGTGAGCCAGGTGTCCGAGCAAGCCCAGCGCTCGGAAACCGCCATGGAGCGCCAGCGTCACGAAACCGATCAGGTCGCCACCGCGATCAATCAGATGTCGTCCGCCGCCCATGAAGTGGCGCGCAGTGCCCAGGGCGCTGCCGTTGCCGCGCAGCAAACCGACGCAGAGGGCCAGGCCGCCAAGCGCGTAGTGGACGGCAGCATCGCGCAGATCCATGCGCTGGTGAACGACATCCGTAGCAGCGGTGTGTCCCTGGACAGCCTGCAGCAAGACGTGTCGTCGATTGTGAGTGTGCTCAGCGTGATCCGCTCGATTGCCGAACAAACCAACTTGCTGGCGCTCAACGCGGCGATTGAAGCCGCGCGGGCAGGGGAGGCCGGGCGTGGTTTTGCCGTGGTCGCCGATGAAGTGCGCGCCCTGGCCAGCCGCACCCAGACCAGCACCCAGGAAATCCAGGGCATGATCGACCGCCTGCAAAAAGGCACCGAAGCCGCCGTGGAGGCCATGCGCCGCTCCAGCGATGCCGGTGACGGCACTTCGGCCCAGGCCAACCAGGCCGGCGTGTCGCTGGACACCATGGCCCAGTTGATCGGTACCATCAATTCAATGAACGCGCAGATTGCCAGCGCCGCCGAAGAGCAAACCGCCGTGGCTGAAGAGATCAACCGCAGCGTGCATCAGATTGCCGTGGCGGTGGACAACGTGGCCGATGAAACCCAACTCGGCGCCCAGACGTCCCGCAGCCTGGCGGATCTGGGCCAGCGCCTGGGGCAGTTAGTCGGTCAGTTCAGAATCTGACCTGCTTCGCCCCTCGCGGTGAGGTTGCTGTGGTAGGGAGCTTGCTGTGGCGAGGGAGCTTGCTGTGGTAGGGAGCTTGCTGTGGCGAGGGAGCTTGCTGTGGTAGGGAGCTTGCTGTGGCGAGGGAGCTTGTCGTGGTAGGGAGCTTGCCGTGGCGAGGGAGCTTGCTGTGGCGAGGGAGCTTGCTGTGGTTAGGAGCTTGCTG
>NZ_JASLAW010000250.1 GCF_030147005.1 Pseudomonas sp.
TGCACCTCTAGCTACATGTTATGCCCGAACACAAAATTTCTGACAGTCTCGTCGCCAAACCCGGCCGCCTTTTGAGCGACCGCCGGACTATAAGCCGCACCGCCAACCCCGCGCAAGGCATCAAAATGCCGCCCCGTCGAAGAGTGCCCATGACCCCTAGTGTCTTCCCATTCATTGCCGACATACTGCCGACGAACAAACGCACCACTAATACGCCAATCCACAAGCCTCACCCCAAACATTAAAGGACCAATGTGAAAAACCTCCTCCTAATCCTCCTCACCACCCTCATCCTCGGCGGCTGCGTCAGCCACCCCCTCACCCCCGAAAATCGCGCGCAGATCAAGACCGTCAAAGTTCTGCCCGTGAAGTGGGAAAAGAACATGGTGTACTTCGGCCGCGAACAGGCTTGGGGCGCTGCGTTGGGCGCCGGGCTCGGCGCGGGTGCCGGCATGGCAAGCGGGGCGTCCAAGGTGGGCACTGCAGCGTTGAGCGGCGCCGGGTTTGCCGCCGGCATGAAGCTTGGGCAGTTGGCCGAGATGCCAACGCCGGTGGCCATCCTGACGGTGATGGAGGCGGAAAAGCTCGATGTAGGCGTGTTGCTCAAGCAGGGCTTTGTCGATGAGTTGGGTAAGACGTCGACGCTCAAGGTGGTCGGCGACGATGAGCCCGCCGATGCGCAGATTCAGCTGACCGTGTCCGAGTGGGGCTTTCGTCTGACCCAGGGTTTCAGCGGCGTGATTTATCCCACCCTTAACGTGTTAGCGCAGATGAATCGCGGCGATGAAATGATCTGGCGCACCTTTGAAGCGGTTACGCCATTCAATGGCCAGAACGTCTATGGCTACACGCCGCTCACTTACCGCACCGACCCTGAAGCCTTGCGCAGGGCGCTGACCGGGATTACGCAGATTTCCGCGCAGTATCTGGTGAAGGAGCTCAAGTAAGTCTGTGCAAAGGCGTGCCGCTGTTGGTGGGCGGGGTTGCTCGCGAAGGCGGTGTGTCAGTCGCTGCATCTGTTGGTGCACTACCGCTTTCGCAGGCCAGCTCCCACATTTGATCTTCGTTGCGTTGAGTATTGCGTTCGGCGTTAGGGCACGTTCCCCACATTCGGGAAATAGGGGGCAGGCTTCTATTTGCTTTGCTTTCCCTTACTGTTTCCCGCTGAGCGCCTCAGGGCGTAACGGTGGAGTAGCGTCCGTGGCCGTCGGAGCGGCAGATGTTGGTTGAGACGGGGTGGGTTTCTTGTGGGGATCCGGTGCCGCTGAGTGCCACCAGATCGATAGAGCAATTGGAGACGTAGAAGTACGGCTTGTGAAATTCAATGCTCGCTTCGTAATCCTTCCCTGCTTGCGGGACGAACTGGACGGTGGGTGGGTAGCAGTATCCTTTATCGGTCTTATAGTCGATTTCGACCAGCACTGGCTGGTTGGCGGGAATGACGAATTCGTCGTAGCCCAGCCGGTCGGTTTTCACTGCTTCTGTATGGGCTGTGGCGGGGATGCCGATCACGCGGTTCTGGTAATCCTCGGCCTTCATGTCGAGGACATTGGAGTTGCGCCAAAGGATGTAACGCTGTTTGGGATCGTAGGTACGGGTAGGAATATCACCCTGTAATCGACCATTTTCCGGATGGTTGTAGTAGGCCTCGCAGGTTTTGCCAGGTATATAGCGCGCATGCTTTTCCGGTGCGGAGTAGATGCGAAAACGTGCGCTGGTAGCGGGGTCGTATTTGGCTGCTTCAGCTTCGTTACGCAGGCTGACCTTGTCGTAGCTGCAGCCTATGAGAAGCAGTGCGCCTGCGGTGATTATGAGCATTTTCATTGAATAACAACCCTCCCTGTCTTTTCTATCATCAGTACTGTTTGATGCGAAGACGCCTGAGCGTGCATAAATCATTTTGCTCCACTCTAAACTGCTTGCCTGCGTGCTTGAGGATCAGATGCTTGCGCCGACAATGCGTCATTGCGCATTTGCGACTCAGCGCACATTTCATCTTGAACATTTTGTTTATCTCGATGTCTTTACCCCGCCCACCCGCAACCGGTCGGGCTGCATGGACTGCAGCGTTTTCAAATGACATTAAGGATTGATGTGAACCTCTCCCTCTTACGGTCTCCTGTCTGCCACCGCCTGCGGTGCACCGGCTCGCGTCTGCGATTCCCAGGGACGCCGGGAGAGCCTCATTCGGATCGATTGATCCTTTCGCACAGCACACCTACTACCGCCGGGCGTATTGGCGGCTTTGACTGTAGTTCATGGAGTTTGAAATGAAGCGCAAGCAGTTCCAGAAAAGTCTGTTGGCAATCATGGTCGGGGCAATCAGCACGCAGGTGCTGGCAGTCGAGTTCGACCTGGGCCAGGGCAAGAATATTTGGGCCAATGAGACGTTTAACGAGCCGGTCACCATTAACGGCAAGTTTTCCCGGGTGGTCGATTCCAGCACCACTGATCCCGCCGGTCTCGGCTTTGTGAACACCAACATTCAAGGCTCGCTGATCAACCGCGCAGACATCACGCTGGACTCACAGGGCAAAACCATTCGTGCGATTGCCATTGACCCGATGTTCTGGTCTGGCCCTTCCAATCTGACTCCCGGCACCATCACCGGGGATGTGGTTCAGGCGGGCAATATCCTGATGAACCATGGCGCCTATGAAGGGCTTGAAATCGGTACCACCACCATTGGCGGCAGCGTTATCAACTCCGGCACCATCCGTTCCACGCCGCCGGTGAGCGCCGAGCCTTTTCCCGGCTACCTGGGCGGCGGCGAAGGCATTTACCTGCACGGCACCACCATTGCGGGCGACGTTTCCAACACCGGTGTGATCGACATGGCCGGTCCGGATGCGATTGGCTTGATCCTTGACGTCAGCGGAGACACGCCGACCACCATCGGCGGCAAGCTGCTGAACTCGGGCTCGATTATCGCCACCGGTGAAGGCGCCTGGGGCATGGAAGTGGAAACCGACACCAACCCCCTGCGTATTGAAAACAGCGGCCTGATTTCCGCCAATGGCAATGAGGCGAGGGGGCTGAGCTTTTTCTCCGGCACCGTCGATTACATCCTCAACACCGGCACCATTGAAGCCAAGGGCGCATCGGCCAATGCCTTCGATCTTTCCGGCGCCAGCTTTGCGCAAAACAGCGCTACGGGCGCACGCGGCATCGTCAACCGCGGCCTCATCGCGGCGGACGGCACTGCCATCCATGTGGATACGGCCGAGCAGGTTGCGAGCTTTGAAATCAACCAGCAAGCCGGCGAAATCCGCAGTAACAGCGGTATCGCCGTCGACGCCAACAACCTTGCCAGCCTGAACTGGACCGGCGGCAAAATCACCGGCGACCTGCTCAACCTCAGCGCCGTCAACATCGGCGGTCAGGCAGGTTTCAGCGGTAGCCGTATCATCGCCCCGGTGTCGGTCAACTCGGGTTCGCTGAACCTTTCCGCGCCTGGCACCGCCATCACCGGCGACCTCAATGTGGCCAGCGGCGCGGGCATTGATATGCACCTTGCCGACAGCGTGGTGCCGACCACGCCATACCTCACCGTAAACGGCACGGCCAATCTGGCCCAGGCTTCCAAGCTGACGGTCAGTGCCAACCCGGGCGACTTCGCGGCACCTAAAGCCGGCACGCAATACACCTTGCTGCAAGCCACCAGCGTGCAGAACAACGGTGTAGCCGTCGCCAGCGCGTCGTCGTTGCTGGACGTGCTCAGCTACTCGGCCGATGCGCAGACGGTCAAGGCCGTGGTGGCAGTGAAAAGCGATCAGCAGGTGCAACAGGAGTTGGCGGGTGTGAGTGCGGGTGCGTCGGCTGCAACCGCGGTCAACGTGTTGAAAAACGATGTGCTCGGCCAGCTCAACCAGAACGACCCAGTGTTCCAGAGTCTGGCCAACGCCGGGACTGCCCAGCAACTGGCGCAGCTCGCCGACCAGCTCACGCCCGACGTCAACCGTGGCGCCCTCGACGTGGCGCTGTCGGGGCAAACCGTGGTCAACGGCGCGATCTTCAACCGCCTCACCGACCAGCGTGAAAGCCATCAGGTTGGCGGTGTGTGGGTGCAGGGCCTGAGCAGCAACATGGACCAGGACGGCCGTGGCGGCAACAACGGTTACTCGGCTAACAGCAGCGGCATGGCCGTGGGTGTGGACGGTCGTTTGAACGACACCACCACCCTGGGCGTGGCGTACAGCTACCTGAATTCGAATATCCATTCGGACCTGGGCAACAAGACCGACGTCGAAGGCCACGCGCTGTCGCTGTACGGCAACTGGGCGCTGCAAAACTGGTTCGTGGATGGCAGCCTCAGCTACGGCCATAACGAGAACGACAGCAAGCGCCACGTCGCGGGCACTACGGCCAAGGGCAGTTACGACAGCAATGTCTTGTCGGCCAGCGTGATCGGCGGCTATAGCTTCAAGCCGTCCCAGGCGGTAGTGATCGAGCCGCGTGTGGCTGCGCGCTATGCCAATGTGCGCATGGACGGTTTCACCGAGAAAGGTTCGTCGGCGGCCTTGAGCACGGCTTCGCAGCGTTATGAAGTGGGCGAGTTGGGTGCCGGTGTGCGTTTGGCGGCCAACCTGCCGCTGAGCGCCGGTACGCTGCAACCGGAAGCGACCTTGATGGCCTATCACGATTTGATGGGTGACCGCGTGGCGCAAACCTCCAACTTCGTGGCTGGTGGTTCGGCGTTCACCGTTACTGGTGCGTCGGTGGCGCGTGACAGCTACGAGGCCAGTGTGGGTGTGAACTACAAAGTGTCGGACTTCACCGTCGGCGCCAGCTACACCCGCCAGGCACGTAGCGGTTTCGATGCGGACGGCGTGATGCTCAAGGCGCGCTACGCCTTCTAAGCCACACCGCAAAACAAAGTGTGGGAGGGGGCTTGTTCCCGATAGCGGTAGACCAGTCAATGGGTATGTTGACTGACTCGCCGCCATCAGGAGCAAGCCCCCTCCCATATTGGGTTTGTGTGAATACGCAGCGTTCGGGTCGGGGCAACTTGCGCTGGCTCAGCCCGCATACGTTGAGCGTGACGCTCTGATACCAGTGTGGGAGGGGGCTTGTTCCCGATAGCGGTGGACCAGCCAATGGATATGTTGACTGACTCACCGCCATCGGGAGCAAGCCCCCTCCCACATTGGGTTTGTGTGAATTCGTAGCGTTCGGGTCGGGGCAACTTGCGCTGGTTCAGCCCGCATACGTAGGGCGTGACGCTCTGATACCAGTGTGGGAGGGGGCTTGCTCCCGATAGCGGTGGTCCAGCCAATGGATATGTTGACTGACTCACCGCCATCGGGAGCAAGCTCCCTCCCACATTGGGTTTGTGTGAACCCGCAGCGTTCGGGTCAGAACAACTTGCGTTGCACCGCTTCATCCAGCGTGCTGCGCGTCAACGCTTCTACCACTTCGCGGGTGTCTGCCTGGAATGGGATGCCCACGATCAGCACTAGGTGCATCCAGGTGCGTATCGATTCGCTCTTCTTGACTCGGCCCAGTTCCTTGCCGTCTTTGTCCTTGAACACGGTTTCCAGGGTGAAGGTGTTCTTGGCTGTAGACGGGATGATGAAGAACGTCACGCCAGTGATGATCGCCGAGGCCATGCTGAACTGTTCGTTGTTGTACAGGGTGGCGTCGGCGTAGATGTCCGAGTCGACCTTATCGGTGCTCACCCGTGCAAAACGATTGGACTGGCGGAACCCATCAGCCACAGCCTTCTCCCACAGGGCAGCGGGAGCGCCGGCAGCGGCGTTGGCCGGGCCGCCGTTAACTTGATTCATCCCGGTGGTGCGTACGTACGCCGTAGGTTTCTGTGCTGGTGCATTGGCGGTAGGTGGCCAGGTCTGCACGGGTGGCAGTTCGTGCTGTGAATAGGACACGCAGCCCGTCAGCAAGACTGCCGCGAGTACCAGGCCGTGCTTGATCAATCCTTTCATGTGGTGCTCCCTGTAGTTACGGTTTGGCCAGTTTGGCGGTGGCAGCGTCGAGCAGCTGCGCGACGAGTTCGTTCAGTTGTTTGGCGCCCATGGTGGGGGCCCAGTATTCGCGCCCGTAGAGGCCCACATTGCGCTCGAACTTGACCTCTTGCTTGCTGCTGGCCAGTTCCTTGCCGTCGCGATCGACAATCACCAGGTCGCCGGCCAAGTCGAAGGTGTCGACAAATATCGGACCGTTGACCCAGATCCAGATCGTCAACGTCAGCAATGCGCCGGGCACATAGCCCGGGTGCACGCCGCGATGGCCTTTAAGAGACGTCATGTTGAATTTCAGCGAAACATCCTGCTCGCCAAGGCGCGCGGGGTACTCGGTGACCTGCTTGAAGTAACCGGCCGTGCGCACGTATTGATTGAGCTGCAGAGTCAGGGATCGGCTGATCGCGGTTTTGTTGACATCGTTGACGTCGGCGGCACTGACCGTCACATCAGCAATTTGCGCACTGCGTGGGCTGCTGACAGAAGCCGGATGCAGCGGGGCGCCGACAGGGCCGGTGACGGTGTAGGACACACAACCTGTCATCGACAGCGCGGCGATCAGGGCCGCCGCCCGCAAGAGGATTTTCAACACGCAATATCCTTATTAATGAATGAACCAGCCCAGGCTCTCGACCCGTTGGCTCAAAACTTTAGGGCTGATCCAATTCCCTCCCAGCAAACCTACTCATTATTTGAACCTGCGGTTGGCCGAAACATCTTGAGAACCGCTCTCAACCCCGTAAAATGCCGCAGCCGTTGCATCACAGTCTTTCAGGGAAGAATTCAGGCCAGCGTGTCAGGCTGCCTAACTCCTTGGAAAACCCGGCAACGCTGATTTCCTCACCCAAGGAGCACCCTGTGAAGACACTGTCCAAAATCCTGCTGTCGGGCCTCACCGCCGCGGCGCTGTTGACCGTGGCCGGTTGCGCCACCGAGAGCAACCGCGCGATGCCGGTGGAGCAAGTCGCCAGCGCCAGCGTCGCCTATTCCGGCGTGCGTGTGCCGATTGCCGTGGGCAAGTTCGACAACCGCTCCAGCTACATGCGCGGCATCTTCTCCGATGGAGTCGACCGTCTCGGCGGCCAGGCCAAGACCATCCTCATCACCCACTTGCAGCAGACCAACCGCTTCAGCGTGCTGGACCGCGACAACATGGGTGAAATCTCCCAGGAAGCCAAGATCAAAGGCACCGCGCAGAAGCTCAAGGGCGCTGACTACGTGGTGACGGGCGATGTGACTGAGTTCGGCCGCAAAGAGACCGGCGACCGCCAGCTGTTCGGCATCCTCGGCCGTGGCAAAACCCAAGTGGCCTACGCCAAAGTCGCGCTGAATATCGTCAACATCAACACTTCCGAAGTGGTGTATTCCACCCAGGGCGCCGGTGAGTACGCCCTGTCCAACCGCGAAGTGATCGGCTTCGGCGGCACCGCCAGCTACGACTCCACCCTCAATGGCAAGGTGCTGGACCTGGCCATGCGCGAAGCGATCAACCGCCTGGTGGACGGCATCAATGCCGGTGCCTGGACCCCGCGCAACTGATCAGCAACACCTCAAGGAGCAGTACACGGATGAGCAAGGCAGTTAAGTTGGCGCTGATGCTGACAGCAATCGCGACGGTAGCCGGGTGCCAGACGGCGCCCCAGCCCCTGTATCAATGGGAAAGCTACCAGCCGCAGGTTTACGAGTACTTCAAGGGCGAGCCCAAGGAAGCGCAGGTGGAAGCGCTGGAACGCGACCTGCAAAAAATCAATGCCAGTGGCCGCAAAACCCCGCCGGGTTACCACGCGCACCTGGGCATGCTGTACATGAACATGGGCAAGGATGACCAGATGGTGCAGGAGTTTCGCACCGAGAAGGCCCTGTTCCCCGAGTCCGCTGCGTACATGGACTTTCTGCTAAAAAACGCCAAGACCGGAGTCGCCACTAAATGAGCCTGTTAAAACTCACTGGCGCCTTGCTGGCCCTGGCGTTGCTCGGCGGTTGCGCGGCGCCCAAGACGGTCGATTATTCGGCGTACAAACAGGCGCGCCCCAAGTCGATCCTGGTATTGCCGCCGATCAATGAATCGCCGGAAGTGCAGGCGTCCTACAGCCTGGTGTCGCAGGTGACTTACCCGTTGGCCGAAGCCGGCTACTACGTGCTGCCGATCGCCCTGGTGGACGAAACCTTCCGCCAGAACGGCCTGACCACCGCCAACGATATCCAGGCCGTACTGCCAGCCAAGCTGCATGACATCTTTGGTGCAGACGCGGCGCTGTACATCACCGTCAGTGAATACGGCACCAAGTACATGCTGATCTCCAGCGACACGTCGGTGACGGCCTCGGCCAAGCTGGTGGACCTGCGCACCGGCACCACCCTGTGGACCGGCGCGGCTCGGGCGTCCAGCGAGGAAGGCAACAACAACGGTGGCGGCCTCGTCGGCATGCTGATCACGGCGGCGGTCAAGCAGGTGATCAACAGCTCCACCGATGCGGCGCACCCGATTGCCGGTATCACCAGCGCGCGCTTGCTGTCGGCAGGGCAACGCACCGGGATCCTGTACGGCCCGCGTAACCCCAAGTACGGCACGGACTAAGGTAATACCGCGGTTCTAAAACCACTGAAGATCAAATGTGGGAGCGGGCTTGCTCGCGAAGGCGGTGTTCCAGTCACCGGATGTATTGACTGGCCCACCGCCTTCGCGAGCAAGCCCGCTCCCACAATAGATTGGTGGTGCTATCTGAATAAGGCTTAACCCGAACACCCCACATCCTGCGTCTGACCTTGTGAACGGATCATTCATTCACGAGGTTCAGCCCATGTCCCGTCCTCTGCTCTTCCTGCGTCCTGCTGCCCAGGGCTTCGCCGTTACCCTGCTGGTAACGCTGGCCGGGTGCGGGCTGTCGTCGTCCCCTGACCTGGCGAAACCAGCCGAGCCCATCGCAACGCTTCAACGCGCGCCGGCCGAGGGCGCAGTCGTTAAACGCATGGCCATGCCTGCACCAATGATGATGCGGGAGACTGCGACCCTGGCTGAGCGCAGCGAACCCCGCGAGCAATACGCCAACCTGCCCGACAACCCGGTGCATCGCGTCGCCGAAGCACCGGTCTCCACGTTCAGCGTGGATGTCGACACCGGCAGCTACGCCAACGTAAGACGCTTCCTCAACCAGGGCCGCCTGCCGCTCGCAGGCGCGGTACGGCTGGAGGAAATGGTCAATTACTTCCCTTATGACTACGCGCTGCCTACCGATGGCTCACCCTTTGGCGTCACCACCGAAGTCGCCGCCACGCCCTGGAACCCGCGCACAAAGCTGTTGCGCATCGGCATCAAAGCGTCCGACCGCGCCGTGGCGGACCTGGCCCCGGCCAACTTGGTGTTCCTGGTGGATGTGTCCGGCTCCATGGACCGTCGCGAAGGCTTGCCGCTGGTCAAAAGCAC
>NZ_JASLAW010000005.1 GCF_030147005.1 Pseudomonas sp.
AAGCCCGCTCCCACATTTGTATCTCTGTGGGATTTGGGGTCAGCGGCGGTCTGCAACCACGCCAATCAACACCAGCACCACCACCAATACCGGCGCCAGGCTGTAGTTATTGAACTGGCTCAACCCTCGCACAATCCACGGCGTGGCATAGATCAGCGCCGCACCGCTGCCGATCAAGCACAGCAGGGCCATCAACGGGACGCGCAACGCGCCGGCGATGCTGCCCAGGCGGGCTTCGACCCAGCCCTTGATGTCGGCGCCGAACAGCACCAGCAAACAGCCGACCAGAGCCAGGGAGATTTCCGACAGGTTGCTACGACTCCAGCGGGACACGGTGGCGAGCAGGTCGAGTACCAAATCCATTCGATTTCCTTAAGAGCGATCAGCTCAAAAACGTCTGCAACAGGTCATTGAGAAAGAGTTGCCCGCGGTCGGTCGCCGCCAGGCGTGACGGTTCGACCTGCATTAAGCCACTTTGTTCTGCCTCGCGACGGCCTTCGTCGAGGCTCGCCAGGTCGAGTCCGGTGCGCTCGGCGTAGAGCTTGGCGTCGACCCCTTCGGTGAGGCGCAGAGCGTTCATCAGAAATTCGAACGGCAGCTCTTCATTGGTCAGTTCTTTCGCCCCAGCCTGGAAGCTTTTGGCGGGGTTGAGGTAGTCCTTCGGTGCGCGGGTTTTCCAGGTGCGTACGATGCGCCCGTCCGGATGGCTGAGTTTGCCGTGGGCACCGGCGCCGATGCCGATGAAATCGCCAAAGCTCCAGTAATTCAGGTTATGCCGTGCCGGGCGACCGGCTTGGGCGTAGGCCGACACTTCATATTGCCGGTAACCGTGCTCGGCGAGCAGCGCCTGGCCGGCTTCCTGGATATCCCACAGGGTGTCGTCCTCCGGGAGCACAGGCGGCTGGTTCCAGAACACGGTGTTGGGTTCCAGGGTCAGTTGGTACCAGGACACGTGCGTCGGCTTCAGTGCGATGGCTTGGCGCAGATCGGCCAGGGCATCGTCCAGGGATTGGTCGGGCAGCCCGTGCATCAGGTCCAGGTTGAAATTATCGAACCCGGCCTGGCGCGCCATGCCCGCAGCGCGTACGGCTTCATCGCCGTTGTGGATGCGGCCCAGGGCTTCGAGCTTTTCCTGTTGGAAGCTCTGGATGCCGATCGACAGGCGATTGATCCCCAGCTTGCGATACGCGATGAACTTCTCTTGTTCAAAGGTACCGGGATTGGCTTCCAGGGTGATTTCAATGTCGTCGGCAAACGGGATGCGCGCTTGCACGCCTTCAAGCAGGCGCCCCAGGGCTGCGGCGCTGAACAGGCTCGGGGTGCCGCCGCCAAAGAAGATCGAACTCAGTTCCCGGCCATAAACGGCGTGCAGGTCCTGGTCCAGATCCGCCAGCAAGGCGTTCACATACGCTTCTTCCGGTAGTACTTTGCTTGCGGTATGGGAGTTGAAGTCGCAATAAGGGCACTTGCGCACGCACCACGGGATATGGATGTACAGCGCCAGGGGCGGCAGCACAGGCAACGCCGCCCGAGGTGTGCGCGCGCCGCCGTGGATCAGTGGCAACGCCTGGGTGTCGTGGGTCATTTCAGGCTCAGGCGTTGGCGCAGCAAATCCATTGCGCGGGCGCGGTGGCTGATCTGGTTCTTGTCGGCCGGGCTCAGTTCGGCGCTGGAGACGTTGCGCTCCGGCACCCAGAACAGCGGGTCGTAGCCGAAACCGTGCTCACCGCTGGCCGCATGCAGGATGCGCCCGTGCCACAAGCCTTCACAGAGGATCGGCAGAGGGTCGTCAGCGTGGCGCACCAACGCCAGCACACAGACGAACTGCGCACCGCGCATCGCGTCCGGTACATCGTTGAGCGCGTCCAGCAGCTTGGCGTTGTTGGCCGCATCACCCTGGCCGTCGGCGTAACGCGCCGAATAGATGCCCGGCGCGCCACCGAGGTAGTCCACCGCCAGACCCGAGTCATCGGCCAAGGCCGGCAAGCCCGAGATGCGTGCGGCATTGCGCGCCTTGAGGATGGCGTTCTCGACGAATGACAGGCCGGTCTCTTCCGGCTCGACCTGGCTGAACTCACCAATCGAGCGCAGTTGCACGGCGTCGCCGAGCATGGCCTGCAATTCTTTGAGTTTGCCGGCGTTATGGCTGGCGAGTACGAGTTGGGTGAGGTTCATCGGTCGGCCGGAAACAGTTCTTGGTTGAATTGGAAACCATGGGCTTTGCCGCCGGTTTCAACGTTGATGGTGAAGGTTTTGTATTCGCGCTGCGTCACGGAGTAGGGCGCCAGGTAGCTGATGCCGCCTTTCTCTTCGATTTGCTTGAACGTCAGGATTTCGCTCTTGCCGCCCAAATCCTTGATGGTGCCGGTCACTTGGGCCGCGACCGGGGTGACCCCCTTGATCACGGTCACATTGATCAATCCCTTATTCTTGCTGCGCACTATGCCGACTTTCTGGGCGGTTTCCGGTGACAGGAAGCTGGAGGTGAAGGTGTTGTAGTGAACGGTGATATCGCCGAAGTCTTTCTTGCGATTAGCGTCGATAGCGTCCGCGGCCATGGCGCTGGCGCCCAGGCAGGCGGTCAGTAGAAAAACAGCCAGACGACTCATGAGCGTCCCTCTTGATAATGATTAGACGGCAATCTTGTGGTCGGTCAGGCCAGGGCTGCTGACCCGGTAAATACCAATTTCGCCCAACAGGTTGGGCCATAGCTTACTCGCCCAGCCGTGGCGGTGCTGTTGATCGACGGCAAGGCGGTTGATCACCTTGGCCTCACGTTCGCGACACAGGGCTTCGAAGTCTTCGAACGTGCAGAAGTGGATGTTCGGCGTGTTGTACCAGGTGTACGGCAGGAAGTCCGACACCGGCATGCGGCCCTTGGTGGCCAGGTACCAGCGGCAGCGCCAGTGACCGAAGTTAGGGAAGGTGATGATGCACTGGCGGCCGACACGCAGCATTTCGTCAAGGATACGGTCAGGGTAGTGCACCGCTTGCAACGCTTGGGTCATCACCACAACGTCGAAGCTGTCGCTGGCGAAGTTGCCCAGACCCTTGTCCAGGTCCTGCTCGATCACGTTGATGCCCTTGGCCACGCATTGGGCGATGTTGCCCGGGTCGTTTTCCAGGCCGTAGCCGGTAACTTGCTTGTTGTCGCGCAGCCAGCTCAGCAGTTCACCATCACCGCAGCCCAGGTCGAGCACGCGGCTGCCGGCGGGGATCCAGTCTTGGATGATTTCCAGGTCGGCTCTCATGGCGTTCTCACAGTGCTATACGGTTCATGTAATTACTGAACGCCTGCAGATAACGGGGTATCGGAATCAGGAAGGCGTCGTGGCCTTGCGGCGCGTCGATCTCCAGGTAGCAGACGTCTTTGCGCGCAGCCATCAGCGCGTCCACCAGTTCGCGGGAGCGGGCCGGCGAGAATCGCCAGTCGGTGGTGAACGACATCACGCAGAACTTGGCCTTGGCGTGTTCGAAGGTTTTCGCCAGGTCATCATCAAAGTTTGCCGCCGGGTCGAAGTAGTCCAGCGCCTTCGTCATCAGCAGGTAGGTGTTGGCGTCGAAACGCCCGGAGAACTCCTCGCCCTGATAACGCAGGTAGCTTTCCACCTGGAACTCGACACTGTGGAAGTCGTAGTTGAGCTTCTCGCTCTTGAGGCCGCGGCCGAATTTTTCGCCCATGGAGTCATCGGACAGGTAGGTGATGTGCCCGACCATCCGCGCCAGCATCAGGCCACGCTTGGGGATCACCCCCGCTTCCTGGAACGAACCACCGTGGAACTCGGGGTCGGTGAGGATTGCCTGGCGCGCCACTTCGTTGAAGGCAATATTCTGCGCCGACAACTTGGGGGCCGAGGCGATCGCGAGGCAATGGCGCACGCGATCCGGGTAGGTGATGGTCCATTGCAGGGCTTGCATGCCGCCCAGGCTGCCACCGATCACGGCCGCCCATTGGTCGATGCCCAACAGGTCGGCGAGGCGCGCCTGGCTGTGCACCCAGTCTTCCACGGTGAGCACCGGGAAGTCGGCACCGAAGGGCTTGCCGGTTTCCGGGTTGAGGCTGCTGGGGCCGGTGGAGCCGTTGCAACCGCCGAGGTTGTTCAGGCTGACCACAAAGAATTTATCGGTGTCGATAGGTTTGCCGGGGCCGATGCAGCTGTCCCACCAGCCGGGCTTGCGCTCGTCGGCGCTATGGAAACCCGCGGCGTGATGATGGCCGGACAAAGCGTGGCAGATCAGCACGGCGTTGCTCGCCGTGGCGTTCAGCTGGCCGTAGGTTTCGTAGATCAGGTCGTAGGCGGGCAGCGAACGGCCGCAGGCCAGGGCCAGCGGTGCGTTGAAGTGCGCCACTCGGGGCACGACCAGCCCAACGGAATCGGGGGGAAAGGCAGTTGGCATCGACCCTGCTCTCGTTTAAATGAGGCGTAAGTCTAAAGAGCGAGGCCCCCAGCGGCAAGCGATGGTCGGGGGTACGCGCATTGCTGTGTGTAGGAGCGAGCTTGCTCGCGAAAAACCTGAGAGTGCAGTTGGGTATCAGGTTTCCCGCGTTATCGTGCACGTTCTTCGCGAGCAAGCTCGCTTCACAGTCAGATCAGGCCGAACAGCTCTTTAGGCATGAACGCGTAGAACGCCAGGCGCGGGATCACCCAGCTCTGAATCAGCTGGATCGCGATAAACGCAAAGATCGGCGAAATATCCAACCCGCCCAGGTTCGGGATCAGGCGACGGAACGGCGCCAGCACCGGCTCAGTGATTTGAGAGACCAGCTCCGCGCCAGGGCTGCGGCTGCCGGGTGCGACCCACGACAGAATCACGCTGATGATCATCGACCAGAAAATAATCTTCAAAAACAGCGAGAAAATGCCAATCAGTGCCCACGGCAACAGCAGCACCGTGAAGGCCTGGTAGCCGTTGAGCATCAGGATCACCACAAACAGCAGAATCTGCAGCAGCAGTGCCAGTACCAGCGATGACATGTCCAGCCCGAACAGGCTGGGAATCACCCTGCGCAGCGGTTTGAGCAGCGGTTGGGTGGCCTTGACCACGAACTGGCACAGCGGGTTGTAGAAGTTCGCCCGCACCAGTTGCAGGATAAAGCGCATCAGCACGATCAGCAGGTACAGGCTGCCCAGGGTTTGGATGATGAAGACGGCAGCGTCATTGATTCCGAGCATGTTTGATTACCTTGGTAAGTGACGACTATTTGCCCAGTTGTTCGGCCATCTCGGCTGAACGATGTGCCGCAGCACCCAGTGCTTTTTCCACCAGGGCTTCAAAGCCCCCGGCCTGAAACGATTCGATGGCGGCTTGTGTGGTGCCGCCCGGGGACGTTACGCGACGGCGCAGCTCGGCCGCATCCACATCGCTGGACACCGCCATCTTCGCTGCGCCCAGAGCGGTTTGCTCGGCCAGTTGCTCGGCAACGTCGGCAGGCAGCCCCAGTTTCACGCCGGCGGCGGTCATGGCTTCGATCAACAGAAAGAAGTACGCCGGGCCGCTGCCGGAAACTGCGGTGACCGCGTCCAGTTGCTGCTCTTGCTCCAGCCACAGGGCGATGCCCACGGCGGATAACAACTCCAGGGCCTGATCACGCTGTGCGGCGCTGACTTCGGCGGTGGCGTACAAGCCGCTCACGCCCTGGCGCAACAACGACGGCGTATTCGGCATGCAACGTACGATCGGCTGGGCGCCCAGCCAGTTGTTCAGGCTGGCGCAGGTGATGCCGGCGGCGATGGACACCACCAGTTGGTGCGCCTGCAGGCTCGGGCGCAGGCCCTCGCACACGGCCTTCATGGCCTGGGGTTTGACCGCCAGCACGATCACGTCGACGCCTTGGATGGCCTCGGCGTTGTCGGCAAAGGTTTCAATGCCGTGTTCGGCGCTGACACGAGCGCGGGTCTCGGCGCCCGGGTCGCTGGCGCGAATCTGCGCGGCGTCCAGGCCCTTGGCCCGCAGGCCGCCGATCAGGCTGGCCGCCATGTTACCGGCGCCGATAAAGGCAATACGCATGTCTTTCATGACAGGTCCTTAGCTAAATGAACGTCAGCCATTTCACGGCTGGCCGTAGTCGCGGGCGCCAAACAGCGCAGTACCGATCCGTACCCAGGTGGCGCCTTGAGCGATGGCCGACTCAAGGTCGTGGCTCATGCCCATGGAAAGTGTGTCCAGAGGCAGGTTCAGGCTGGTTTGCAGCTCGCGCACCGTGGCGAATGCTGCATCTTGCGCAGCGCGGTCTTCGGTCGGTTCGGGGATCGCCATCAAGCCCCTCAGCTTCAGGCGCGGCAGGGCGCTGATGGCATTGGCCAGGGCCGGCAGGTCGGCGGGCGTGCAGCCGGACTTGCTGGCTTCGCCACTGACGTTGACCTGGATGCAGATATTCAGCGCAGGCAGGTCGGCAGGGCGTTGTTCGGACAGGCGTTGTGCGATTTTCAGGCGGTCCACGGAATGCACCCAGGCGAAGTTCTCGGCGATCGCGCGAGTCTTGTTCGATTGAATGGGGCCGATGAAGTGCCAACTCAAGGGCAGGTCGGTTAATTCGGCCTGTTTGCCCAAAGCTTCCTGCAGGTAGTTTTCGCCAAAATCATGCATCCCGGCGGCGAAGGCTTCGCGCACGGCTTGCGCCGGTTTGGTCTTGCTCACGGCCAGCAGGTGGATGCTGCTTGCGTCACGCTGCACGGCGTCGGCGGCGGCGCGGATGCGCTGGCTAACCAAGCCGATGTTGTCTGCTATCGTCGACATTCAAGTTGCGTCCGTGGATATGGAGTCCGCGGCATTCTACTGGAAATGGAAAGCCCTATGGATATCACTGAATTACTGACGGCCAGCGTGCGCCGGGGCGCCTCCGACCTGCATCTGTCGGCCGGCCTGGCGCCGATGTTGCGCATCGATGGCGAGGTGTGGCCGCTGGATGGCCCCGTACTGGCCGGGTCGCAGGTGGCGGATTTATTGAGCCCTTTGCTCAACCAATACCAACAAAAGGATTTCGAAACATCTCTTGAAACGGATTTTGCCTTCGAGCTGCCCGGCGTGGCCCGCTTTCGCGCCAACGTGTTCCAGCAGGCGCGTGGCGTGGGGGCGGTGTTTCGCGCCATCCCCAGCGAAGTCCAGAGCCTGGAAAGCCTTGGCTTGGGCGAGGTGTTCCAACGCATCGCGCAGCTGCCGCGTGGCCTGGTGCTGGTGACCGGGCCCACCGGCTCCGGCAAGTCCACCACGTTGGCGGCGATGATCGACTATCTGAATCGGCATCGACGCCAGCACATCCTCACGCTGGAAGACCCGATTGAATTTATCCACAGGCCGAAAATGGCGCTGATCAACCAGCGCCAGGTGCATCGCGACACCCACAGCTTCTCGGTGGCGCTGCGCTCGGCGTTACGCGAAGACCCGGATGTGATTCTGGTGGGCGAACTACGCGACCTGGAAACCATCCGCCTGGCGCTGACGGCCGCCGAGACGGGGCACCTGGTATTTGGCACCTTGCACACCACGTCTGCGGCAAAGACGGTAGACCGGCTAGTGGACGTGTTCCCGGCCACGGAAAAGGCCATGGTCCGCTCGATGCTGTCGGAGTCGTTGCAGGCGGTGGTCTCCCAGGTGCTGGTCAAGAAGACCGGCGGCGGGCGCGTAGCGGCTCACGAAATCATGCTGGGGACGCCGGCCATTCGTAATTTGATCCGCGAAGACAAGGTGGCGCAGATTGTCTCGGCAATCCAGACCGGTGGGGCGTTGGGAATGAAAACCCTGGATATGAGCTTGAAGGCGCTGGTGAGCGCGGGGGTGGTCAGCCAGGAGGCGGCGCGGGAGAAGGCGAGGGTGCCGGCGGATATATAGACCGCAGGACCAATACGGAACAAATGTGGGAGGGGGCAAGCCCTAATGCCAGTCAGTTAAGACAGAACCGGTCCCTGTGGCGAGGGAGCTTGCTCCCGCTGGACTGCGTAGCAGTCCCATTTTTGGGGCCGCTTCGCGCCCCAACGGGAGCAAGCTCCCTC
>NZ_JASLAW010000007.1 GCF_030147005.1 Pseudomonas sp.
AGTGAAACGATGCATCGCCGATGGTAGTGTGGGGTTTCCCCATGTGAGAGTAGGTCATCGTCAAGATTAAATTCCAGAACCCCTGTTTGCTTGCGCAAACAGGGGTTTTGTTTTGGGCGATCGAAAACCCCGGTCCCTGCAGGTACGCGCTTGCTCGCGAAGGTCGCTGACGCTGACGTGGTGAACGCCCTGAAAATTCCGGCACAGCCCCAACACCGCCGACAAATTTGCACAGTTATTTCTGAACGAGGCTACTAGAATAGGCACCTAACCTTTTTAGAGCCCGAGCCCTATTTATGCCCGATCCGGTTGATGCCCCTGAGGGGTCGGATTTACCGCTGGACGACTTGGTGGCATGCCATGAGTGCGACCTGCTGATGCGCAAACCCGTGCTCGCCCTCGGTGAAAAAGCTCAATGCCCGCGTTGCGGCTACGAGCTTTACGCTCACCGTCACAATGTCGTCGAACGAAGCCTTGCCTTGGTGCTGGCAGCATTGCTTCTGTACATACCCGCGAACTTTTTACCGATCATGCAGCTCAATCTACTCGGGCAGTCCTCGGAGGACACCGTATGGAGCGGCGTCGTCGGCCTGTTCGACAGTGGCATGCAAGGCGTTGCCGCCGTGGTGTTCCTCTGCAGCATGGCTATCCCGCTGCTCAAGTTACTTTGCCAATTGGTCGTGTTACTCAGCATTCGCTGGAGCATCGGTCGTAGCTATGGACTGTTGCTGTACCGCATTTACCACCACCTGAAAGATTGGGGGATGTTGGAGGTCTATTTAATGGGCGTACTGGTTGCGATCGTAAAGCTCGCTGACATGGCCTCCATTACGCTCGGCCTGGGTCTGGCCTGCTTCGTAAGTTTATTAATGGTTCAGATTCTGCTCGAGGTAGTGATGTCACCCCACCAGATCTGGCAGGCGTTGTCAGGAGAGGATGACCATGCGGGCGATTGATGCAGGCATTTTGATTTGTACTGAATGCCATGAATTGAATAAGCAGCAAGCGGATGACGACGAACAGCTCTGCACCCGTTGTGGTGCGCTGATCCACGCACGTCGCCCCAACAGCCTCATACGCACCTGGGCTCTGCTGATCACTGCGGCGATCTTGTATATCCCCGCCAACCTGCTGCCCATTATGACCGTCAATTCCCTCGGGCAAGGCGATCCCAGCACTATCATGTCCGGCGTAATTCAACTGGTACAGCACGGAATGTTCCCCATTGCCGCCGTGGTGTTTATCGCCAGTATCCTGGTGCCAACGTTCAAGCTTGTGGGGATTGGCCTGCTGCTGTTTTCGGTGCAGCGTCGTCAACCGCTGTCCGCGCAACAACGCATCATCATGTACCGCTTCATCGAATTTATCGGTCGCTGGTCCATGCTGGATATTTTCGTGATCGCCATCCTGGTGGCGGTCGTAAACTTTGGGCGGCTCGCCAGTGTCGAGGCCAATCTTGGCGCTGCAGCGTTCGCCAGTGTGGTGATCTTGACGATGCTTGCCGCAGTAACCTTCGATCCCCGACTGATTTGGGATAACACGGAGTCGGATGACGACCATGAGTGATTTGCCTAAAGCTAAAACCCGCCCTGCATCCAATTGGTCGGCCGTTTGGGTGCTGCCCCTGATTGCCCTGATCATCGGTGGCTGGCTAGGATGGCGTGCCTACTCCCAGCAAGGTATCGAGATCCAGGTCCGCTTTGAAAGCGGCGAAGGCATTCAAGTCAACAAGACCGAAGTGGTCTACAAAGGTATGACGGTGGGCAAGGTTAAAGCCTTGGCGCTGGATGACGAAGGCAGCAATCGTGGGGTGATTGCCACCATCGAGATGAACAAGGACGTTGAGCAATACCTCAAGACCAACACCCGCTTCTGGCTGGTCAAGCCCAGCGTCAGCCTCGCCGGTATCACTGGCTTGGAAACCCTCGTCTCGGGCAACTACATTGCCGCAAGCCCAGGGGATGGTGAGCCCACCCGCAAATTCAAGGCGCTCTCCGAAGAGCCGCCGTTATCCGATGCCAAGCCAGGCCTGCACCTGACCCTCAAGGCTGATCGCCTGGGGTCGCTGAACCGTGGCAGCCCGGTGTTCTACAAGCAGATCCAGGTGGGGCAGGTCAAAAGCTACCTGTTGTCTGAGGACCAAAGTACTGTCGAGATCAAGGTCTATATCGAACCGACCTACGCTAACCTGGTGCGCAAACATACGCGCTTCTGGAATGCCAGCGGCATCAGCATCGATGCCAATCTGTCTGGTGTGAAGGTCCGCAGCGAGTCCCTCTCCAGCATCGTCGCCGGCGGTATCGCCTTCGCCACCCCGGAAAATCGCAAGGACAGCCCGCCAACCGACCCGAGCTTGCCGTTCCGCTTGTACGAAGATTTCGACGCCGCCGCCGCAGGCATCAAGGTCAAGGTCAAGCTTACCGATTTCGAAGGACTGCAGGCTGGACGTACGCCTGTGATGTACAAGGGTATCGAGGTCGGCAGCCTGAAAACCCTGAAGATTGACGCGGACCTGTCCAGCGCCAGCGCTGAATTGACCCTCGACCCTTTGGCCGAAGACTATCTGGTGCAGGACACGCAATTCTGGGTGGTCAAACCGTCAATCTCCCTGGCCGGCATTACCGGTCTGGAGGCATTGGTCAAAGGTAACTACATCGCCATCCGCCCCGGTGACAAAGGCACCGCGCCACAACGCGAATACGTGGCGCGCGCCAAGGCCCCGCCTCTGGACCTGCGCTCCCCAGGCCTGCACATGGTGCTGCTCACCGACAACCTGGGCTCGCTGGATGTCGGCAGCCCGATTCTGTACAAGCAGGTCAAGGTCGGCTCGGTGCAGAGTTACCAGTTTTCACGCAAGAAAAAGCAATTGGTGATCGGCGTTCATATCGAGAAAGAGTATGAAGGCCTGGTCAACGGTTCGACACGATTCTGGAATGCCAGCGGTGTCACCCTCACCGGCGGGCTTACCGGCGGTATTCAGGTCAAAAGTGAATCCCTGGCCAGCCTGATGGCAGGCGGTATTGCCTTCGAAACGCCGGAACCGAATGTGCCGCTGAAAAGACACATCCCCCGTTTCCGCTTGTTTGCCGATCGGGAGGCAGCCAATCGGCACGGAACACTGGTAACCATCAAGGTTGATCGCGCCGACGGCTTGAGCCCTGGCACGCCGGTGCGCTTCAAAGGCCTGGACGTGGGCAAGATCGAAAGCGTAGACCTGAGCGCCGACATGCAATCGGTATTGATCAGCGCGCGTATCACCCAAGTGGCGGACCGCATTGCGCGGGTAGGCAGTCAGTTCTGGGTGGTCAAGCCTGAATTGGGCCTGATGAAGACGGCGAATCTTGAGACCCTGGTCACCGGTCAGTACATCGAAGTGCAACCGGCCGCGAAAAACGCTGGCCCGCAGAAGAGTTTTGTCGCCCTTGCCCAACCGCCTGAAGCGGTCCATCGAGAGGCTGGCCTGAGCCTGACACTCAGCGCCGCACGCCGTGGCTCGCTCAAGGAAGGCGTGCCGGTCACATACCGTGAAGTCACCGTGGGCAAGGTTACCGGCTATGAACTGGGGCAGACTGCCGACCGTGTACTGGTGCACATCCTGATCGAGCCTAAATACGCGCCTTTGGTACGCAGTGGTAGCCGCTTCTGGAACACCAGCGGCTTCGGACTCGACTTCGGCTTGTTCAAGGGCGCGACGGTGCGTACCGAGTCTCTGGAGACGTTGGTTGCCGGCGGTATCGCCTTTGCCACGCCGGAAGGCGAGCGCATGGGCACCCCGGCGCGGCCGCAGCAGACCTTTGCCCTGTTCGACAAGTTCGAGGATGAGTGGCTGACCTGGGCGCCCAAGATTCCACTGGGCAAGTAGATCGAGGCGCGGCCATCGGGAGCAAGCCACCTCCCACATTCTGATGTGTAAATACAGTCAAAGTGTGGGAGCGGGCTTGCCCCAATGCCAGTCAGTTAAGCGCTAGAGCAGGCAATCGTCGGCCTGTGGCGAGGGAGCTTGCTCCCGCTGGGCCGCGAAGCGACCCCAGAAAATGGGACTGCTGCGCAGACCAGCGGGAGCAAGCTCCCTCGCCACGGTAAAGCGCCCCTCCTTAAC
>NZ_JASLAW010000024.1 GCF_030147005.1 Pseudomonas sp.
GTTAAGCGCTAAAGCAGAACAACCTGCGACCTGTGGCGCGGGAGCTTGCTCCCGCTGGACTGCATAGCAAACCCATTTTTGGGGCCGCTTCGCGCCCCAGCGGGAGCAAGCTCCCTCGCCACAGTGACCGGTTCTGTCTTAGCTGACTGGCATTAGGGCTCGCCCCCGACAGCGGCGTGTCAGCCAACCTGCACATCACCGCCTCATCGCTATCGAAAGCAAGCCCACTCCCCTTTTTTTGCCCGCATTTATGCGACTTAGGTCGTTGAATTCCTCCTTCACATGCTTAGCCTGCTATCATTTGTAACCATTGATTGCCGCTCGCAGCAAAAAAAGACAAGCCACTCCCCAGAAGCGGCTGCCAAATCCGTGACCACATGATGAGGTGCCACCATGTCTGATCAAGATCAAGACAACCCCCGGCGTGACTTTTTGCGCAAATCCTTGACCTTGATCCCGGTGGTCACGGTTGCCAGCACCGGCCTTGGCGGTTCGATGCTGATGGCGACGCCAGAGCCTGTCCAGGCCGCGCCAGCCAAGCCTGTCCCCAATGACAAGGCGTATGAACCGACCTACTTCACCGCCGAAGAATGGGCGTTTATCAACGCCGCCGTCGAGCGTTTGATCCCCGCCGATGCCCAAGGCCCAGGTGCCCTGGAAGCCGGAGCTGCGGAATACATCGACCGCCAGATGAACACGCCGTACGCCAGTGGCGCGCTGTGGTTCATGCAAGGTCCATTCAACGCCGATGCCGCGCCGGAGATGGGCTGGCAGAGCAAATTGGTGCCTAAGGAAATCTATCGCCTGGGCATCGCTGCGACGGATGCGTGGTCGAAAGCGTTCAACGGTAAAGCTTTTGCTGCGCAAGACAGCGCTACCCGAGACGACATGTTGCGCCGCCTGGAGGCGGGCGGCGGTGAAGTGAGCGCTCATTTCGAGGCGGTCCCGGCGAAGATGTTCTTCAACCTGCTGCTGCAGAACACCAAGGAAGGTTTCTTCTGCGATCCCATCCACGGCGGCAATAAAGGCATGGTCGGCTGGACCATGATCGGTTTCCCCGGCGCCCGTGCCGACTTCATGGACTGGGTGGAGCGCAACGAGCAATACCCCTTCCCGGCTGTTTCCATTCGCGGCGAGAGGGCATAACCGTGGCGACCATCATGAAGAAAGTGGACGCGGTGATCGTGGGCTTCGGCTGGACCGGCGCGATCATGGCCAAGGAGCTGACCGAAGCGGGCCTCAACGTGGTAGCGCTGGAGCGCGGCCCGATGCAGGACACCTACCCGGACGGCAACTATCCCCAGGTCATCGACGAATTGACCTACAGCGTGCGTAAGAAACTCTTCCAGGACATTTCCAAGGAGACGGTGACCATTCGCCATAGCGTGAATGACGTCGCCCTGCCCAACCGTCAGCTTGGCGCCTTCTTGCCGGGCAATGGCGTCGGCGGTGCAGGCCTGCACTGGTCGGGCGTGCATTTTCGTGTCGATCCCATCGAGCTGCGCATGCGCAGCCACTACGAAGAACGTTACGGGAAGAACTTCATTCCCAAGGACATGACCATCCAGGACTTCGGTGTCAGCTACGAAGAGCTGGAGCCGTTTTTCGATTACGCGGAAAAAGTCTTCGGCACTTCCGGCCAGGCCTGGACCGTCAAAGGTCAATTGGTCGGTGAAGGACGCGGCGGCAACCCGTATGCGCCGGATCGCTCGAACCCGTTCCCGCTGGAGGCGCAGAAAAATACGGTCTCTGCGCAACTGTTTCAGAAAGCGGCTGCTGATGTGGGTTACAAACCCTACAACCTGCCGTCGGCCAATACCTCAGGGCCCTACACCAACCCTTACGGCGCGCAGATGGGGCCGTGCAACTTCTGCGGCTTCTGCAGTGGCTACGTGTGCTACATGTACTCCAAGGCGTCGCCGAACGTAAACATCCTGCCGGCATTGCGCCAAGTGCCGAATTTCGAGCTGCGGCCCAATTCCCACGTGCTCAAGGTGAACCTCGACAGCACTCAGAAAAAAGCCACTGGTGTGACCTATGTCGACGGCCAGGGTCGGGAGTGCGAGCAACCGGCAGACCTGGTCATCCTCGGCGCGTTCCAGTTCCACAACGTGCGCCTGATGCTGCTGTCGGGCATCGGCAAGCCTTACGACCCGGTTACCAATGAAGGGGTGGTGGGCAGGAACTTTGCCTACCAGAACATGGGCACCATCAAGGCGTTCTTCGACAAGGACACCCACACCAACAACTTTATCGGCGCGGGCGGCAATGGCGTGGCCATCGACGACTTCAACGCCGACAACTTCGACCACGGCCCCCACGGTTTCGTGGGCGGCTCGCCGATGTGGGTCAACCAGGCGGGCAGCCGGCCGATTGCCGGCACCTCCAACCCACCGGGCACCCCGGCCTGGGGCAGCGCGTGGAAGCGCGCCACTGCCGATTACTACACCCACCAAGTGTCGATGGACGCCCACGGCGCCCATCAATCCTACCGGAGCAATTACCTGGATCTGGACCCGGTTTACCGCGATGCCTACGGCCTGCCGCTCCTGCGAATGACCTTCGACTGGCAGGAAAACGACATCAAGATGAACCGCTTCATGATGGAGAAAATGGGCAAGGTCGCCCAGGCCATGAATCCCAAGGCGATCGCCGTACTCGGCAAAAAGGTCGGCGAGCATTTCAATACTGCCGCGTACCAGACCACTCACCTCAACGGCGGCGCGATCATGGGTACCAACCCGAAAACCAGTGCGCTGAACCGCTACTTGCAGAGCTGGGATGTACACAACGTGTTTGTCCCGGGGGCGTCCGCTTTCCCGCAAGGTTTGGGCTACAACCC
Source organism: Pseudomonas sp. (assembly GCF_030147005.1). GTDB lineage: Bacteria > Pseudomonadota > Gammaproteobacteria > Pseudomonadales > Pseudomonadaceae > Aquipseudomonas. The sequence goes on from NZ_JASLAW010000024.1 coordinate 2,843, forward strand.
TACCGGGCTGGTGGCGGCGCTGACGTACTGGTCGGCCCGAGCGATCCGCGAGCAGTACCTGAAAAACCCCGGCCCGCTGGTTCAGGCATAAGGAGCGATGACTATGAAAGCCCTCGTTATCGCCTCTATGGCGCTGTTCAGCAGTTGCTCGGTCAGCGCGGCTGAAACTGACCTGGTCAAGCAAGGTGAATACCTGGCCCGCGCCGGTGACTGTGTGGCCTGCCACACCGCCAAGGGCGGCAAGCCATTCGCCGGCGGCCTGCCGATGGAAACGCCCATTGGCGTGATTTACTCCACCAACATCACCCCGGACAAGACCGGCCTGGGCGACTACAGCTTCGAGGACTTCGACAAGGCCGTGCGCCATGGCGTCGCCAAGAACGGTAGTACGCTTTACCCGGCGATGCCCTACCCGTCTTACGCGCGTGTCAGCGACAGCGATATGCAGGCGCTATATGCCTATTTCATGAAAGGCGTTGAGCCGGTCGCCCAGGAGAACCAGGACAGCGATATTCCCTGGCCGTTAAGCATGCGCTGGCCCCTGGCGGCGTGGCGCTGGATGTTTGCGCCGGCTGTCAAGGAGCATCAGGTGCCCGCCGCCGCAGACCCTGTGGTCAGCCGTGGCGCTTATCTGGTGGAAGGCCTCGGCCATTGCGGTGCGTGCCACACGCCACGCGCCCTGACCATGCAGGAAAAAGCCCTGAGCGCCACTGACGGCGACGCGTTCCTGTCCGGCAGCGCGCCGTTGGAAGGCTGGATTGCGAAAAGCCTGCGCGGCGACCACAAGGACGGCCTCGGCAGCTGGAGCGAAGAGCAACTGGTGCAATTTCTCAAGACCGGTCGCAGTGATCGCAGTGCAGTGTTTGGCGGCATGAGCGATGTGGTGGTGCACAGCATGCAATACATGTCGCAAGACGACCTGACCGCTATCGCCCGTTACCTCAAGAGCCTGCCGGCGGTGGACCCCAAGGACTCCCCGCACCAGTACGACAATCACGTGGCCCAGGCGCTGTGGAAAGGTGATGACAGCAAGCCGGGCGCATCGGTGTATATCGACAATTGCGCGGCCTGCCACCGTACCGACGGGCATGGCTACACGCGAGTGTTCCCGGCGCTGGCGGGCAACCCGGTGGTGCAGACGGCGGATGCCACGTCGTTGATCAACATCGTGCTGAACGGCGGCACCCTGCCCGCCACCCACGCCGCGCCGTCGACCTTCACCATGCCGGCATTCGCCTGGCGTTTGTCGGACCAGGAAGTGGCGGACGTGGTCAGTTTCATCCGCGGCAGCTGGGGCAATCAAGGCGCGCCCGTGAGTGCAAGTGAGGTGGGCGACCTGCGCAAGAATGATATGCGCACCACCTCCGGTGACGATTTGGGGCAGGTCACGCAGAAGCACTGACCGCCAGACGGCACTGGTCAGAAACCCCGCGCCTCGCTACTGTATATAAAAACAGTATCGAGGCGTTTTCATGAGCACTGCACTGCCACCCCGTGGCCGGGGCACGGCCACCAACCTGCATAACCGTTTCGCGCCCACCGTCAGCGTGGCCGAGGACGACGGCTGGTTTCAGGAAGTACCGGCCACCCAGGGCACCGAAGTGCGTATCGAAACGGCCAAAACCATCATCACCCGCAATAATTCGCCGGACTTGCCGTTCGATCGCTCGATCAACCCTTATCGTGGCTGTGAGCATGGCTGCATCTACTGCTATGCGCGGCCCAGCCATGCGTATTGGGACATGTCGCCGGGGCTGGATTTCGAAACCAGGCTGATTGCCAAGAGCAACGCCGCCGACGTGCTGGAGCAGCAGCTGTCCAAACCTGGATATGTGTGTGCGCCGATCAACCTGGGCTCCAACACCGACCCCTACCAGCCTATCGAGCGTGAATACAGGATCACCCGGCAAACCCTTGAAGTGCTGCTGCGCTATCGGCACCCGGTGACCATCATCACCAAGGGCTCATTGATTCTGCGCGACCTCGACCTGCTCGCCGAGCTGGCCAGCCAACGGCTCGTAGCGGTGATGATCAGCCTCACCAGCCTGGACGACGAACTCAAGCGCATCCTGGAGCCTCGCACGGCGGCGCCCAAGGCGCGGTTGCGGGCGATACGGGTGATGCGCGAGGCAGGCATCCCGGTAGGTGTGCTGTGCTCACCGATGATTCCGATGATCAACGACAGCGAATTGGAAAGCCTGCTCACCGAGGCCCATGCCGCAGGCGCGCAAAGTGCCGCGTACATGATGTTGCGCCTGCCGCTCGAGGTGGCGCCGTTGTTCGAAGAGTGGCTGGCGGCGCATTACCCGCAGCGGGCGGCGCATGTGATGAGCCTGGTGCGTCAGGTGCGTGGCGGCGAGGTGTATGACAGCCGTTTCGGCGTGCGCATGCGCGGCGAAGGGCCTTTTGCCGATTTGCTGGCGCAACGTTTCAGCAAGGCGATCAAACGTCTGGGGCTCAATCGCCGTGAAGGCTTCGATCTGGATTGCAGCGCTTTTTGTCCACCGGGCAGGCAGATGGCATTGTTGTAGACTGGAAAGGAAATATGCGAAACATCTGTAGGAATAATCGCGTTTTAATATCACTGAAACCCACGACCTAGAGCGGTTCATTCAGTTTGAGTTAAGTTTCGGTGGGTACCTTGTTCAACGAGTGACTGATGAGTCGGCGCCCTGGCCCCGTGGAAGTTTCCCAACTATTTCACTGCCCAGGCGTCGAACTGAGCTGAACACTTTCCCTGCATTGATCAAGAGGATGAATCATGAGTGATAAGGATAAACAGCCGTTGGCTGCGTCGGCTTCAGCCCCTCAGGTGGCGGATAGCGCCGATGCAGCGCTGCAGCATATCGTCGACGGCTTTTTGCATTTTCATCACGACGTCTTCCCCCAGCAGGAAGAGCTTTTCAAGAAACTCGCCACGGCCCAGAGCCCGCGCGCGATGTTCATCACCTGCGCCGACTCGCGCATCGTGCCCGAACTGATCACCCAGAGCTCGCCCGGCGACCTGTTCGTGACTCGCAACGTGGGTAACGTGGTCCCTCCCTACGGCCAGATGAACGGTGGCGTTTCCACCGCCATTGAGTACGCGGTACTCGCCCTTGGCGTACAGCACATCATCGTTTGCGGGCACTCCGATTGCGGCGCCATGCGTGCGGTGCTCAACCCCGACAGCCTTGAGAAGATGCCGACGGTCAAGGCCTGGTTGCGTCATGCCGAGGTGGCTAAAGCCATGGTCCACGACAACTGCGACTGCGCCAATGAAGGCGAGAGCATGAAGGTGCTGACCGAAGAAAACGTCATCGCCCAGTTGCAGCACCTGCGCACCCACCCTTCCGTGGCTTCGCGCATGGCCAATGGCCAATTGTTTATTCACGGCTGGATCTACAACATCGAGACCAGCGAGATCCGGGCTTACGACGCGGATCAGTCGGCGTTCCGACCGCTAGGCGGCGAAGGCCCGATTCCATCCGCGACGCCTAAAGCGCGCTTCTAACACACTTCCCTGCCGGGTAAAGCGGTGGCTGCCAAGGATGCAGCCAGGCTTTACCGCGCCCGGCGAATGCCTCGGGAGAGTCATCATGCGTGCTGCTCAATTGAAAGCTGTTTTGCCTCGGGAGCTGCTCGCCTCCGTGGTGGTATTTTTGGTCGCCCTGCCCTTGTGCATGGGGATCGCAATCGCGTCCGGCATGCCGCCGGCGAAGGGTTTGCTCACCGGCATCATCGGTGGTCTGGTGGTGGGCTGGCTGGCGGGTTCTCCGCTGCAAGTCAGTGGCCCGGCAGCGGGCTTGGCGGTGTTGGTGTTCGAGCTGGTGCGCCAGCACGGCATGCTGATGCTGGGGCCTATCCTGTTGCTGGCGGGTTTCCTGCAGTTGGTGGCCGGGCGTCTGCGGCTGGGCTGCTGGTTCCGCGTGACGGCGCCGGCAGTGGTGTACGGCATGCTGGCGGGGATCGGCGTATTGATTGTGCTGTCGCAGGTCCATGTGATGCTCGACGGTGCGCCCAAACCGTCGGGGCTGGATAACCTGGCAGGCTTCCCGGCCGCCTTGGCCGAAGCGATTCCCACCCTCGGCGGCGGGCTCGGCTGGCAGGCGGGCTTGCTCGGGTTATCGACGATGCTGGTGATGTACCTGTGGGATAAATTCCGGCCACAAAAATTGCGCTTCGTGCCAGGCGCTCTTCTGGGTGTAGGCCTGGCGACAGTGACCAGCCTGGTGCTGGCCTTGCAGGTCAAACGCGTAGAAGTGCCGGAAAACCTGTCCGATGCCATCGATTGGCTGCGCCCCAGCGACCTGCTCAACCTGGCTGACCCGCAATTGCTGATCGCCGCATTCGCCGTCGCGTTTATCGCCAGTGCTGAAACGCTGCTTTCCGCCGCAGCGGTGGACCGCATGCACAGCGGGCAGCGTTCGGATTTCGATAAGGAGCTGTCCGCTCAAGGCGTAGGCAATATGCTGTGCGGACTGGTCGGCGCCTTGCCGATGACCGGCGTGATTGTGCGCAGCTCGGCCAACGTCCAGGCGGGCGCCACCACGCGCTTGTCAGCGATGTTCCATGGCCTGTGGCTGCTGGGGTTCGTGCTGTTGCTGTCGAGCGTGCTGCAGAGCATCCCGGTGGCGAGCCTGGCGGGCGTGCTGGTGTATACCGGGATCAAGCTGGTGGACGTGAAGGCGTTCAAGGCATTGGGGCGTTATGGCCGGATGCCGATGTTCACTTATGCAGCCACGGCGTTGGCGATCATCTTCACCGACCTGCTGACGGGTGTACTGGTGGGCTTCGGGCTGACGCTGGTCAAGCTGGCCTTCAAGGCATCACGGCTGAAAGTCAGCCTGATCGATTTGCCGCAGGACGGCGAAATGGAATTGCGCCTGACCGGCGCGGCGACGTTCCTGAAAGTACCCGCTTTGACTCAGGTGCTGTCGACCATACCGATGGGAACCACCGTGCATGTGCCGCTCAATAACTTGAGTTATATCGACCACTCCTGCCTCGAGTTGCTGGAGGAATGGGCAAGGGCCAATGCGGCCAAGGGCTCGAAACTGGTGATTGAGGCGCGTGGGTTGAAGCGCCGGTTGGAAGGTCGCGTGCGAACGACGGTGGGGATCGGGTCAGCGCCTGCCTGAACACCCCAACACCCTGTGGGAGCCGGGCTTGCCTTAATGCCAGTCAGTTAAGGAGGAGCGCTTTACCGTGGCGAGGGAGCTTGCTCGCGCTGGACTGCGCAGCAGTCCCATTTTCTGGGGTCGCTTCGCGGCCCAGCGGGAGCAAGCTCCCTCGCCACAGGCCGACGGTTGCCTGCTCTAGCGCTTAACTGACCGGCATTAGGGCTTGCCTCGATAACAAAGTGTCAGTCACACATCAGGTGACTGCCCGCCGCTATCGCGTGCAAGCCCGACGCCTACAGTGATCCTGGTAAGTCCGCGCGTTACACCGGCTGGTCCAGCGCCAGTTCAACGCCCAGCTGGCGCGACAGGCATGGCCAGCGTTTCCACGCAGCTTCCGTGTTCGGGCTTTTGAGCGTTTCGCGATATGCCTCGACCGACTCCAGCGCAAAGCTCTCTTCGTTTAGCATCTCATCAACCGCCAAGTGCACTGCTTCATCCAGCTGATTGGCGAAGTCTTCGCCGATCAATTGGTGTGCAATCAGGTTGGCGACCGTGGTATCCGCCGGAATCAGCGGCTGGCCGAAATGCTTGATATACAGATCGTTGACCTCTTCCACCAGCCGATGGGCCAGGTAGGCCTCGTCCAGCAGGCCATCCAAACCTTCGTGGCCGGCCAGAATCGCCGGTGGCTGCAAGAAAAAGTGCTCGGCAATTTTCAGCACAGGCTTGATCTGGCTTTCGATCCCGGCTTCGCGCGCGACGTCGTTGGCGGCTTCGAGTAAATCCGGCACGAGGTCGATATAGGCGGTGACAAAGCGCGTCATGACCATATTGCGGTCACCGTCAGCCAGGGAAATGGCCGAATGCAGGTGCGGCAACTGTTTTTCCAGTTGCTGGGCAAGCTGGCCCGTCGTGGCTTCGTGTTGATGGGCACGGGAAATCTGCTCGCGCAATGCGGCGGTGTTCATGAAGGCTCCGGTCGGACATAGAAAAACAGAGGGGTTAAGGTAGCTCGTTAATACGAGCACCTAAGACGCATTTGTCATAATTATTTCATGGTTATACATAGACGTTATATCGAAATGCCATCGTTCGTCGGATAAACGATTCCGCCGCCCATTTTGCTGGGCTCCGTCCGTCTGTTTCTACTCATTTGCCCCTACACATTGCGGGGTCGCTGCGGCTGTCTATACTCGGATTTGTACGCAATTAGCTGATGACGCCCAACTGCATGACGCAGGCAAGGCTTGGCGGTTGTAAGCAGTTTGGAAGCCGCTCCCTTGGCCGCAGGTGCAAACCGGCGGGATAACAAGAACCATAAAGGGGAACCCGCAATGATGCGACATCCACACGTTTGGATGGGCTTGCTGTTGTGGTCGGTATTCGGCCGGGCCCACGCCGCCTGGACAACGAATATGGCGCCAGGGGCTACTGAAGTCAGTCACGCTGTGTTTGACCTGCACATGACCATTTTCTGGATCTGTGTAGTGATCGGCATCATCGTGTTTGGCGCGATGTTCTGGTCAATGATCCTGCACCGCCGGTCCACGGGTCAGGTAGCGGCCAAGTTCCACGAGAGCACCACGGTAGAAATTCTCTGGACCGTGGTGCCGCTGCTGATTCTGGTGGCCATGGCCATTCCAGCGACCAAAACCTTGATCAACATTTACGACAGCAGTGAGTCGGATATCGATATCCAGATCACCGGGTATCAGTGGAAGTGGCACTACAAATACCTGGGCCAGGACGTGGAGTTCTTCAGCAACCTGGCCACACCTGCCGAGCAGATCCGTAACCAGGCCACCAAGGGCGAGCACTACCTTCTTGAGGTCGACCAGCCGCTGGTGCTGCCGGTCGGGGCGAAAGTGCGCTTTCTGGTGACCGCCGCCGATGTGATCCACTCATGGTGGGTGCCGGCCTTTGCGGTCAAGCGTGACGCCATTCCAGGCTTCGTCAACGAGGCCTGGACCCGTGTCGAGAAGCCCGGCATCTATCGCGGCCAATGCGCCGAACTCTGCGGCAAAGACCACGGCTTCATGCCCATTGTGGTCGAGGTCAAATCCAAGGCGGACTACGACACCTGGCTCGGCGAGCGCAAGCAAGAGGCGGCCAAGCTCAAGGAGCTGACCTCCAAAGAGTGGACGCTGGAGGAACTGGTGGCCCGCGGCGACAAGGTCTACCACACCACCTGCGTGGCCTGTCACCAGGCCGAAGGTCAGGGCCTGCCGCCGATGTTCCCGGCGCTCAAGGGCTCGAAAATCGCCACCGGCCCCGCCGCCGACCACCTGAACATTGTCTATCACGGCAAGCCCGGTACCGCGATGGCGGCCTTCGGCAAGCAACTCTCGGAAGTGGATATCGCCGCCGTGGTGACCTACGAGCGCAATGCCTGGGGCAATAACAAAGGCGACATGGTCACGCCCAAAGACGTGCTGGCTCTGAAACAGGCGGAAAGCAAATGACTACTTTCATTGCAAATGCCCTGAATCGCCCCGCTTACTCGCTTGCAGGAGAACGGCCATGAGCACTGTGATCGATGACCATGGTCACGCCGACCACGCCCACGGCCCCGCAAAGGGGTTGATGCGCTGGGTGCTGACCACCAACCATAAAGACATCGGCACGATGTACCTGTGGTTTGCCTTCACTATGTTCCTGCTGGGCGGTTCGTTCGCCATGGTGATTCGCGCCGAGCTGTTCCAGCCGGGCCTGCAGATCGTGGAGCCGGCGTTCTTCAACCAAATGACCACCATGCACGGCCTGATCATGGTGTTCGGTGCGGTGATGCCGGCGTTTGTCGGCCTGGCCAACTGGATGATCCCACTGATGATCGGCGCGCCGGACATGGCCCTGCCGCGCATGAACAACTTCAGTTTCTGGCTGCTGCCGGCGGCGTTCCTGCTGCTGGTGTCGACCCTGTTCAGCCCCGGCGGCGGGCCGAATTTCGGTTGGACTTTCTATGCTCCACTTTCCACCACCTATGCGCCGGAAAGCGTGACGTTCTTCATCTTTGCCATCCATTTGATGGGCATCAGTTCGATCATGGGCGCGATCAACGTGGTTGCAACCATCCTCAACTTGCGCGCTCCGGGCATGACCCTGATGAAAATGCCGCTGTTCGTATGGACCTGGCTGATCACCGCGTTCCTGCTGATTGCGGTAATGCCCGTGCTGGCCGGTTGCGTGACCATGATGCTGATGGATATCCACTTCGGCACCAGCTTCTTCAGCGCGTCGGGCGGTGGCGACCCGGTGCTGTTCCAGCATGTGTTCTGGTTCTTCGGCCATCCCGAGGTGTACATCATGATCCTGCCGGCGTTCGGTGCCGTCAGCTCGATCATCCCGACCTTCTCGCGCAAGCCGTTGTTTGGCTACACCTCGATGGTCTACGCCACGGCCAGCATCGCGTTCCTGTCGTTCATCGTGTGGGCGCACCACATGTTCGTGGTCGGCATTCCACTGGTGGGCGAACTGTTCTTCATGTACGCCACCCTGCTGATCGCGGTGCCTACCGGGGTCAAGGTGTTCAACTGGGTCAGCACCATGTGGCAAGGCTCGCTGACCTTCGAGACGCCGATGTTGTTTGCGGTGGCGTTCGTGATCCTGTTCACCATCGGCGGTTTTTCGGGGCTGATGCTGGCGATCGCGCCGGCGGACTTCCAGTACCACGACACTTACTTCGTGGTGGCGCATTTCCATTACGTACTGGTACCCGGCGCGATCTTCGGCATCTTCGCCTCGGCCTACTACTGGCTACCGAAATGGACCGGCCACATGTATGACGAAACCCTGGGCAAGCTGCACTTCTGGCTGTCTTTCGTGGGCATGAACATGGCGTTCTTCCCGATGCACTTCGTGGGCCTGGCCGGCATGCCGCGCCGGGTGCCGGACTACAACCTGCAGTTCGCCGACTTCAATATGGTTTCCTCGATTGGCGCGTTCATGTTCGGTGCCACGCAGATCTTTTTCCTGTTTATCGTGATCAAGTGCATCCGTGGCGGCCCGCCCGCGCCGGCCAAACCGTGGGATGGCGCCGAAGGCCTGGAGTGGAGCGTGCCCTCGCCCGCGCCGTACCACACCTTCACCACGCCGCCGGAGGTCAAATGAACCAACCTCCGCAAACCCCCTGTGGGAGTTGGCTTGCCTGCGATAGCGGTGCGTCAGGCGCCGAAACCATCGCCTGCCAGGGCCTTATCGCAGGCAAGCCGGCTCCCACAGAACGTCAAAAGCGAGCGCTGCGCCATGGCTGAGTCCGTGCCCCTCAAACGCTTGGTCACGCGCCTGTTGATTCTGGTGCTGGCGATGTTCGCCTTCGGCTTTGCCCTGGTGCCGATTTACGACGTGATGTGCAAAGCGTTCGGCATCAACGGCAAGACCGGTGGGCAATACGAGGGCGAGCAGGTCGTCGACCCGTCGCGCCAGGTGCGGGTGCAGTTTTTGTCCACCAATGCCATCGATATGGTCTGGGAGTTCCATGCCAAAGCCGACGAGGTGGTGGTCAATCCGGGGGCGGTGAACGAGATGCTGTTCGTGGCCTACAACCCTACCGACAAACCGATGACCGCCCAGGCGGTGCCGAGCATTTCCCCGGCCGAAGCGGCGATGTACTTCCACAAAACCGAGTGTTTTTGCTTCACCCAGCAAGTGCTGCAGCCAGGTGAGCGCATCGAAATGCCGGTGCGCTTCATCGTCGATCGCGCCATGCCCAAGGGTGTGAAGCATTTGACGCTGGCCTACACGCTGTTCGATATCACCGCGCGCCAGCCGCCCGTGGCGGCCCGCAGCGGCGGCTAGCTACTGTTTGCCCGCTCAATCAGGAGAGCGAATACATGTCGACTCATGATACGTACTACGTACCAGCGCAAAGCAAATGGCCGATAATTGCCACGATTGGCCTGTTGGTCACCGTGTATGGGCTTGCCGTCTGGTTCAACGACCTCAAGGCGTTGCGCCCGGAATCCCACGGGCCGTGGATCTTTTTCGTCGGCGGCCTGTTGCTGGCCTACATGCTGTTCGGCTGGTTCGGTGCGGTGATCAAGGAAAGCCGCGCCGGTTTGTACAGTGCGCAAATGGACCGTTCGTTTCGCTGGGGCATGAGCTGGTTTATTTTTTCCGAAGTGATGTTTTTCATCGCGTTCTTCGGCGCGCTGTTTTACGTGCGCACCTGGTCGGGGCCATGGCTGGCGGGTGAAGGGCCCAAGGGCATCGCGCATATGTTGTGGCCGAATTTCGAGTTCGCCTGGCCGTTGCTGAATAATCCGGACCCCACGTTGTACCCGGCGCCCAAGGGCACGATCAGCCCGTGGGGCCTGCCGTTGGTCAACACCATCCTGTTGGTGAGCTCCAGCGTGACCATCACCATTGCCCACCATGCCTTGCGCAAAGGGCATCGCGGCGCGCTGAAGATCTGGCTGGCAATCACCGTATTACTGGGCCTGGCGTTTCTCGGGTTCCAGGCCGAGGAGTACATCCACGCCTACAAAGAGCTGGGCCTGACGCTGGGCTCGGGCGTGTACGGCGCGACCTTCTTCATGCTCACCGGGTTTCACGGCGCCCACGTGACCATCGGCACGATCATTCTGTTTGTGATGCTGATGCGCATCTTGAAGGGGCATTTCAATGCCGAGCATCAGTTCGGTTTCGAGGCGGCCAGTTGGTATTGGCACTTTGTGGACGTGGTGTGGATCGGGCTGTTTTTCTTTGTGTATGTGCTGTGAGCGGCTCTACCACGGCGCATGCGAGACCAACTGGCCACTAAAAAAGCCCCAGGCGATCAGCCCCACGGTGATTGCGGCCAGCACGACACGCACGGTCAGGGCGGTGACGAGGCGGTTGGACTGGCCCTCGTCCTTGACCAGAAAGAACAAGCCACTGAACAGGCTCGCGACGGTCGCGATCAGCATCAGGGCAATGGCGGCTTTGAGCATGGTCTGGCTCCGGGCTTTATGGGGAGGGGGCAATGAAATCCAGTATAGCCAGTGCCAGGCAGCGCTTCCGGCCCGGCATCGCGCCGACGTTGGTGGTGCTGATGCTGCTGCCGTTGATGATCGGCCTGGGGTTCTGGCAACTGTCGCGCGGTCATGAAAAACAGCAGTGGGTGGACGCTTACGCGCAGCGGCGTGCCGCCCAGCCCATAAGCAGCGAGCAGCTTGAAGGGAGCGCCGATCCGGCCTTTCGCAGGGTTCAGTTACGCGGCAACTTCGATGCCGAACACAGCGTGTTGCTCGACAACCGTATGCGCGACGGCAAGGCCGGTGTTGAACTGTTGCAACCCTTCCATGACCAGGCCAGCGGCCTATGGTTATTGCTCAATCGCGGCTGGCTGCCGTGGCCGGACCGACGCACGCCCCCGGCGTTCAGCACCCCGGATCAGCCTGTGAATCTCGTTGCCTGGGTGTACGTCACCCCCGGCGAAACCTTCCAGTTGCAGGTCGACCCCGCGACCGCGCGATGGCCGCGCCTGCTGACGGCATTGCACCCGGTCGCCCTGTGGACTGAATTGGGCCGCAGCGGCTTTGCCTATGAGCTGCGCGCCGAAGCCGGCCCCGGTACGTACGACGTCACCTGGCCGGTGGTCGCCATGGGGCCGGAAAAACACCTGGGGTATGCGGTGCAATGGTTCGCCATGTCGCTGGCGCTGCTGGCGCTCTACCTCTACCTCGGATGGCATAACGCAAAGGAGAAGCACCATGGGAGCAGCCATGAATCCACTCAACATGTCTGAAGCGCCGGACCGTCGTAAGGGCCGCTGGCAGTTGATCCTGATCGTGCTGATGGTGGTGGGCCCGATGGTGTTGGCGACCTTTATGTACAAGCTGCAATTTTGGGTGCCGGACAGTCGCAGTTATCACGGTGAAATGATCGGTAACGGCCAGACCCGCGCGGACATAGGCGTGCAGGCCGATGAGGATCGCTGGCAGCTGCTGGTCACCGCTCCCGCCGCCTGCGCGGCCGAGTGCCAGCAGCTCGTGTATCTGGCGCGCCAGCTGCAGATCGGCCTGGGTCGCGATGCGTCCCGCGCCAGCCACGCGTTGGCCAGTGCGCAGCCGGTCGGCACCGACTACGCCGCCAAGCTGAAGGCCGAATACCCGCAATTGCGACGCTACTCACTGGATGTGCCGACCTTCAATCGCAATGCCGCCGCGCCTGGCGATGCGCAACTGTGGATCGTCGACCCCCACGGGAACCTGGTGCTGCGCTATGACGCCAAGGTCAAGGGCAAAGACTTGCTCAACGACCTGCGCCTGCTGCTGAAACTGTCGAACATCGGATAAGGGCATCGTCATGGCCAAGCCTGGGTTTCGCCTCGCGCTATTTGCCACCTTGCTGGCGCTGGTCGTCGTATTGCTCGGCGCCTATACCCGGCTGACCCATGCCGGCCTCGGATGCCCGGACTGGCCGGGTTGCTACGGCTTTATCGGCGTGCCGCAAAGCGCCGCCCAATTGGCCCATGCCGAACTGCATTTTCCGGATACCCCGGTGGAGGCCGACAAAGGTTGGGCCGAGATGACTCACCGCTACTTTGCCGGCACCCTCGCCATGCTGATCGCGCTGCTGGCGGCGCGTGCATGGCGCCACCGACGCGACCCCGGCCAGCCAGTGAAATTGCCGTTGTTTGTATTGATTGTCGTCTTCGCCCAGGCGGCGTTTGGTATGTGGACCGTAACGCTCAAGCTGTGGCCGCAAGTGGTCACGGGGCACCTGTTGGGCGGCTTTGCCACCTTGAGCCTGTTGTTCCTGTTGACCCTGCGCCTGTCCGGTGTGTTGCCCGCGTTGACCGTGCCCAAGCGCCTGCAATATTGGGCAGCGGCCGGGTTGGTGCTGGTGATCGGGCAGATTGCGTTGGGCGGTTGGGTCAGCTCCAACTATGCGGCGGTGGCCTGTGTCGATTTGCCGACGTGTCATGGCCAATGGTGGCCGGCAGCGGACTTTGCCAATGGCTTTCACCTCACCCAGCATATCGGCCCTAACTACCTGGGCGGCCAGCTGGACAGCGATGCGCGTACGGCCATTCACCTCGCCCATCGCGCGGGAGCGGTGCTGGTCACACTGGTGCTGCTGGGGCTGGCCTGGCAATTACGCGTGGTGGGTATGACGCGGCTGGCGGGCTTGTTGTTGATCGCCCTGGCGGCGCAAATCAGCCTGGGCCTGAGCAACGTGGCTTTCGGCTTGCCGTTGCCGGTGGCGGTGGCTCATAACGCCGGGGGCGCAGCGCTGTTGCTGAGCCTGGTACTGGTCAATTACCACGCGCGCGCCAGCCTGGTTCGGGTGCTCCAACCACGGCCGATCGCCTGGCGTTTGATTCCGCGCAAACAGGTAGCGGGCCTGATAACCCTTAAAGGAGAGATGCCATGGCGTCCTTGATCGGCGCACGTCACGGCCAGGCAATCTGGCGTGACTATCTGGAGCTGACCAAACCCAAAGTGGTGGTGCTGATGCTGATCACCTCGCTGGTGGGCATGTTCCTCGCCACTCGCGCCGGGGTGCCGTGGACGGTGCTGGTTTTCGGCAATCTGGGCATCGCCTTGTGTGCGGGCGCCGCAGCGGCGGTCAACCATGTGGTGGACCGGCGCATTGATGCAGTGATGGCGCGGACTCACAAACGGCCATTGGCCGAGGGCCGGGTCTCGCCGGCTGCGGCGCTGGCCTTTGCGTTGTTCCTGGCATTGGCGGGCCTGGCGATGTTGCTGGCGTTCACCAACCCCCTGGCGGCATGGCTGACCCTGGCTTCGTTGCTGGGCTATGCGGTGATCTACACCGGCTTTCTCAAGCGCGCGACGCCGCAGAACATCGTCATCGGTGGCCTGGCCGGTGCCGCGCCGCCGCTGTTGGGCTGGGTCGCCGTGACCGGGCATGTCAGCGCCGAACCCCTGTTGCTGGTGCTGATCATCTTCGCCTGGACGCCGCCGCACTTCTGGGCGCTGGCCATCCACCGCAAGGAAGAGTACGCCAAGGCCGATATTCCGATGCTGCCGGTCACCCACGGCGAGCACTACACCAAGGTGCATATCCTGCTCTACACCTTAGCCCTGCTGGCGGTGAGCCTGATGCCCTATGTCATCCACATGAGCGGGTTGTTGTACCTGGCCTGTGCGCTGGTATTGGGCGGGCGCTTTCTGCAATGGGCCTGGGTGCTGTACCGTGGCAGCAAGCCGCACGCGGCGGTCAACACCTTCAAGTACTCTATCTGGTACTTGCTGTTGCTGTTCATTGCCCTGCTCGTAGACCACTACCTACTGTTGAACCTATGACTCGAACTCAAAAAACTGTCTTCATTCTTGTTGCCCTGGTGGCGTTGATCATGGGCCTGACCGTCAACAAAGTGCTCTCGGGCAAAGGCCAGGGCGACCCGACTGCGCTGATCGACGCCGGCATCATCCTGCTGCCGCAGAGTCGCCAGCTGCCTGCGGTGAGCATGACCAACCAGGACGGCCAGCCGGTGCTGGTCAATGAGCTCAAAGGCAAATGGAGCCTGCTGTTCTTCGGCTATACCTTCTGCCCAGACATCTGCCCGACCACCCTCGCCCAACTGCGCCAGATCAAGAGCGAACTGCCCAAAGACGCGGTGGATAAGTTGCAAGTGATCCTGGTCAGCGTCGACCCGAACCGCGACACCCCGACCCAACTCAAGCAGTACCTGGGTTACTTCGATCCACAGTTCGAAGGCCTGACCGGTGCGAATGTGCAGGATGTGCAGAAACTCTCGAATGCCGTGAGCATTCCCTTCATTCCGGCGGATACCAGCAAACCCAACTACACCGTCGACCACAGCGGCAACCTGGCGCTGATCGGGCCCGATGGGACGCAGCGCGGGTTTATCCGTGCGCCGCTGAACAGCCAGAAGCTGGTGGCGCAATTGCCGGGGTTGTTGCAGCGCAAATAAGCCGATCACCTGCCCGGCAGGGCCACGGTGTAGAGAATGCGCGGGGGACACGGTCCACCAACCAGCCGCCAGGAATTGCATCGCGGATGCGGGCGCTGGCTTGCCTGCGATGGCGCCAGGTCAGCCTTTTCAGGTACTGGCCCACTGCAATTGCAGGCAAGCCACCCATAGGGGTTTGTGCAAAGTTTGAACAGTGTGGCGTCGGATATTTCCCGCAAGATGTCGCGCCCTGCATGAACTTGTTGGGCGCTCTTGGGGTGGCTAGTCTTTGCCCTGTCGCTGCAAATTCAGTGACAGGGTGTGGAAGCCCTTATATCGTTAGGCGCACAAAGCGCCACCTAGTGTCAGGCGCTTTTTCTTGCCTGTGTTTTATGGTGGTTGTGCGCGGGGCACTCTCGAGTGCGCCGGGTGCCTAACGTCCCGGTCTTCCACACCTGCGTACAGCCGCCACCCATTACGTGGAAGTAGTGCTTGGCGGTCCCTTGATACGTTAGGAGCCAGACCATGCAAGTACTTACCCCTGATCCCCCCATCACCCCCGAAGTATTCACCCGCCACCATCACCAACTGCACGCCGTGCTGGTCGATGGCCAGCCGTGGTTCAGTGCCTCTGACATCGGCCATCTGATGGGCCTTCACCTCAACACGGCGTTACTGCGAAAACTCGACCCCGATCAACAACACACCCTGCCCCTGATCACCCACGGTCAGTGCGCGCCGACTTTGATGATCAGTGAGTCTGGGGTCTATGCGATGCTCATCTATCACTACTACCCGGAGAACCGTTGTTTGCGTCAATGGCTGACCCACGAGGTCATTCCCGTGCTGCGCGGCAAGCAGCGGATAAGTGTGTCGGCCTGATCTTTCAGGCAACGCAAAGCAAAAGTGGGAGCTGGCTTGCCTGCGATTGCGGTGGGTCAGCCAGCCTATTAGCCACTGTTCCAACGCTATCGCAGGCAAGCCAGCCCCACATTTGATCTTCAGTGTTTTGGAGGTCGAGACCAATCAGAACGCCGGCAGAATCGCGCCTTTGTACTTCTCGAGGATGAAGGCTTTCACTTCAGGCGTGTGCAGCGCTGCAACCAGCTTCTTCACCGCGTCCGAATCTTTGTTGTCTTCGCGGGTCACCAGGATGTTCACGTAAGGCGAGTCGTTGCCTTCGATCACCAGGGCGTCCTTGGACGGGTCCAGCTTGGCTTCCAGCGCGTAATTGGTGTTGATCAGCGCCAGGTCGACCTGGGTCAGCACCCGCGGCAGGGTGGCGGCTTCCAGTTCGCGGAACTTCAGGTTCTTGGTATTACCGGTGATGTCCTTGATGGTCGACAGGATGTCGGTCGGGTCCTTCAGGGTGATCAGGCCGTTTTTGGCCAGCAGCAACAGGGCGCGGCCGCCGTTGGTGGCGTCGTTCGGGATCACCACGTTGGCGCCATCAGGCAGCTCGTCCAGCTTCTTGTATTTGCTCGAGTACGCGCCCAGCGGTTCCAGGTGCACGCCGCCGACGCTTACCAGGTGAGTGCCCTTGGCCTTGTTGAATTCATCCAAGTACGGCTGGTGCTGGAAGAAGTTGGCGTCCAGGCGCTTTTCAGCCACCTGCACGTTCGGCTGTACGTAGTCGGTGAAGACTTTGACTTGCAGGTCCACGCCTTCTTTAGCCAGCGCAGGTTTCACGAACTCCAGGATTTCTGCGTGCGGCACCGGCGAGGCAGCGACCGTGATGGTCTCGGCGTGGGCGGAAAACGCGGCAACGGCGGCGAAAGCAACCAGTAGTTTTTTCATCCAGCAAGCTCCTTGTTCGGGTATTTGCCGGCACCAGGCCGGCAATGGCCGTTATTTTCGAGAAAAGTGCACCACCAGCCGGTCGCCGACGGTTTGCAGAATTTGCACCAGGATCAACAGCATCACCACGGTGACCACCATCACATCGGTCTGGAAGCGCTGGTAACCGAAACGGATCGCCAGGTCGCCCAGGCCACCGGCACCGACCACGCCGGCCATCGCCGTGTAGGACACCAGTGTAATCGCCGTCACCGTAATTGCCGCGAAAATGCCGGGGCGGGCTTCGGGCAGCAGGGCGTTGGTGATGATCTGGCGGGTGCTGGCGCCCATGGATTGGGTGGCCTCGATGATGCCACGGTCTACTTCACGCAACGCGGTTTCTACCAGGCGCGCGAAGAATGGCGTGGCGCCAACGACCAGCGGCGGAATCGCACCCGCTACGCCCAACGAAGTGCCGGTAATCAGCACTGTGAACGGGATCATTACGATCAACAGGATGATGAACGGCAGCGAGCGCAGGATGTTCACGATCAGCGACAGCAGCGCGTACAGGCCTTTTTGCTCGAACAGCTGGCGCGGGCTGGTCAGGAACAACAGCACGCCCAGGGGCAGGCCCAACAGCACGGTGAAGAACAGCGAGCCGAACAGCATGGTCATGGTATCGCCGGTGGCGAGCCAGATTTCGGACCAGTCGATGTTGGCGAAGAAACTCAAGAAAACGTCCATCAGCGCAGGACCTCCATGTGAACGTCGGCGGCGGTGAAGCGCGCAAACGCGGCGTCCATGTCACCGCCGGTGACGGCGAGGGTCAGTTGCCCGTAGGGAATGTCTTTGATGCGGTCGATACGACCGGCGAGGATGCTGTAGTCCACCCCCGTTTCTCGGGCGACGGTACCCAGCAATGGCGCGTAGGTCGCTTCGCCTTGAAAGGTCAGGCGCACGATGCGGCCCGGCACGTGGGCGAAGTCGTCGCGCTGCTCGCCTTCATCCACCTGTTCGGCTTCCTGGACGAAGCGCTTAGTGGTCGCATGCTTGGGATGCAGGAACACATCGGCCACCGAACCTTGCTCGACGATCACGCCGGCGTCCATCACCGCCACTTGGTCGCATACGCGGCGAATCACGTCCATTTCATGGGTGATCAACACGATGGTCAGCTTCAGCTCGCGGTTGATTTCGGCCAACAGTTGCAGCACCGAGGCGGTGGTTTGCGGGTCGAGGGCGCTGGTGGCTTCATCGCACAGCAGAATCTTTGGTTTGGTGGCCAGGGCGCGGGCGATGCCGACGCGCTGCTTCTGGCCGCCGGACAACTGCGCCGGGTACTTCCTGGCGTGGTCCGACAGGCCGACGCGGGCGAGCAACTCGGCCACGCGCAGGTCGATGTCCTTGCGCGACAATTCGCCGGCCAATGTCAGTGGCAGCGCAACGTTGTCCGCAACGGTCTTGGACGCCAGCAGGTTGAAGTGCTGGAAGATCATTCCGACTTGCTGACGGAAACGACGCAGGCCGTTGGCATCCAGTGCGGTGACTTCTTCGCCGTCAACCGTGATCCGCCCGCCACTGGGTTCTTCGAGGCGGTTAATCAGGCGCAGCAGGGTACTTTTTCCCGCACCCGAGTGGCCAATCAGGCCAAACACCTGGCCGTTTTCGACGCGCAGGCTGGTGGGGTGCAGGGCGGGAATATCCTTACCGGCGACGCGGTAGGTTTTATGGACGTTTTGAAACTCGATCACGTAGCGAACCTTGTGGGGCGCATGGAAAAGGGATCAGCGGTTAGCCGGGCGCGCATTTTAGCCTGTCCGTTCAACGTTTCTTAGCATTTATTTCGTATCCATCCAGCGATTTGGCAATAACGAGACCGAAGGTCATAAAAAGGGAACGGCCCAAAACCCTGTCAGTCACTAGTTAGGCAATTCGATGTCTTGGGTGCCGTGCCCGGGATTTCGCTTAAACGAGCCGGGGACTGCTCTGGCCACGTTGACTAAGGAGTTTTGACTGATGAGTACCAATAAGCCAGCCACCCCGCCGAAGAGTGAACTCGCGGGCACTGATACCGTGGACCGAGGCAATACCAACGCCAAACTGCAGGCGTTGGAAGAATTCCGTTCCGATGCGACCGGCCAGGCCCTGCGCACCAACCAGGGCGTGAAGATTTCCGACAACCAGAACACCTTGAAGGTCGGCGCCCGTGGCCCTTCGCTTCTTGAAGACTTCATCATGCGTGAAAAGATCACGCACTTTGACCATGAACGCATCCCGGAGCGCATCGTGCACGCCCGCGGTACCGGCGCGCATGGTTATTTCCAGAGCTACGGCGACCACTCGGCGCTGACCAAGGCTGGTTTCCTACGGACTCCGGAGCATAAAACCCCGGTATTCGCACGTTTTTCCACGGTGCAGGGCCCGCGCGGTTCCGGTGACACCGTGCGTGACGTGCGTGGTTTCGCTGTGAAGTTCTTCACCGACGAAGGCAACTTCGACCTGGTGGGCAATAATATGCCGGTGTTCTTCATTCAGGACGCGATCAAGTTTCCCGACTTCGTGCACGCCGTTAAACCTGAACCGCACAACGAGATTCCTACAGGCGGATCGGCGCACGATACGTTCTGGGACTTTGTCTCGCTGGTGCCGGAGTCGGCGCACATGGTGGTTTGGGCGATGTCTGACCGCGCCATTCCGAAAAGCCTGCGTGCCATGCAGGGCTTTGGTGTGCATACCTTCCGTTTGATCAACACCGAAGGCAAATCGAGCTTTGTGAAGTTTCACTGGCGTCCAAAAGTCGGTACCTGCTCGCTGGTATGGGACGAAGCGCAAAAGCTGGCCGGTAAAGACACCGACTACCACCGTCGCGACCTGTGGGAAGCCATCGAGAGCGGCGATTACCCTGAGTGGGAGCTGGGCGTTCAGATCGTTGCAGAAGAAGACGAGCATAAATTCGATTTCGACCTGCTCGACCCGACCAAGATCATCCCGGAAGAACTGGTACCGATTACCCCGCTGGGCAAGATGGTGCTGAACCGCAACCCGGACAACTTCTTTGCCGAGGTCGAGCAGGTGGCGTTCTGCCCAGGCCATATCGTGCCGGGTATCGACTTCACCAACGACCCGCTGCTGCAAGGTCGTCTGTTTTCCTACACGGATACCCAAATCAGCCGACTGGGTGGCCCGAACTTCCATGAGATCCCGATCAACCGCCCGGTTGCACCGAACCACAACAACCAGCGCGATGCCCAGCACCGCACCGTAATTGACAAGGGGCGCGCTGCTTACGAGCCGAACTCCATCGACAGCGGCTGGCCGAAGGAAACGCCTGCAGGTCCTACCGACGGCGGTTTTGAGTCCTACTACGAGCGGATCGATGCCAATAAGGTCCGCGAGCGCAGCGAATCGTTCGGCGACCACTTCTCCCAGGCCACGCTGTTTTTCAACAGCATGAGTCACCACGAGAAAGAGCACATCATCGCCGCCTACAGCTTCGAGTTGGGCAAGGTCGAGCGTGAACATATTCGTGCCCGCCAGGTGAATGAGATTCTGGCCAATATCGACCTGGAACTGGCCAAGCGCGTAGCGCAGAACCTGGGCTTGCCGGCGCCGACCAAAGGCACCGTGCCTGTGCGCGAAACCTCGGTGAAAACTTCGCCGGCCCTGAGCCAGGTGAATTTGCTTTCGGGCGACATCAAGACGCGCAAAGTGGCGATTCTGGCTGCCAATGGCGTGGACGGCGCGGCGATTGATGCAATGAAAAAAGCCCTGGAGGCTGAAGGTGCCCATGCCAAGTTGCTGGGGCCGACGTCGGCGCCTGTGACCACGGCCGATGGCAAGTCGCTGCCGGTGGATGCGTCGATGGAAGGCATGCCGTCCATTGCGTTTGACGCGGTGTTTATCCCAGGCGGTAAAGCGTCGGTGGACGCGCTGAGCGGTGACGGCGTAGCGTTGCATTACGTACTGGAAGCGTACAAACACCTGAAGGCCATTGCGGTTGGCGGTGACGTGAAGCCCTTGTTGGATCTGCTGAAGCTTGAGGCGGATGCGGGGTTGATCGTGGGTGCGGATGCCAAGGCGTTCGAGGCGTTCTTCGCTGCGATTGCCCAGCATCGGGTCTGGGATCGTGAGCCGAAGGCCAAGGCGATTCCGGCTTAATTTTTTGGTTGTTTGTTAATCGTCATCGGGGGGCAAGCCCTAATGCCGGTCAGTTAAGCGCTAAAGCAGAAAAACCTGCGACCTGTGGCGAGGGAGCTTGCTCCCGCTGGACTGCGTAGCAGTCCCATTTTTGGGGCCGCTTCGCGCCCCAACGGGAGCAAGCTCCCTC
>NZ_JASLAW010000025.1 GCF_030147005.1 Pseudomonas sp.
GTTAAGCGCTAAAGCAGAACAACCTGCGACCTGTGGCGCGGGAGCTTGCTCCCGCTGGACTGCATAGCAAACCCATTTTTGGGGCCGCTTCGCGCCCCAGCGGGAGCAAGCTCCCTCGCCACAGTGACCGGTTCTGTCTTAACTGACTGGCATTAGGGCAAGCCCCTTCCCACATTGGAATGCGTTGCTCCGGATAGCGGTGTCAGGGCTTTCCCTGATCCCTGGGCCAACTCAGGCTGAAACACGCTCCGCCCAGGTTATTGCTCCTGCTGATCAACGCCCGCCCGCCATGCCAATGGATAATCCGTCGCACAATCGACAAGCCCAGGCCATGCCCGCCCGAGGCGCGGGTGCGGCTGTCATCCAGGCGCAGAAACGGCGTGAAGGCACGTTCCCAGGCGCTTTCCGGCACACCGGGGCCGTCGTCTTCCACGTCGATGCGGCAACGCACCTGACCTACCTGATAACTGATCAGCACCTGGCCCTTGGCGTGCCGCATGGCATTGCTGACCAGGTTTTGCAGGGCGCGATGCAGATAGCGTGGTTCGGCATCGACCCAGGCGTCCTCCCACTGCGCCGATGACAGGCAAATGCCCCGGGTGACGCTGACTTGCGGGCGCAGTGGCGACAATTCGCCGATCACTTGATCGAGCAACGCATCGAGGTCGACGCGCTGGAAGTTCAACGCCGGCGCGCCCTGCTCCAGGCGTGCGTAAGTGAGCATCTCATCCACCAGGCCGTCGAGGTCCTGGATATCGCTGTCCATACCTTCCAGGTATTTGCGCCGAGCCTCGGGGGTGGTGGCGTCGCCGAGCATCTCCAGGCCGAAGCGCAGCCGCGCTACCGGCGTGCGCAGTTCGTGGGACACCGCACGCACCAGTTCACGCTGAATCGCCAGCAATTGCTGCAAGTGCTCGGCCATGCCGTTGAACGCTGCCGCCAGCCGCCCTACCGAATCGGCGCCACGGGCCGGTACACGCACCTCCAGATTGCCTTTGGCGATGCGCGTGGCCGCCGCCTCCAGCCCTTTGAGCCGGCGCTCGAGTTGACGCACCAACAGGTAAACGATCAAACCGATCAGGGTCAGGCCGATCAACGCGATCAGGATCAGCCATTGCGCCGGGTACGGGTTCATTTGATACAGCGGACCGATCTCCAGCACCCAGGGCGTGCCGACCATACCGGCAAACACGCGGATCGAATCACCGCCCTTGCCCAACGCCATCACCGTATCGCCTTCGGCCACGCGACGGCGCTGGTCGTCGTCCATGTCGGCCTGGTCGAGGGCGATCAGGTGCATCTCGAAACCAAAACCCTTGGCTTGTTTTAGATCAGCCAAACGTTGCGGCTGCTCGGCCACCGGGAACCGCACCAGTTCGTCGGCCAGCAAGTAGATAGTGGCGCGGGCCAATTGCTCGCTGATCTGCTGCACTTCGCCCGTGAGCACCAACTGCTCCGGTTCGCTGACCAGACGCAGCACTCGCGCGGCATGGGGGCCTGTCTGTTCCACCAGCACCTGGCCACGTTGCAGGCGCTTGCGCTGGCTCAGGTCCAGTTGTGCATCAGTGAAGGTGCGTAATTGCAGCGGGATACCCAGCAATCGCTCCCACACCGCCAATGCGCGCTGACGCTCGATGGCGCTCATGGGTTGCAGATTGTCGCCCATCAGCGCAAAGGTGCCGTGGGCCAGGCGTTCGCGGTATTGACCGCTGCGCACATCGTTGAGCAAGTGCAGCGCCAGCACACCCAGCAGCGCGACCAAAATCAGCGCGGCGCACATGCCGCCGTAAATGCGCAGGAAGATCGAGTTCACAGCGGCATATCGGCAGCGGCTTCGGGAACGAACAGGTAGCCTTTGCTGCGGATGGTCTTGATCAGGCGCGGGTGGATCGGGTCATCGCCGATCTTGGGTCGAATACGCGAGATGCGCACATCAATCGAGCGGTCCTGGCCGTCGTAGCCGACACCGCGCAAGGCGATGAAAATTTCTTCGCGGGAGAGAATGCGCCCGGCGTTCGCCACCAACAGCCATAGCAGGTCGAATTCGGCGCTGGTCAGCTCGATGCCACTTTCGTGCAACCAGGCCTCGCGCAGGGCGTTGTCCACCACCAGCGGGCCGAATTGCAGGCGGCGCTGGTTTTGCGTCACAACCGGTAACACCGGCTCGCTGCGCCGTAGCAAGGCCTGGATACGCGCCAGCAACAAGCGCGGGCGCACGGGTTTGCACACGTAGTCATCGGCGCCCATGTCCAGGCCAAGCACTTGGTCCATGTCATCGGTACGCGCCGTCAACATCAGAATCACGCCGTCATAGCGCTCGCGCACCTTGCCGCAGATGCTCAGGCCGTCTTCGCCCGGCAGCATCAGGTCGAGAATCACCAGGTCCGGGTGTTCGGCGATGATGCGCGCCGCCGCCTGGGCCCCGTCGTTCTCCACCGACACCTGCAGGCCGTTGCTCGCCAGGTATTCGCGGGTCAACTCGGCCAACCGCTCGTCGTCCTCGACGATCAATATGCGCCAGGGTTCTTGCTCCATGCGTGATCCTCATTGTTATAGGAAATGCTTATGGCCGACGCGGTCGAATTGATCTTTATGAGGCATACCCTGTTTGTCATGTTTTGAGGGCATAACGAGGGTCGATTGTAGCCATGGGCCAACCCATAAACACAAGCCGGGAAATCCACTCGGTCATGGCGTTTTTTTGTGATAGGGTTCGCGCCCTTCGAAAACGGCCCGGTTGTTTTGGGTTCGAAACATTTAATGACAAACGGTGCAATCCAGCAGTAATGCGGCCTACACGCCCATTCAACCTTTCTTACACATTTTACTCACAGCTTTATCCACAGGTTACTGCGTTGCTAACACCTGTAAAACGCATTATCTTGTACCTCGGCACTCCAAGAGACCCTACATGTAGGGTTTTAGAGGCAAGCGCCCAACCACACAAGCGGCTCGAATTTCAAGCGTTTTATTGCTAGCGCAGCGTGGAACCAACCGATTTTCAGTAGACCAAACCGCTCACGCGGATGGCAGCTGTTTTTCATCCATGACATGGAAAACGGTACGGGTGTTGCAGGAAAGCCTGGCACTCGCAATCAAATATAGAACGTGGAGACAACCCCCCATGCAAACCGACACAACTCGCGAGAACCCGCAGGGCTCCGTGCCGCAGGCCGCTGATTCGAATATGGATCTGTCCGCCACCGCACCTGGCCAATTGCGCGTGATCAAGCGTAACGGCACTGTCGTTCCTTACACCGATGACAAAATCACCGTCGCCATCACCAAAGCGTTTCTTGCAGTTGAAGGCGGCGCCGCTGCCGCCTCGTCGCGCATCCACGACACTGTTGCACGCCTGACCGAACAAGTTACCGCGACCTTCAAGCGTCGCATGCCCTCGGGCGGCACTATCCACATCGAAGAAATCCAGGACCAGGTCGAACTGGCCCTGATGCGTGCCGGCGAGCAGAAAGTTGCCCGCGACTACGTGATCTACCGCGACTCCCGTGCCAAGGAACGTGCCGTACACGCGCCTGCCGCCGAAACCGTGCAAGCACACCCTTCGATCCGCATCACCCTGGCCGACGGCAGCTTTGCGCCGCTCGACCTGGGCCGCCTGAACACCATCATCACCGAGGCCTGCGAAGGCCTGGAAGAAGTCGATGGTGACCTGATCCAGCGCGAAACCCTGAAGAACCTGTACGACGGCGTGGCCTTGACCGACGTCAATACCGCCCTGGTGATGACCGCCCGTACCCTGGTTGAACGCGAGCCGAACTACTCGTTCGTCACCGCGCGCCTGCTGATGGACACCTTGCGTGCCGAAGGCCTGGGCTTCCTGGGCGTAGCCGACAGCGCCACCCACCACGAGATGGCTGACCTGTACGCCAAGGCGCTGCCAGCCTACATCGCCAAGGGTATCGAATACGAATTGCTGAACCCGATCCTGGCCACCTTCGACCTGGAAAAACTCGGCAAGGCGATCAACCACGAGCGCGACCAGCAGTTCACCTACCTGGGCCTGCAAACCCTGTACGACCGTTACTTCATCCATAAGGACGGGGTGCGTTTCGAACTGCCGCAAGTGTTCTTCATGCGTGTGGCCATGGGCCTGGCGATTGAAGAGAAGCACAAAGAAGACCGCGCCATCGAGTTCTACAACTTGTTGTCGTCCTTCGACTACATGTCGTCCACCCCGACCCTGTTCAATGCCGGCACCCTGCGTCCACAGCTGTCGAGCTGCTACCTGACCACCGTTCCCGATGACCTGTCGGGCATCTACCACGCGATCCACGACAACGCCATGCTGTCCAAATTCGCCGGCGGCCTGGGTAACGACTGGACGCCAGTGCGCGCTTTGGGTTCGTACATCAAGGGCACCAACGGCAAGTCCCAGGGCGTTGTACCGTTCCTGAAAGTGGTGAACGACACCGCCGTTGCCGTTAACCAGGGTGGCAAGCGCAAAGGCGCTGTGTGTGCCTACCTGGAAACCTGGCACATGGACATTGAAGAGTTCATCGAACTGCGCAAGAACACCGGTGATGACCGTCGTCGTACCCACGACATGAACACCGCCAACTGGATCCCTGACCTGTTCATGAAGCGCGTCTTCGATGACGGCAAGTGGACCCTGTTCTCGCCATCCGAAGTGCCGGACCTGCACGACCTGACCGGCAAGGCCTTCGAAGAGCGCTACGAGTACTACGAAGCCCTCACCGAGTACCCAGGCAAGGTCAAGCTGTTCAAGACCATCCAGGCCAAAGACCTGTGGCGCAAGATGCTGTCCATGCTGTTCGAAACCGGCCACCCATGGCTGACCTTCAAAGACCCATGCAACCTGCGCAGCCCGCAGCA
This sequence comes from Pseudomonas sp., assembly GCF_030147005.1. Classification (GTDB taxonomy): domain Bacteria; phylum Pseudomonadota; class Gammaproteobacteria; order Pseudomonadales; family Pseudomonadaceae; genus Aquipseudomonas. The sequence goes on from NZ_JASLAW010000025.1 coordinate 4,855, forward strand.
GCACGTGGGCGTGGTGCACAGCTCGAACCTGTGCACCGAGATCACCTTGAACACCAACAAGGACGAGATCGCCGTTTGCAACCTGGGCTCGATCAACCTGCCGAACCACATCGTCGACGGCAAGCTGGACACCGCCAAGCTGGAGCGCACCGTCAACACCGCCGTGCGCATGCTCGATAACGTGATCGACATCAACTACTACTCGGTGCCACAGGCGCAGAACTCCAACTTCAAGCACCGCCCGGTCGGCCTGGGCATCATGGGCTTCCAGGACGCTTTGTACCTGCAGCACATTCCTTACGGTTCCGATGCCGCCGTCGAGTTCGCCGACAAGTCCATGGAAGCGGTCAGCTACTACGCGATCCAGGCTTCCTGCGACCTGGCCGACGAGCGCGGTGCCTACGAGACGTTCCAGGGTTCGCTGTGGTCCAAGGGCATCCTGCCGCTGGACTCGCAACAGATCCTGATCGAGCAACGTGGCCAGAAGTACATCGATGTTGACCTGAACGAATCCCTGGACTGGGCGCCGGTACGTGCCCGTGTGCAGAAAGGTATTCGTAACTCCAACATCATGGCCATCGCGCCGACCGCGACCATCGCCAACATCACCGGCGTATCGCAGTCGATCGAACCGACCTACCAGAACCTGTATGTGAAATCGAACCTGTCGGGCGAATTCACCGTGATCAACCCGTACCTGGTTCGCGACCTCAAGGCACGCGGCCTGTGGGACGCGGTGATGATCAACGACCTGAAGTACTACGACGGTTCGGTGCAGCAGATCGAACGCATCCCGCAGGAACTCAAAGAGCTCTACGCGACGGCTTTCGAAGTGGACACCAAGTGGATCGTTGACGCCGCCAGCCGTCGTCAGAAGTGGATCGACCAGGCTCAGTCCCTTAACCTCTACATCGCCGGGGCTTCGGGCAAGAAACTCGACGTGACCTACCGCATGGCCTGGTACCGTGGCCTGAAAACCACGTACTACCTCCGTGCCCTGGCTGCGACCAGCACCGAGAAGTCGACCATCAACACCGGTAAGCTGAACGCTGTGTCCAGCGGCAACCATGGTGATGACTCGGTACTCGCTGCGCCTGCCGGTCCGGCGCCAGTGCCGAAGGCTTGTGCGATTGATGAGCCGGATTGCGAAGCTTGCCAATAAGCTGAGCAACGCCCGTAACACCAGGGCCTAAAAAACCGACCGCCTCGGAATTGTCTGGGGTGGTCGGTTTTTTTTTGCGTTATTTCTCTATACACCTTTTAGTTGAAAGCGAACGCATTAGGCTGATTGGGCCTTCCTGCTCGCTGCCCCCAAAGTTCCAGGCGGCCGCCGATCACCGCCATTGAGTGCGTGCCATCGTCCACAACGCCCACCACTTTACCGCCCGCAAGTTCCGCGCTTGATGTTCGTCTGTACAGACCTTTAAGACCAAGCCGGTCGAGTGCTTCAGTGCTCCACTCGCCATCGTTCAACGTTTGCGTGGCCGTCAAGAAACTCGCCGCGGCGCGGTTATCGTTGTTTTCCATTTGAGCCCGCTTGGCGCTGGCGGCATACAGGAAATTGGCATCTGTCATCATGGCCGGATCATCGCCCTTGAACCTTGCCTGCTGTGCCGCCATCTGCAATTCACCCTTGCTCAAATGCAGCTGAAACCCATCGCGCATCTGTACGTCATAACCATCGCCGGCCGCTCTGACATCTCTGAAAATGTCGGTAGGTTTTTGCCCAAACTTCATCATGGCGGCTTTAATCGCCGAGACGGTTACACAGTTGCCGTCCGGGCCCTGGCTGAAACCACTCCAGATATTGCCGGCCTCCTTGCCCATACCGGGTTTTTTCCCCGGATTGCTTTTGTCTGGTTTGTAGTCAACGTAACGCGCACCCTCGGTAAACGGCCTGTTGCTCATGGACTCCGCGGAGCCATAATTACTCGGATTGACTGTTTGGCCTTGGAACCCACGATACTGCGGTGAAGGTGAAGGTGAAGGTGAAGGTGATGGCAATGGCGATGGCGATGGCGATGGCGAAGGTGGCGCTGGGGAAGGTGACGGGCCCGACTCATCCGGAAACAGGGGAGTATCAGTTTTTTTGTGTTCGGGCTGGTTAGGGCCTGCCGTCAGGC
>NZ_JASLAW010000094.1 GCF_030147005.1 Pseudomonas sp.
TGTGAGCGGGTCAGCTAAGAAGGAGCTGTACCGTGGCGAGGGAGCTTGCTCCCGCTGGACTGCGCAGCAGTCCCATTTCTGAGGCCGCTCAGCGGGAGCAAGCTCCCTCGCCACCGTGATCGATCAAGGGGATATGGGGTCGCTGGCCGGGAAGGTTTCTTCGATTGCCCCGTCGAGCTGGCCGTCGCTGATCGCCCGGTCCTGTACCTGCACGTTTGACTCACAATGGCATTCTTCGGCGGCTTCGACGAACGCGGTCAGGGCGGCGAAATAGTCCAAGGGTGGCCTCAAGGGCAGGGCGGGCTGAGGTGCAGGTTGTTGATGTTTGCCCCGTGCTGTCAACCTGGACAAAAGCTATGACTGTGAGCGGGTCAGCTAAGAAGGAGCTGTACCGTGGCGAGGGAGCTTGCTCCCGCTGGACTGCGCAGCAGTCCCATTTCTGAGGCCGCTCAGCGGGAGCAAGCTCCCTCGCACCGTGGTTGATCAAGGCGATATGGGGTCGCTGGCCGGGAAGGTTTCTTCGATTGCCTCGTCGAGCTGGCTGTCGCTGATCGCCCGGTCCTGCACCTGCACGTTTGACTCGCAATGGCATTCGGCGCTGGGGCACGCCTGGCCTCGCGGATGCAGGTCGGCGCAGGCCTGGCTGCAGTACGCTTTACCGTTGCGTTGATGGAGAGCGGCCTGGCTAACCTGGCAACTGCAGCCTGGACAGGCGCATGGCAAATCCGTGGTGGTGTGGTTCATGAGTCCTCCTGATGTCAGTCATGATTGAAGAGTCCACACTGGGTTTGAACCGCGAAAAGCCACGAGTTTTCAAAAAAACGCGGTGTGGGCGATGAGCGGTGATGTGCGTCTGGCGAGGCAAAAAAACGAACCCTGCGCAATGTCGGCCGTCTATGGTGATAACAGCATCTCACCGGCATGAGGAGGTTTGCAGATGAACGATTACCCGGTAGGCGACACCGATTCAGACGCGCGCAACCGCTCCATCGGCAATGCCATAGGCCTGGCGGCAGATGAGGTCGAGCTGTGGGTGGCTTCGGTGGAAGAGGACGGCAGCGGCATGGGCTATGTGCTGACGTTTTCTGCGGACACGCCCAGCGAAATCCTCGCCAAGGTCGAGGGGCTGGGCGCTGATCGCACCATCAACATCGGTCCGATCGACTGAGTCACGCAAGGCCACGGCCGTTCAGGGCTGCTGATAATGCCCCGGAATGTCATGGCCTTCGTCAGCCGGCTTGGTGCGTTTTTGCACCTGGACATCACTCAACCGCGCATCCTTGAGTTCGGCGAAGCGTTGCCTGAGCAGGGATTCGGCCAGTTGCGGGTCCAGATCCCCCTCGTACTCGAGGGCGCGACTCTGGGGCTGGTTGTCGAGGATGAAACTGACGAGGTAGTGCGGTTTCTCGAACATGGACGCTTCTCCATTACGTTTGACCAGTGATACCCGAGTAGGGCCTGTTCGTTTGATGACGGCTGTATGCGGTGATTCAAAAAATTAAACCTGTGTCACAGCACAGCGCGCCGTTGCTGGAACGCGGCACGGCTTTCGCGAAATAAAGTGCTTGAAAGTGCCAGCCTGGCTAATTGAGCCCTCGGTCGGCAAAGATGGCGACAAGCCAGTCCGTGAAAGCACGCACTTTGGGCGAACGGTATTTGCGCTCAGTGAGCAGCAGCGAGACAGGTTTGGGGAGGGTGTGTAGTTTCGGCAAAATCTCAACCAGTTCGCCCGACTCGATATGAGGCTGCAGCGAGGGACGCAAGCCTTGCAGGATACCCAGCCCCGCCAAGCCACAGCAGAGGAAGGCCTCCGAGTCATCTACAACGATGCCGCTTGTTAACGTCACCGACAGACTTTCACCCTCGATTTGAAATTTCCAGGGCATGATTTGCCGACGATGATCAATCAGAAAGTTAACCGCGAGGTGATCAGACAAAGCTTCAAAGGTTGTGGGAGTACCGTAACGCTCCAGATAGGCGGGAGCGGCGCAGGTGACCATGGGCACGGTGCCGATTCTTTTGGCGATCAGGCTGGACGAGTCAAGTTCTCCTAGCCGTACGGCACAGTCTATGCCCTCCGCGATCAAATCAACCTGGTGATCCGAAGACCCGAGTATCAACTCGATTTCTGGATAGAGAACCCGGAACTTTGGAAGGGAAGGGATGATGAACGCCTTGGCGAGCGTCACCGGAACGTCCACCCTGAGCTTTCCCCGGGCAGGTCGATCCGGTGAGAACCACGCCAAGGTATCAGCCAGATCTGCCAGCAGTTGCTTGCATCGACCGTAGAACTCATCACCTTCCGGCGTCACATGAATCTTGCGCGTCGTGCGATGCAAAAGCTGGACGTTGAGTTCCTGTTCCAGATTCTGAATCGCTTTGGAGAGCGCGGGCCGATGAAGCCTCAGCGACTCGGCAGCGCGGGTGTAGCTGCCTTGCTCAACCACGGCCACGTAGATTTCCATCGCCTCGATCATGTTCATTGTCAGGCCCTTGTTTAAGCCGTTACGGGAGTGGGCTCGATTGTAATTGGATTGATAACAATCTTGTGCTTCAAGGGCTGTTTATCCAGCGCCGCAGGAAAGAAACAATGCTTCCAGCTCGGGCACAGCTGAATTTTTCGGCGCGCCCACTTTGCTTGGAGTAAGAATATGAAAGCTTGGCTGCTGCAGGATTTTGGTCTTGAAAACCTGACACAGGGCGAGATCCAAACGCCCACCCCCGGAGCCGGAGAGCTGCTGGTCAGGATCGGCGCGGTCTCCCTGAACTTCCGCGACAAGGCGATCGTTGACGGCATCTATGAGCCGCACATGGTTCCCAAGCCACTGATCCCTGTCAGCGACGCGGCGGGAACCGTCGTGGCCGTGGGCGAGGGCGTAAGCCGATTCGCAGTAGGCGACCGTGTCAACTCGCACCTGTACTCGCGCTGGATTGACGGCATGCCTGCCCACGACGAACCAGACTATTGCTTCGGCTCACCACTGCCGGGTGGCCTGGCTGAATTCATGATCATTCATGAAGACAGCGCAGTGCGTGCGCCGGCTGACATGAGTGACGAAGAGGCCTCGACTCTTCCCATCGCGGCCTTGACCGCATGGTACTCGCTGGTGGATTTCGGCCGGATTGAAGCTGGCCAGACTGTACTGGTGCAAGGCACCGGAGGCGTGTCTATCTTTGCCGCGCAAATCGCTATGGCCCTGGGTGCCAAGGTCATCGTCACCTCCAGCCGTGATAAAAACCTCGATGCAGTCATCAAGCTCGGCGCGATCGCCGGCGTCAACTACCGCAAAACGCCTGACTGGGCGGCTGAAGTATTGCAACTCACCGACGGTATTGGCGTGGACCTGCTTCTGGAAGTCGCTGGCGGCGAAGGCATCAACGATTCTGTCCAGGCAACCAAAGTGGGCGGCCGCATTGCACAGATTGGCTTCCTGACCGGGCAAACGGCTAACCTGAACTTGATGCCGCTGATCTTCCGCCAAACGACCATCCGTGGCATTGCGGTGGCCCCACGCTCGTCATTCGATCGGATGAATGCGTTCCTCGACACTCATCACATCCGTCCGGTGATCGATCACGTCTATCCCTTCGAACAGGCGCGTGAGGCCTACGAGCACCTGGCACGTGGCCCATTTGGCAAGGTCGTCATCAAGATCAGTTAGGGCCGCGAGGGTGCATCATTGATCCTGATCATGTGCCCTTGCCGGCCCGCCCTATAACCTTGGGCCTCCATCGAAGACCAGGGACGGTTCAACGGACCTCCCTGGTCGCACCTCTCAGGGAAGAGTCAGCCATGCGATCAGTCAAGATCCTTTTATTATCATCGGCATTCAACGGTTTGACGCAACGGGCCTGGCTGGATTTACGCCAGGCGGGTCATGACCCCAGCGTTGTCGTGTTCACGGATGAAACCACGGTGTGCCGGCAGATCGAAGCGTCAGGCGCGGACCTGGTGATTTGCCCGTTTTTGAAGGACCGTGTGCCACAGCGACTGTGGAGCCACCCGCAGCGCCCGGTGGTGATCATCCATCCGGGCATTGTCGGCGACCGGGGCGCCAGTGCGCTGGACTGGGCTATCACACGGCAGGTCGGCCGCTGGGGCGTCACGGCGCTGCAGGCAGTCGAGGAAATGGATGCCGGGCCGATCTGGTCGACCTGTGAATTCGACATGCCCGCCGATGTACGCAAATCCGAGTTGTACAACGGCCCGGTGAGTGACGCCGCGATTGTGTGCATCCGCGACGTGGTGGAAAAATTCGCCAAAGGTTTCGTCCCGATACCGCTCGACTACACGAAGCCCAGCGTTACGGGGCGTCTGCAGCCGAACATGAGTCAAGCTGACCGCGCCTTCAGTTGGTTCGATTGCGCAGCCTTCATCAAGCGCGGCATCGACGCCGCCGATGGCCAGCCCGGTGTGTTGGCCAGTCTCCGGGGCGGGCAGTATTACCTGTATGACGCGCACCTGGATTCACGCCAGGGGACGCCGGGGGAAATCCTTGCGGTACAGGATGACGCCGTGCTGGTTGCTACCGGGGATCACAGCCTCTGGATCGGCGCGCTCAAGCGCAAGGCCCAGTCAGGGGAGGAGACCTTCAAGCGGCCGGCGCGGCATGTTCTGGCCGAGGGCCTGGCCGGCGTTCCAGTGCTCGACAGCTCCATCGCCCGCCAGGCGTTCAATCCGCAGGCCTATCAACCGATTCGCTACCGGGAGTTCGATCACGTCGGCGAACTGACGTTTGAGTTCTACAACGGAGCCATGAGCACTGAGCAATGCCACCGGCTGGCGGCTGCGTTGCGCTGGGCCAAAGGGCGAGACACCCAGGTGTTGTTGATCAAGGGCGGTCGCGGCAGCTTTTCCAATGGGGTGCACCTTAACGTCATCCAGGCTGCCGAGGTGCCGGGGCTGGAAGCCTGGGCCAACATTCAAGCCATCGACGATGTCTGCCAGGAGCTTCTGACGGCCAGGCAACTGGTGATCAGTGGCCTCACCGGCAGTGCGGGCGCAGGCGGTGTAATGCTCGCGCTGGCCGCCGATATCGTATTGGCACGCGAAGGCGTCGTCCTGAACCCCCATTACAAAAGCATGGGGCTGTATGGTTCCGAATACTGGACCTACAGCCTGCCACGGGCCGTCGGCGGTGAAGTCGCGCACAGGCTCACCGAAGAATGCCTGCCTATCAGTGCGCTCCAGGCTCGGCAATACGGAATGGTCCAGGACATCGGCCCACGTTGCCCACACGCGTTCGGCCTATGGCTTTTGCAACAAGCCAGCAACGCGCTGACCGATGAGCGATATCTGCACGCACGCACACGTAAAGCCGCGCTGGATATGAAACAGGTTGAACGCTGTCGCGTACAGGAGCTGGCACAGATGCAGTTGGACATGGTGCAAAACCGCCAGCAGTTTGCGCAAAAGTGCCGCAACTTCGTACTCAAACGCAAAACCTGCCAGACCCCGCAGCGTCTGATCACGGCATGGGCGTTGAGGTTCGAGACGCCGTTGCCTGAAGTCCGCATGCCGAACCTGTGATTGCTCCTGATCGGCGGCAACGCAGGGAGTGGTGTGAATCCGAAAGAGCTGCCGCGTCTGCAACAAGCGTCTGTCAAAGCATCTGGTCGCTTTAACGATTGGCTTCGGCCAAGCCGTGCTCAATGAAACGCACCGAACTCTCCAGCGCCTGCCGCCCTTGCGGCAGAATGGCCGCGTAGAAATGCCAGGCGTGGAACATTGCGGGCCATACTTCCAGGTTGACCCGAACGCGGTTATCCGCCAAGTGCGTGGCCAGGCGCATGGCATCACTCAACATCAGCTCGTTCTCGCCGATCTGCACCAGAATCGGCGGCAGTCCAGTGACGTCCGCGAATACCGGGGAGGCCAGAGGATGGCTGGCCAGGGTGTCGCCCAGGAACGTCCTGGCCAAAATATCCAACACGGCCTTGGAGTTCAGTGGGTCCAGGCCCTCGCGGTTACTCATGGATGCACCGGTGTGTTCCAGGTTTGCCCAGGGTGAAATGGACGAGCCCACGGCCGGCAAGGGAAGGCCTTTGGATTTTGCCGCGACCATCACGCTGACCACCATCGCGCCGCCCGCTGATTCGCCGACGAATGCGATCCTGTTGGCCGGCATGTTCTGCTCGAGCAACCATGCATAGGCGCACAGTGTGTCGTCAATCGGCGCCGGGAAAGGGTGCTCAGGGGCGAGGCGGTAGTCCGGCATGTACACGCGTGCGCCGAGCATGTTCGCGTAGTTGCCGCCAATGCCGTGATAGCCATCAGGACGCCCGACGATATAGGCACCGCCGTGGATGTACATCACCACCGCATCGGTCTTGATCTGCGCCGGCGTGACCAGCGTGCCTGGCACGCCGCCCATGTCGACGGCTTGGAAGGTAACGCCGGCCGGCGCGGGGTTTTGCGCGAGCATCGTGGCGTAGGCGTCGCGGATGTCACTCATTTTCGTGCGGGTATCGATGCCCTTGAGCACGGGAATCAGGTCGCTCAGGCTGTTGGCCCAGGTTTGGACGGCTGTTTGTACTTCAGTGTTCATAGTGGCCTCAATGGATGGCTGGATAAGCTAGTCGCAATGCTATGCTTGATATTGGGGAACAGGGTTCCCCATACCAGGCGCCAAAACACCCCAACGCTGAGACCCAGAGCCATGGAACTGCACAACCTGAACGATATCGCGGCCTTCGTCAGCTCGGTCAAAGCCGGGAGCTTTACCGCGGCGGCAAAGCAGCTCGGCCTGACGCGCTCGGCCGTGGGCAAGTCGATTGTCAGGCTTGAGGCGCGCTTGCAGGTACGCCTGCTCAATCGCACCACGCGCAGCCTGAGCATGACCGATGACGGCCAGGTGCTCTATGAGCGTTGCGTGGGCATTCTTGAGGACCTTGACGAGGTGGAGGATGCGCTGGCGTTTCGTCGCTCGACCCCCAGTGGCCGCCTGCGTATCAGCCTGCCGGTTGCGTTAGGCCGGCTCCATGTACTGCAACACATCGAGAGTTACCTGAAGGAATGGCCGGCCCTGAGCGTGGATATCACCTTTTCCGACCGGCTGGTCGACCTGATCGATGAGGGCTTTGACCTGGCCATGCGTATCGGGCCACCCAAGGAAGATTCGCGCCTGCTCACGCGCACCGTGGCCCATCAGCAGATGATTACTTGCGCTTCGCCCAAGTACCTGGCCGAGCACCCCGGGCCTGAAACCCCGGACGATCTGCTCAAGCACCCGTGTCTGCATTTTGTCAGCGGGGGCAGGCTGCTGCCCTGGAATTTTCACGTCAACGGCCGCTCGGTGCCGGTGATTCATGGCGGAAGGCTACAGATGGACAGCGCCGAGTCCTTGCACCAGTCAGCGGTCGCCGGCCTGGGGGTCACGACCCTGCCTTCCTATGTGGTGAGCGAAGATTTGCGCAACGGCAAACTCGTCCAACTGCTCGCGGCGTATGCAGAGGCCGCAGAACCTATCCGGGTGATCTACCCGAGCAAACGGCACCTTTCGCCAAAAATCCGTTTGTTTATCGACAAGCTCGTGGCGGCATGGTCGCCGTGCCCGCCCTGGGAGCAGTGCAAATGAGTCGCCCGCTGTTCGTTTCGCTGGACGGGCCCAAGGGCACCGGCAAAACCACGCTGCTGGAGGCCGTGACGGCAGCACTGAGGGCGGAGCATAAAAAGGTGATTCGGCTCTGTGAGAAAAACAACGATCCCCACAGAGGCGAGACAATGGGGTTGGTCAACCAGCTCGTCAGACATCCCAGCCCGGCACTGGAATGGGCGGTGTGTGAGCGGTTCGCAGATAGCCGTGGCTGGATTTCGAGGCACGTACTGCCTGAACAGCCCTCCGACAGCATCATCCTGATTGACCGATGGTATCCGTCTGACGCGGCTTTTCGCCGGCTGATTCCCTTTGCGCAGATTCTGCAACTGAACATCGACCGTCACGTGCAGGTGCCGGACCTGCATGTCGGGGTTGTCACCGACCCGCAAACCTCATGGGCGAGGGCAGCGGCACGCCGGCGCGGGCTGAACAGTACGGTACTGCACACGCTGGAAGAACACGCCGCCTGCACCCATGCGTTCGAACGAGCGGTTGCCGATCACGGTTGGCTCTTATGCCGCAATGAAGGACCGATTGAGGAAGCGACGAGGCAGTTGGTTTGCGCGATAGAGGGCGTGCTGAGTAGGCGCTAGTCTGAACTGGCCTAATGATTTTGGACACTTCATTCGGGCGCTATGATAGCGCCCAAATTTGAGGTGTTTGGATATGCGTAAATCTTATTCGAGTGAGTTCAAGCTTAAGGCCGCCAGCATGGTGTTGGATGAAGGTCAG
>NZ_JASLAW010000194.1 GCF_030147005.1 Pseudomonas sp.
TTTTCTGGGGTCGCTTCGCGGCCCAGCGGGAGCAAGCTCCCTCGCCACAGGCCGACGGTTGCCTGCTCTAGCGCTTAACTGACTGGCATTGGGGCTTGCCCCCTCCCTCTGGCGCGCCTTGTTAAGGCGCAGCTCCAGGTAATACTGGCTTGGAACATGGTTGAGGTATTGCTTGAAGATGCGTTCCAGTTGTCGTCGTGACACGCACACGTGCTGAGCAATTTCGTCGGTGGTCAGCGGCTCTTCGATTGGCTTGCATGAGCAAAACCGCCTGGGTCAGCTTCGGATGGCTGGAGCCCAGGCGTGGGGATTCAATCAGTCCAGGTCGCTTGCATCATGGCGCTCGGCCAACTGATCGTCGCCCGAGACACGATTCACCCGCCGCCCGCGCTGCACCGCCGGGCGCGCGTCGATCGCATCCGCCCAGCGCTGCACGTGCTTGTACTCATGCACCGACAAAAACTCCGCCGCCCCATACAAACGCCCTTTGACCAGGCCGCCGTACCACGGCCAGATGGCGATATCGGCAATGGTGTATTCATCCCCGGCAATGTATTCGCTCACCGCCAGGCGCTTGTCCAGCACATCCAGCTGACGCTTGGCCTCCATGGCGAAGCGATTGATCGGGTACTCCATCTTGCTTGGCGCATACGCGTAGAAATGCCCGAAGCCGCCGCCCAGATAAGGCGCGCTGCCCATCTGCCAGAACAGCCACGACAAGCACTCCGCACGGGCCGCAGGTTCGGTGGGGAGGAACGCGCCGAACTTCTCGGCAAGGTAATGCAGGATCGCGCCGGACTCGAACACACGAATCGGCGTGGCACCGCTGTGGTCCATCAACGCCGGAATCTTCGAATTGGGGTTTACCGCCACAAAGCCGCTGCCGAACTGGTCGCCGTCGCCGATCTTGATCAGCCAGGCGTCGTATTCGGCGCCGGTGTGCCCGAGCGCCAACAGCTCTTCGAGCAGGATGGTGACCTTTTGCCCATTGGGCGTGGCCAGGGAGTACACCTGCAGCGGATGCTTGCCCACCGGCAGCGCCTTCTCGTGGGTGGCGCCGGCGATGGGCCGGTTGATGCTGGCGAAGGTGCCGCCGCTTTCGGCGTCCCAGGTCCAGACTTTAGGGGGTACGTAATCGGTCATGCTTGCTGCTCCTGAAGCGATCGACGAAGCGCTCCAGACTAAACCAAAGGCTGGCTTTGCGGGAACCCACTGAATAAGCGTTGCAGCGCCAACTGCGGGTTCCCTCGCCCCAAGTGCCCTCGCCTACACCCAACCGCCGTCGACGATAAAGTTCTGCGCCGAGCACATCGCAGACGCATCCGAAGCCAGAAACAACGCCATATTGGCGATATGCTCCGGCATCACGCTGCCGGGCATGCACTGGCTGCGGGCGATCAAATCCCTGGCCGCGTCATCCACCCACATGGCCAGTTGTTTTTCCGTCATTACCCAACCCGGCACCAGCGTATTGACGCGGATGTGGTGCGGCCCCAGCTCCCGCGCCAAACCGCGGGTCATGCCATGGGCGGCGGCCTTGCTGGCGGCGTATACCGGGTAACCGGCAGAGGCCATCATCCAGCCGACCGAGCCCAGGTTGATGATCGAACCGCCTCCGGCGCCTTTCATCATCGGCACCACGGCCTTGGCGGCAAAGAATGCATGTTTGAGGTTGACCGCGATCAACCGGTCGAACATCTGCGAGTCGACTTCTTCCAGGGTATGGCGCACATCGTTCGCCGCGTTGTTCACCAGCACCGTGATCGGGCCAAGCGACTGCTCGAAACGCGTGATGGCCGCGCGAAAACCGATCTCGTCGGTGATGTCGCAGCACACGAACTCCACCGTGCGGCCCTGTGAACTCAACAGCGCCGCCAGGCGTTCGCCCTGGCTTTGCGCGCGGTCCACAAAGGCCACCTTGGCGCCCTGCGCGGCAAAGGCGCGCACCATGAACTCGCCGATACCCGAGGCGCCCCCTGAGATCAATACGGTCTTGCCTTCAAGGTCGGGATAAACAGCCTGTGCAGTACTCATATAACGGTGCCTCGATCAATTAGTCTTATTTTATTTTACGAAATCGGCGTTTAAGGCTATAAATTCGCTGTCACACCGACAAAATATCGCTATTAGTAGAACTATTCCACTCAAAACAACAAAAGGAAGTTCGACCATGAAGCACCCTCGATACCTGCTTTCGGGCCTTGCCATGTCCATGCTGGTCGCCAGCGGCGGCGCCCAGGCGGCAGGGCTCAGCAGCGAGCACAAAGCTTTCGGTAAAACCAACGACGGCACCGCCGTCGAACAGTACATCCTGCGCAACAGCCATGGCATGCAAGCCACGGTCATCACCTACGGCGGCGTGCTGCAATCGCTGAAGGTGCCGGACAAACACGGCAAGGTCGACGACGTGGTGCTCGGTTTCGACGACGTGCAGGGCTACCAGGCCGGCACGGCGTTTTTCGGCGCGACCATCGGTCGCTTTGGCAATCGCCTGGCCGGCGGTGCTTTTGAGCTCGACGGCAAACGCTTCCAGGTGCCGCTCAACGACGGCCCCAACTCGCTGCATGGCGGCGCCCAGGGCTTCGACAAGCAGGTATGGAAGGCCGAGTCGGTCAAGGACAAGGACTCGGTCGGCGTGAAGCTCAGCTACCTGTCCAAGGACGGCGAGATGGGCTTCCCCGGCAACCTGAAAACCGAAGTCACCTATCGCCTCAACGACAAGAACGAACTGCACATCGACTACACGGCCACCACCGACAAACCGACCGTGCTCAACCTCACCAACCACAGCTACTTCAACTTGGCCGGCGCGGGCAACGGCGACATCCTCAAGCAAGTCGCGACGTTGCACGCCAGCCATTACACCCCGGTCAATGCAACGCTGATCCCCACCGGCGAACTCGCCCCGGTCAAGGGCACGCCGATGGACTTCCTCAAGCCCACGCCGATTGGCCAGCACCTAAAAGACGACCATCCGCAGCTCAAGTTTGCCGAACCGAAACAGGGTGGGTTCGACTTCAACTGGGCCTTGGATACCAAGGGTGACGTCAAGCAGCTTGCGGCCGAGGTGCATGATCCCGAGTCGGGCCGGCGTTTGCAGCTCTACACCAGTGAGCCTGGGGTGCAGTTCTACACCAGCAACTTCCTCGACGGTTCAGTGAAGGGTAAAGCGGGTAAAACCTACCTGCACTGGAGCGGGTTCACCCTCGAAACCCAGCATTTCCCGGATGCGCCCAACCAGCCAACATTTGCCTCGACTCGCTTGAACCCAGGGCAGACTTACACCCAGAACACCGTTTTCAAGTTCACCGCCGAATAAAAATGTGGGAGCGGGCTTGCTCGCGAATGCGATGTATCAGACAGCAAGTCTGTTTCTGACATACCGCGTTCG
>NZ_JASLAW010000195.1 GCF_030147005.1 Pseudomonas sp.
TGCGTAGCAGTCCCATTTTTGGGGCCGCTTCGCGCCCCAACGGGAGCAAGCTCCCTCGCCACAGGTCGCAGGTTTTTCTGCTTTAGCGCTTAACTGACCGGCATTAGGGCTTGCCCGCGAGTGCGGTGTATCAGTCACATCTGCAGTGACTGGCACCCTGCATTCGCGGGCAAGCCCGCTCCCACATTTGATCTTCAGCGTTTGCGGGATTTGGATTGCATCCAGTTCTCACGGGCCATCTCAGTCTTCCGTGGGAAAGTGCCTGCGACGAATTCGGTCTCATCCGTCCTGATCAAGCGCATGCCGGTACGCTGTGCGCTCGGTGAAGAGTGTCGATTGCATGCATTCACCACGTCGCCGTGTTCGGCAAATCCAACGTGCCACGCTCGACAAAGCGCATCGTGCCAAACAGCCCGCCCGCCAGCTTGCCTCGCAGTACATACGGCAGGTTATTCAAACTCTGGGTCTGGCTCAGGCCCAGGGTCTGGCGCAATACGGTAAACGCCGAGACACTGACCGGCACCATCACCACGGCCTCGGAAAACCTCGGGATGCTGCCGGCCTGGTCACTCACACCCGAGGCCAGTGGCCGGCCGTTGACCTCCAGGTCCAGGGCCACGCCGTTGTAGTCGAGCGCCGTTTCATTAGGGTTCTGTACCCGCAGCTTGACCGCAAAGCGCACTTCCAGATCCTGGCTTTGCAGCGGTTCGATGCCGACCACGTTGATGTTGACCGGATCGCGGTTGGGCAACAGCGCGCAGGCGCTCAAGGTCAGCAATAACAGCGATAGAACCATGAGCTTGCGCATATAAAAGTGCTCCTACTGTTTCGTGACGTCCGGGTCCTGCATGACCTTGAGGGTAGAAGACTCCGGATCAAATTCATCTTCTTCCAGCGCTATGAACTCTTCGGGCAGGAAAATGTTCAGCAGGATTGCACAGAATGCGCCGACGGTGATCGGCGATTCGAAGATGTTGTGCAGCGCCTTGGGCAAGTCTCGCAGCACTTCCGGCACGGCCGCGACGCCCAGGCCCATGCCCAGGGAAATCGCCACGATCAGCACATTGCGCCGATGCAACCCGGCTTCGGCGAGGATCTTGATGCCGGCCACGGCCACGGTGCCGAACATGATCAGGGTCGCGCCGCCCAGCACCGGCTTGGGCATCAGTTGCAGCACCGCGCCGATCATCGGGAACAGCCCCAGCAGCACCAGCAGGCCGGCAATGAAGTAGGCCACATAGCGGCTGGCGACGCCGGTCAGTTGGATGACGCCGTTGTTCTGGGCGAACGTCACCATCGGCAGGCTGTTGAAGGTGGCCGCCATTGCGGAGTTGAGGCCGTCGGCGAGCAGGCCGGACTTGATACGCTTGATGTACAGCGGGCCCTTGACCGGCTGTTGGGAAATCATCGAGTTGGCGGTCAGGTCACCCGCGGCTTCCAGGGGCGAAATCAGGAAGATCACCGCCACCGGGATAAATGCCACCCAATCGAACGAGAAACCGTACTTGAACGGCACCGGCACGCTGATCAACGGCACCTGGGGCAGGGCGGCCATGTCCACGCGGCCCAGCCACCAGGCCACGACAAAGCCCAGGGTCAGGCCGATCACGATCGAACCCAGGCGCAGGAACGGGTTGTCGAAGCGGTTGAGCACCACAATGGTCAGCAGCACCAGCGCCGCCAGGCCCATGTTACTGGCGGCGCCCAGGTCACTGGCGCCGAAGCCGCCGGCCATGTCGGTGACGGCCACTTTGATCAGCGACAAGCCCATCAAGGTAATGATGGTGCCGGTGACCACCGGGGTGATCAACTTGCGCAGCTTGCCGATGAACTGGCTGAGCACCACTTCGATAAACGCCGCAAAAAAACAGATGCCAAATATCGTCGAGAGGATTTCATCGGGGCCGCCGCCGCGCGCCTTGACCATGAAACCGGCGCTCAGAATCACACTGATAAAGGAAAAACTGGTGCCTTGCAGGCATAGCAGGCCCGAGCCGATGGGGCCGAACGTGCGCGCCTGCACAAAGGTGCCGAGCCCCGAGACGAACAGCGCCATGCTCACCAGATAGGGCACTTCGCTTTCCAGGCCCAGCACCCCACCGACGATCAGGGTCGGCGTAATGATGCCGACGAAGCTCGCCAACACATGTTGCAAGGCGGCAAATATCGCCGCAGTGAAGTGCGGACGGTCTTCCAGGCCATAGATCAGGTCGGATTTATAGCGCGGGCGGGGGGCTTGAGCGTCAGACAAAATGAGGGCTCGGGTCAGAAAATGGAGGCGCAGGATGCCAGAAACGGCCAGTCGCCAGAAGGGTAATAAATTATTTATAAAACGGCCTGCATAAAACCCCGACATCAGCCGATACCCCGTATAGGCCCACCTATCCATTCCGCCGGGGGCGGCCAAGGTCCGGGCGGCGCGTTGGCGCTGACGGATCGTTTCGCGGCAGGACGCCAGCAAACATTACTTCTGAGAGCCCCCCTTATGTCCCTCCGTCATCTGAATATTGCCCCTCGCGCCTTTCTCGGGTTTGCCTTCATCGCCGTCCTGGTGGTCATCCTTGGGGTGTTTGCGGTCAACCGCATGACCCTGATGCGCCAGGCGTCGTTGGACATGAGCACCAATCAATTGCCCAGCGTGACGCATCTGGGGCATATGACGGAAAACGTGTTGCGCATGCGCATCCTGTCCTTTCGCGTGCTGGTGAACCGTGAGCCGGCCGCCCTGCAGGAGGCCGAAACCCGCATCGGCGTGTTGGTCGACAAAGTCAGGGCGGCGCAGAGTCGTTATGCCGCGTTGCCGACAGGTGCCGAGGAGGCGGTGCTGTACAAGGCATTTGCGACCACGCTGGACAACTACATCAAGGCCCAGGCCGACATGATTGCCTTGTCCAAGCAAGACAAGGTCGATGACATGCGCGCGCTGATCAACAGCCGTATCAAGGAAGGCACCGACCAAATGGGCGAGCAGTTGAACAAACTGATCGCCCTCAACGCCGCCGGTGCCAAGGCCGCCGATACCCAGGCGGAACACAGTTACGAAGCCGCGATTACCGGCGTCGTCGTGGTATCCGTCGCCGCTGCGTTGCTGACCGTGTTGCTGGCCTGGCTGCTGACCCGCAGCATCGTCACGCCGTTGCGCAAGGCCGTGCAAGCGGCTGAAAGCATCGCCGGCGGCAACCTGACAACGACGATCGAGGACGACGGCAAAGATGAACCGGCGCGCTTGATCAGTGCCTTGTCGACCATGCAAACCAACCTGCGCCAGACCATCCAGCACATCGCGGGCTCGGCCACGCAGCTTGCGTCCGCGGCCGAAGAACTGAGCGCAGTCACCGAGGAAGCCTCCAAAGGCTTGCAGCAACAGAACAACGAAATCGACCAGGCGGCCACGGCGGTCAATGAAATGACAGCGGCCGTGGAAGAGGTGGCGCGCAATGCGGTGTCCACCTCCGAGGCGTCCGGCCAGTCCAACCTGGCGGCACGGGAAGGGCGCGACCGGGTAGTGGAGACGGTCGGGGCGATCCAGACCATGA
Organism: Pseudomonas sp.; assembly: GCF_030147005.1. Lineage (GTDB taxonomy): Bacteria > Pseudomonadota > Gammaproteobacteria > Pseudomonadales > Pseudomonadaceae > Aquipseudomonas. The sequence goes on from NZ_JASLAW010000195.1 coordinate 3,537, forward strand.
CCCAGGACGTACAAAACACCGCAGCGATGATCGAGGGCCTGGCGGCGCAAGGGCGTGACATCGGCAAGGTGCTGGACGTGATCCGGGCGATTGCCGAGCAGACCAACCTGCTGGCGCTCAACGCCGCCATCGAAGCGGCGCGTGCCGGTGAAGCCGGGCGTGGTTTTGCGGTGGTTGCCGACGAAGTACGGGCGCTGGCCCATCGCACCGCGCAGTCCACCCAGGAGATCGAAAAAATGGTCGCCGGCATCCAGAACGGCACCGGTGAAGCGGTGCAATCGATGCAGCAGAGCAACCAGCGCACCCAGACCACCCTGGAGATGGCCCGCGCCGCCGGTGTGGCGCTGGAGCAGATCACCCAGTCGATCAGTCTGATCAACGAACGCAATCTGGTGATCGCCAGCGCATCCGAAGAGCAGGCCCAGGTATCGCGTGAAGTGGACCGCAACCTGGTGAATATACGTGACCTGGCGACGCAGTCGGCGGCGGGCGCCAACCAGACCAGCGCGGCTAGCCATGAGCTGTCGCGGTTGGCGGTGGATTTGAATGGGATGGTAAGCCGGTTCGTTATCTAGAATCTGAAAGGCGGTTCAAATGTGGGAGGGGGCTTGCCCTAATGCCGGTCAGTTCGGCGCTAAAGCAAAAAACCTGCGGCCTGTGGCGAGGGAGCTTGCTCCCGTTGGGCTGCATAACAGTCCCATTTTTGGGGCCGCTTCGCGCCCCAGCGGGAGCAAGCTCCCTCGCCACAGTGACCGGTTCTGTCTTAGCTGACTGGCATTAGGGCTTTCCCCGATTGCGGTGTGTCAGCCAGTCTCTTTTCAGCTGACCCACCGCTATCATAGCGCCCGAATGAAGTGTCCAAAATCATTAGGCCAGTTCAACCCCCCTCCCATATGGGGTTCACCGTTTCCAGGCGGCCGCGTTCACCAGGTTCTGCGGCCGTTCGCCCGCCAGTGCCTGCAACAGATTATCCACTGCGCACCTGGCCATCGCCTCCCGCGTTTCATGGGTGGCCGAACCGATGTGCGGGGTGGCCACCACGTTGTTCAAGCGCAGCAGCGGCGAGGCGTGATCGAGCGGTTCTTTCTCGAACACATCCAACCCGGCCGCGCGGATCGTGCGCTGTTGCAAGGCGTCGACCAGCGCCGCTTCGTCCACCACCTTGCCCCGTGAGATGTTGATGAAGATCGTCTCCGGGCCCATCAGCGCGAACTCTTCAGCGCCGATCAACTTCTCGGTTTCAGCGGTGAGCGGCAAGGTCAGGCAGACAAAATCCGCCTCTTTGAGCAGCGCCTGCAAGCTGCGGTACTGCGCGCCGAAGCGCGCTTGCACCGCCGGCTTGGGCGAATGGCTGTGATAGATCACCGGCATGCCGAAGCCAAAGTGCCCGCGCTGGGCCAACGCTTCGCCGATGCGCCCCATGCCGATGATGCCCAGGGTCTTGCCATGCACGTCGCTGCCGAAGTGCGCCGGGCCGATGTTCTTGCTCCATTGGCCGGCGCGCACCATGTCGGCCAGCTCCACCACGCGCCGGGCGGTGGCCAGGATCAACGCAAAGCCGGTGTCGGCGGTGGTTTCGGTGAGCACATCCGGCGTATTGCTGAGCAGGATGCCGCGCTGGGTGAGGTAGTCGATATCGTAGTTGTCGACGCCCACCGAGACACTCGCCACCGCTTCCAGCTTCGGCGCCAGGTCGAGCAGTTTTGCATCCAGGCGCAGGCTCGCGCCCAGCAGCCCGTGGGCGTTCGGCAGGGCGTCGCGCAGTCGGGCCAGGCCGCTCTCGTCCAGTGCGTCGATCAGCGTCACGTCGGCCTGCTCATGCAGGCGAGCCATCATCGGCGCGGAGAGTTTCTTGTATAAAACCACGGATTTTTTCATCAGGAATTGGCCTTCATTTCGAGGGTAGCCAGGGGCGCGCGTTCACGGTCACTGGCGCCAGGTTTGAGGAAAATCGTCAGCACCACCGACAGCAGCAATGCACCGCTCATCAGCAGGTACGAAGCGCCCGGCGAACCGGTGCTGCTGTTGAGGTAACCCACCAGGTACGAACCGCCGAACGAGCCCAGCGCGCCCATGCTGTTGATCAGCGCCATCGCGCCGCCGGCGACGTTGGCCGGGAGAATTTCCGGGACGATGGCGAAGAACGGTCCATAAGGCGCGTACATGCAGGCGCCTGCGATCACCAGCAGGGTGTAGGACCACCAGAAGTGTTCGGCACCCAGCGCGTAAGAGGCGTAAAAGGCGATGGAGGCGATCAGCAGCGGTGGCCATACGAAGCGTTTGCGCTTTTGCAGCTTGTCCGAGCCCCAGCTCACCACCAGCATGCCGATCACTGCTGCCAGGTAGGGCAAGGCTGACAGCCAGCCGGCTTCGACCATGTCCATCTGCAAACCGGCCTTGAGGATCGACGGCAGCCACAGTACGAAGCCATACACGCCAATACTCCAGCAGAAGAACTGCAGCGCGAGGATGATCACCTTGGGCGAGCGGAAGGCTTCGGCATAATTCTTCACCGCCTTGATGCCCACCTGTTCAGCGGCCAGGGCGCTTTCCAGGCTGCGCTTTTCTGTATCGCTCAGCCACTTGGCATCCTTGGGGCGCTCATCGGCCAGCTTCCACCAGATAAACGCCCACAGCACGGCCGGCAAGCCCTCGATGATAAACATCCAGCGCCAGCTGAAGTGCTGCACCAGATAGCCCGAAACCACCGACATCCACAGCATGGTCACCGGGTTGCCGAGGATCAGGAAGGTATTGGCCCGCGAGCGTTCGGCACGGGTGAACCAGTGGCACAGGTACACCAGCATCGCCGGCATCACCGCGGCTTCGACCACGCCGAGCATGAAGCGAATGACGATCAGCATGTAGGCGTTGGAAACCACGCCGGTCAGGGTGGCCAGGCCGCCCCACAGGATCAGGCTGACGAAAATCAGTTTTTTGACGCTGCGCTTCTGCGCGTAGATCGCTCCCGGCACCTGGAAGAAAAAGTAGCCAAGGAAAAACAGCGCGCCGAGCAGCGACGACATGCCCGGGGTGATCATCAGGTCTTCGGCCATTCCCGAGGCGGCCGCGAAGCCGTAGTTGGCGCGGTCCAGGTAGGCCAGGCTGTAGGTGATAAACACCATGGGCATGATGTACCACCAACGGCGGGTGGCGAGTTTCACGGTTTCCATAAGGTTGCTCCTGAGCTTGTTGTAGTTGTGGCAACAGGTAGTGGGTCAAGCAACGGATCGGTTAAGCAATTCGGCGCGGGTGGGCAGGCCTTCCATATCGCCGCGACTCTGTACCGCGCGGCTGCCAATCCAGTTGCCGCGTTGCACCGCCTCGGGAAAACTGGCGTTTTCCAGCAGGGCGCTGATCATGCCCACGGCAAAACCGTCGCCGGCGCCCACGGTGTCGACCACCTTGTCCACGCGCACGGCGGCGACGAAACCCTGGTCCATCTGGGTGCGGTAGTAAGCGCCATCGGGGCCGAGCTTGATCGCCACGGCTTCGGCGCCCAGGTCCAGGTAGAACGCGGCAATGTCCGCCGGGTCATCGAAGCCGGTGAGCAGACGGCCTTCGCCGAGGCCGGGCAGCACCCAGTCGGCGAGGCCGGCGAGGGCGTTTATTTCGCGGATCATCCGGGCTTCGCTGCCCCACAGGGAGGGGCGCAGGTTCGGGTCGAATGACACGCTGCGCCCGGCCTTGCGCATCTGTGTCATCAGCTCCACCGACAATTCGCGGGTGGCCTCGGACAATGCCGGCGGAATCCCGGTGGCATGCAGGTGGCGGGCTTGCAGCAGTGCCGGCTTGATGTCCGCGATCGATAAATGGCTGGCCGCCGAGCCTTTGCGGAAGTACTCCACCTGGGGGTCGGCGCCGGCTTCTTCGCGGGACTTGAGTTGAAAACCGGTGGGGTGCAGTGGGTCGACGGTCACATGGCGACAGTCCAGGCCTTCGTTGGCCAGGGTGTCGACGACGAAGCGCCCGAGTGAGTCGTTACCCACCCGGCTCAACCACGCAACCTTGAAGCCCAGGCGCGACAGGCCGATCGCGACATTGCTGTCGGCCCCTGCAATGCGTTTGTGAAACTGACCGACCTGGGCCAGATCGCCGGTCTGCTCGGCGACAAACATCGCCATGGTTTCGCCAAACGACAGGATATCGATCTCAGACATGGGCATTCTCCACGCGGGGTTGGCCAAGGTGGGCGAGGGTGGCGACCTGTTGCGCGGTGACGTCGACCAGGTCGTCGCCCTGCAGCGGAAATTCCACCGCCCGGGTAATGCCTTGGGTCATATGTGTGAGCAGTTGTTCCCACAGATGCAGGTCGCTGGCGCCGGGCGGCAGGGCCACCAGCTTGCCGTCCGGGCGACGGGCCACGGCCTTGCAGTGCAGGTAATCCACATGCCGGCCCAACAGGCGCGCGGCGGTGAGCGCGGACTGGTCCTGCCACTGCCAGTTGCCGATGTCGAAGGTCATCTTCACCGGCAGGCCCAGGCGTTCGACCTCGGTGAAAAAACGTTGCATCGGCTCGATCCGGCCGCCTTGCAGGGTCTGGTCGTTTTCCACCAGCAACTTGACCGGGTGGCGATTGAGCAGGGCGTGCAGGCTCTCCAGGTCATTGGTGTCGGTGAAGTAGCCCAGCGACACTTTCAGCCAACGCGAGCCGAAGGCCTGGGCGCGGTCCAGGGTGGCGGCGAGGTCTGCATTGGCCTGGGCACGGCCGGCGACCCAGAGTTCCAGCGGCGAAGAAAACACCGAGTCCAGGCCTTGCTCGGCGGCAGCCTGGGCCAGTTCGGCGGGGTCTTCGTGAGTGAGCAGTTCTTCACGCCATTCGATGCGCTGGGCACCGGCGGCACTTAACAGCGCAACGAAACTCAGTTGGCCCTGCTGTCGGACCAGGTCGGCGCCGTAGCTGGAAAGGCTGATGGAAACGGGGTACTTGTGCATTGTTGTTTACCTCTGAAACCGGTTTCATTTTTGTGCGCAGAGCAAAATGTGGGAGGGGGCTTGCCGCCGATCGCGGTGGGTCAGCTACAGATAAGCTGACTGATATTCCGCAATCGGGGGCAAGCCACCTCCCACAGGGAGTTGGGTGGAGCCTCGGATGATCAGTTGGGGCAGGAAATCGAGGGTGCGGGTGGGGGCTGTATCGCCACGCAAACGCTTGAGCAGGCAGTCGAACGCACTGGCACCGATCGCCTCCGTCGGTTGGGCGAGTGCGGTGATGCCGTTGCCCACCAGCGGGTACCAGTCCAGGTCATCGAGGGCGATGAGGCCGATATCGTCGAACAGGTTGCAACCCAGCGCCTTGAGCGCACGGGTACACGCCAGGGCGGCCACGCCGTTGGCGCAGAACAGGGCTTTACGCGCGGGTTTGGCCAGGAAGATTTGCAGGTGGTGTTCCAGCGCGTCGCTCAGTTCCAGTACGGCGCCGTTCACGTCCGGGCGCCGGGCGATTTCAGCCTTGAAACTGTGCAGCCGTTCCAACCGTGAACTGGTGCCATCGGTGGCTTCGCTTACCAGCAACACCTCGCGGTAGCCCTGCCGTTCAAGATGCTCCAGCGCCATGCGCACCGCCGCCGGGTTGTCCAGCCCCACCAGGTCGCTGTGCAGCGGCTCGACCTTGCGGTCCACCAGCACCAGGGGCATTTCCCGTTGCAGTTCCAGCAGTTGGTCGAGGTGATGACCGAGGGTGTTCACGATCAGCCCTTCGATGTTGTAAGAGCGCAATGCCGCGAGGTGCTGGCGCTCCTGCTCGTCATCGCGGTCGGTATTGCACACCACCAGGCTGTAGCCGTGCTGGCGGCAGGCGGTTTCGACGCCGTGCATCACGGCAATGGAATAAGGGTTGCGGATATCGGCCACCAGCATGCCGATCAGGCGAGTGCGTCCACGTTTAAGGCCGCGGGCCATTTGGTTGGGGTGATAGCCGAGTTCAGCAATGGCCTGTTCGATGCGCAGGGCGATGACATCGGAGAGCAGGGCGCGGTCATCGCCGATGAAGCGCGAGACGCTGGCCTTGGACACGCCGGCGCGTTCGGCGACGTCGAGCATGGTCACGCGGCTGCGCTGGGCTGCGGAAAATGAGGTCACGAGGACGGCCTTTCTTATTGGATTTGAAAGTGGTTTGAAACCGGTTTCAGAAGATCATTGGTCATCGCGTTTCGTCAACCGTTCTTTGAGGCGGGATGGCGGTTAACTGTTTGAAACCGACCAGTGGTAAGGCTACCTGTTAGTTCTGACAGTAGGCGAATGAGCACTACAGGTATTCAATTCCTCCCAAGTAGCGGTGTCGCGGGAATTGCCGGAGATGGATATGAGTACCTCAAAAACGGGTAAACCCACGGGTGTCGAGCCCTCTGATCCAGGCAGCACTGCCGCGCCGGAACGGCCCCATGTGGTCGCTGCCCTGCCTGACGGACTGCTGCCCGCGCAGTACTACTCAAGTGATTTGGAAGTTGAGCTCGTTACGCCGTGGGGCTTCTTACCTGGTGTGGGCGTCACTCACTGGGTTGTTTTTGAATGGGGTGACCGTAGTACTGGGTCCGTCGACGTGCCGTCTCCCTTGGAATTGGTCGGTCCACTTACTGCTGCGGACTTTCCCTACGCTACATCAATCCCTAAGGCATTCCTGCGGACTAGCGCGGTTGTAGATCTCACGTATCGCATCCACCTCGATACGCCGGACAACGCGATCTACGACCGATCGGAAGTCACCCCCCTTCGTATTGACCGCAATGCGCCGGGCGTCGGCGAGAGGCTCGCCCCCGCGATCTTCCCTGTCAACCCCATCACGGATGACTATCTGAATATGACGCCTCTGGTGCCGATGGAAATCCAGGGATCCTATCGAGACCGTGAAATCGGTGACGAAATCGTGATGTATTTCTCTGCCACGAATGCTCTGCCAACAGGAGCTCCAGACCATACTTCACTGCCACTGACAAGCGCTACCGGCCAGATATTTGTCGATGTCCCCAATACCATTTTTAAAAGCTTTCCGGGCGCCCAATTCATCTTTTGCTTTTACCGTCTGAGAGATCGGGCCGGTAACCTCAACCCGCAATTTTCAGAGATGGCGCAAGCTGGTTTGGGGGTTGCCATCCCTTCTCCGACTTACTTGCGGCCAAGGTATCCACAGTCGGAATCGAACCCGATAAGCAATCCGAACAAATATATGACGTGCAGCTGCATACCGCCGCTCTGGGAGGGCGTTGAAATTCGCGTCGAGCAGGGCACTCCACCGCTTCCGGTTATCGAGGTTGGGGACGTTGTCACGATGCGGTTTCAGGGGTATCGCCAGGCTCCTGATGTCGACGCGCTTCCCGATATCGTTGACACCCAAACCTATGTATGGGACGCAGCCGCTGATGCCAACGGCTACCACTCGTTTTGGATCAGGGATGTGGAGCGCTTGATTCGCCCGCTCAAGGTCAACGCCGGGGGGGAGGCGAGCTATATGGTATCCCGGGGTGCCTCCATCAAAGGCAGATCGTTCTCCAGATTCGGGCGATTTGACCGCGTCGTTCCATCCACATCTGAACCCCGTTATTGCTGGATGGGCGGGAGTGTACCTGAGCCTTAACCTGAGCCCGGGCCGGGCCTGAGAAGGGCGGATTCTTCAGGGATTGGGTTCGCTGGCTTTTACGCTAT
>NZ_JASLAW010000021.1 GCF_030147005.1 Pseudomonas sp.
TACCGGTTATCTGGTGGAGATGGGCCCTACCACCCAGATTTTCGGACAACCTCGCGAGCAAATGACCGAAGATTACATCAGCGGTAAATTCAGCTGATCCACACCGTTCGGCCTGGGCCGCATACTTGTAAACGCCAAACGGACCTTGGCGTGATCCGGTAGATTTCTTACCTAGAGTTTCCAAGGAGTTTCAATGCCTGTAACGCATCGTCTTGATCTGCCAGCAATTGAACGCGCATTGCGTGAAGTGCAGGACCGCTTCACCGAACTTAGTCGGCACTTCACGGAGCCGCGTGATCCCCTGACCGACGAAGTGCTCCACAATGTGCTTGAAGGCTATGCGTTGATTGACGACTATGTCGCCCGCGGCGTTGACCTGTTTGATCTCCATCAACTGAACCTGATGCTGGAAATCAACGCCACCGTCCTTTGCGGTCGAGACCCGGCGCGCCGGCTGGAATATGCTCAGCACCTTGCGGCAACCGAGGCGCATTTCTTCAACAACGTTGAGGGAGGTATCAAGGACTTGTTCAATTGGTATTGTGCATATCGCAGCGAGTCAGTCTGGAAGCGTGCGGCCGGGGTCTATGTGCGCATCCTCAGCAAGCCGCAATTGTTCATTGAAGGCAACAACCGCAGTGGGTCGCTCATCGTCAGCTACCTGCTCATGCGCGCGGGTTTGCCGCCGTTCGTGCTGACGCTCGAAAATGCCGAGGGCTATTTCAACCCTTCCTCGGTGATACGCAACTCGGCCAAACATGGCGTCAAGGCGTTATATGAATTGCCCAAGATCAAGAAAAAATATGCAGCTTTCCTGGAGAATCAGGCACCTGACCCAAGGAAATTTTTCCTGAGTGACACGCCGCTGTCCCTACAACAGGGAGGCCATTGATGCGCGGGTTTCCACTGCTCCTTTCCAAATGCCGAACGTCCGGCTACCAAGTAATGCAGGCCATCCGGTATGTCCCGTCAATGAGCCCGTTCAAGCGCCAACGCATGCGTATTTCTTTTGATATCGATGACACGCTGGCCTGCCAGCTCCATCACTGCGCTGTCGAAACGAGTTGGCTGCCGGCCTGTGTGCATCGATGGCTGGGTGAGCCGTTGCGTATCGGCACACGTTCCCTGATCCGAGAGCTGCGCCGCCAAGGCTGCAGTGTCTGGGTCTACACCTCGTCAGGCCGCACACCGTCCTACATCCGGCGCTGGTTGCTGCTCTATGGCATCCGCGTCGATGGGGTTGTTAACAGTGTGCTGCACAACCGCGCCCTGACCGGGCATGGGCTGTCGAATGCTCCTTCGAAGTATCCGCCGGCATTTGAGATCGACCTGCACGTCGACGATTCCGAGGGCGTGCAGATTGAAGGCGCGGATCACGGCTTCCGCGTCGTCGTGGTTAATCCTCAGGATGTACGCTGGGCGCAGAAAATTCTGGATGCCGTTGTCATCGTTAAAGCGCAGCTTGGCTGGCCGCCGGTGACCAGCCACCCAACGCTGCGCGACACCGCACGCGAGCGTCTTTGTCGCGATGCAAAGCCCAATCTCGAACTTCTCGGCTGACGCCAGCGGCACCGAGGCCCAACAATGGGCGCTTGCGGCTGGTTTCAGCCACCCGCTGTTGCGCCGAGCGTAACGCCCAGGTTGATGAACGAAATAGAGGCCCCCGTCATGAAACTCAGGGCAATGAACAGCAATGGCTGATCATTTTCATGGTCGGTCCTCCAGCGTGACGATCACTTTACCGAAGTGCTCACCGGCTTCCAGGTACTGATGAGCCTCGACGATCTCTTCAAAAGCGAAGGTTTTGGCGATCACCGGGGACAGGCTGCCATCGACCAGGCCGCTGGTTACAAAGGCCTTGCCTTGGGCAAACCGGGCGGGATCATTGACCACTTCGTGCATCAGGTAGCCCCGCAGCGTGAGGCTTTTTCCCAGCACGGTGAACAATGGAAAGGGCGAGGGCTCGCTGCTCAGGGCTCCGTATTCGATGATGATGCCGCCGTGACCGGTGGCGTCCGCCAACTGCTCGATAGCCGGGCCACCCACGGGATCGAAGGCAACCCGGACGCCAATCCCGGATGTAATCTGCAAGACACGCGCCGCCAGGTCTTCCTCGTCGCTGACAATCACATGGACGGCACCGGCCGCCAGCAGTTTGCTCACCTTCCCCTCGCCACGGGTCACCGCGATGGGGATCGCCCCCACGCGGTTGGCGATCTGGATGGCGGCCAGGCCGACGCTGCTCGAAGCTGCGGTTATAAGCACGAAGTCCCCCGCGCCCAGCCCGGCCACGGGCAACAAGGCGCCCCAGGCTGTGAGGTACGGCATCCAGACTCCAGCAGCCTGTTCCATGCTGAGCGTGTCGGGATGCCGGACCAGCATTGCCGCCGGCACGACCGCCTGCTCGGCATAGGTCCCCCATTGGGCGATGCTTGATGGGGGAACGAGGCTGACCGAGTCACCTAGATGGAAGTCATCTACGGCCTCGCCCACGGCCTCGACAACCCCGGCAGCTTCGTAGCCCAGGCGGCTGGGAAACTCAGCCTGTTCAAGGTACTGGCCGCGCCTGAACATCGATTCGGCGCGGTTGAGACCGATGGCTTTGACGCGAATGCGGACCTCATCAGGGCCTGGCTGGGCAACCGGTAAGTCCTCGATCCGCAGAACCTCGGGATCACCATACTCATAGAACCGGACGACACGTGTCATGGCATTTCTCGCAAGGATTGGAAACGTTTGCAGTCTAGAGGCGCGACCAATGCAGAAAAACGCGCTGGCGTTCCGGTGTTAACGGATACAGGCGTCCGCAATGGCAATTGGCTGGTTCTGGATTATTCGGCGGCCGACGCTACGAACCAGCACGTAAAAGAACAGGCCAAAGGCGGCCCGCCCGACATGCCGATGCCCATTGCCCGGCACATCTTACGAAACCACGGCCAGGCAGTTGGCCGGTTCCAGGATGCCGGTCGGCACCGTGTCATTCGGCAAGACATCTGCTATCGCTGGGGCCTGCCTCTCACGTTCGCAGTGACGTAGGCAGCTTCGTCATTTTTCAACGGGACGGGTGTCCACACCGCTTGTTACCTTGAACGCATACAGCAGGCAGCGCATCGCTTCACGATCCTGGTCCGACAATGAACGATAGTAGCGAACCAATCGCTCTTCCTCTCGGTCGAGTCTGCGGGACCGCAGGGATGCTTCGAGAACGGTACGCAGCGGGGTAGAAAACGCGGTGTTTAACATGTTCTTAATCCTTCATGACGTGGCATGGGCGTCTTGCCCTTAAACAGCTCCATAAATAGCGTTTATCGTTGAAATGGGCTCGTACTTTTTCGTGACCGTGAAGTTTTTCGGAAGTGGCTGTCGGACGGAGCTGGCAGGACTGTGAGACGGCGCTTTCGCTGACGGTCGAAATGAACACGTGGCAGCGGGCGGCCAAGCAGTGCAAAAATATCCGCAGTAAATCTTGCCGGATCTCAGCGCCTGTTCCTGATTGAGTGTAGCCAGCGCAGCTTGCATTCAAATGGATAGGTTGAAGTGGTGTGTTGCATCGCTTGGCGTAGGTAAAACAAGCAGGTATGTAGGAATTTGCTTGAATTCGTTGTCGAAACTTCCCTCTCGCCATGTGGGGGCTAGCAAAAAAAACTTGAAATACTTCATTCTTTAAATGAAGGAACTAAGCGCAATCCGCTGTAAGCGCTTATGACCTCTAAAAGGAATTTATGTGCTGAGGTTGGTCGATTTCGTGTTTAGCCAGCTCCAGGTATATGTTCCAGTCTGAATTTTCGTAACAGCATTTGCTGCTGCAAAAAAGTCTCTGGAGGGAGAGGTTATGGCGACAAACAGTTTTCAGAACGAGGTGCCCAAGGCCCGGGTCAATATCAAACTGGACCTGCATACCGGTGGTGCTCAGAAAAAAATCGAATTGCCGCTCAAGTTAATGGTGATGGGCGATTACAGTAACGGGAAAGAGCAACGCCCGCTCTCTGAGCGAGGCAAGGTCGACATCAACAAGAATAACTTCGATAGCGTGCTGGGCGAGTTCTCACCCAGCCTTAGACTCGCCGTCAATAACACGTTGGCCGATGAAGCCTGCGACACCGCTGTGGAGCTGAGTTTCCAGAGCATGAAGGACTTCGAGCCAGAGCAGGTAGCCCGTCAGATTCCACAGCTACGCGCCTTGCTGGCCATGCGCAACCTGTTGCGCGATCTTAAATCGAACCTATTGGACAACGTGACCTTTCGTCATGAGCTGGAGCGGATCCTCAAGGATGATGCACTCAGTGACGAACTGCGCGCCGAGTTGGCCGCTCTGGCACCCCAAGACGAGCATTAATTTATACCGTTGTATTAAAGGGAAGTTTAAACATGTCCGTAGAGAAGTCTGACGTGCAATCGCGCGGCGCTACAGTATTGTCTGAAGAGTACAGCGGTGTTTATGGCGCTCTGTTTAATAAAATAAACTTGAGCCCCGTTACGCAACTAAGCGGTATCGAAGTTTTTCAAAATACCGAGGCCCTGTCCGAAGTGTCGGCCGATGAGCGGGTGACGGCCGCCGTGAGTGTGTTTTTGAAGTTGCTTAAACAGTCTGCGCAAAAAGTAGAGCGTCTGGATAAAGTTCTATTGGACGAGCATATTGCCTCGTTGGATATGCAGATCAGTCGCCAACTTGACGCCGTTATGCATCACCCGGAATTTCAGCGCGTCGAATCAACCTGGCGCGGTGTGAAGTCTTTGATTGAGCAAACGGACTTCCGTCAAAACGTGCGTATCGAGCTGTTGGATATCAGCAAGGCTCACTTGGTGCAGGATTTCGAGGACGCACCGGAAATCGCCCAGAGTGGCTTGTATCTGCATACCTATACCCAGGAATACGATACGCCGGGCGGTGAGCCGATTGCCGCGGCCATCTCCAGCTACGAGTTTGACCGCAGCCCGCAGGACATTGCCTTGCTGCGCAACCTTTCGAAGGTCGCGGCGGCGGCGCATATGCCGTTCGTGGGTTCGGTGGGCCCGGCCTTCTTCGGCAAGGCGACGATGGAAGAGGTCGCTGCAATCAAAGACATCGGCAACTACTTTGACCGTGCCGAATACATCAAATGGAAGGCTTTCCGCGACAGCGATGATGCACGTTACATCGGGCTGACCATGCCCCGCGTTCTGGGGCGGTTGCCCTATGGGCCCGACACCACGCCCGTGCGCAGTTTCAACTACATCGAAAGCGTCAAGGGGCCGGATCACGACAAGTATCTGTGGACCAATGCGTCCTTTGCCTTTGCCGCCAACATGGTCAAAAGCTTCATTACCAATGGCTGGTGCGTACAGATTCGTGGGCCGCAGTCCGGTGGCGCCGTCACGGAGTTACCGATCCATCTGTACGACTTGGGGACTGGCAATCAGGTCAAGATCCCTTCTGAAGTGATGATCCCGGAAACCCGCGAGTTTGAATTCGCCAACCTCGGCTTCATTCCGCTTTCG
>NZ_JASLAW010000228.1 GCF_030147005.1 Pseudomonas sp.
TCGCTGATCCTGTGTGGGAGGGGGCAAGCCCTAATGCCAGTCAGTTAAGACAGAACCGGTCCCTGTGGCGAGGGAGCTTGCTCCCGTTGGGGCGCGAAGCGGCACCAAAAAATGGGACTGCTACGCAGTCCAGCGGGAGCAAGCTCCCTCGCCACAGGGACCGGTTCTGTCTTAACTGACTGGCATTAGGGCTTGCCCCCTCCCACACAGGATCAGCGCAACCTGGACTACTTCTGAGCCCCATCATCATGCTGCAAATTCGCCTGGGTGATGTTCGCCCCAGCCAGCACGCTGCGGGTCAGCCACACGTTGCCGCCTATGGTCGAACCCTTGCCGATGGTAATCCGCCCCAGGATCGTGGCTCCGGCGTAGATCACCACGTCATCCTCAACGATAGGGTGGCGCGGGTGGCCTTTTTGCAACTGCCCATCCTCGTCCGCCGGGAAGCGCTTGGCGCCCAGCGTCACCGCCTGGTAGATGCGCACCCGCTCACCGATGATCGCCGTCTCGCCAATCACCACGCCCGTGCCATGGTCGATAAAGAAACTCGGACCGATCTGCGCGCCGGGGTGGATATCGATACCGGTTGCCGAGTGAGCGATTTCCGCACTGATGCGCGCCAACAGTGGCAAACCGGCGCGGTACAGATGGTGGGCCAGACGGTGGTGAATCACCGCCAGGATGCCCGGGTAGCACAGCAGCACCTCATCCACGCTGCGCGCGGCCGGGTCACCGTGGTAGGCGGCCAGCACATCGGTGTCCAACAGGCTGCGCAATGACGGCAACGCCAGGGCGAAATCCTGGATCAGGCGAATGGCATGGGCGTCGACTTCGCTGTGATCCTGGCCGCCCTGGCGCGCGGCGTAGCGCAGCTCCAGGCGGGCCTGGGCGAGCAAGGCGTTAAGGGCGACGTCGAGGGTATGCCCGACATAAAAGTCTTCACTTTCTTCGCGCAGGTCCACCGGGCCCAGGCGCATCGGAAACAGTGCACCGCACAACGCTTCCAGAATCTGCGCCACTGCCTCGCGGGACGGTAATTCGCGGCCGCCATGTTCGCCACTCAAGCGTCCATTGCGCGTGCGCCACTGGCCCCGGGCGCTGCGCAGTTGGCTGACGATGGTCTCTAATTGCCAATGGCTGGAACGCTCACTCACGGTATTCACTCCTGACGAAATGGCCATCACTTTACGGTATGCGCCCTGGCAACCCTTAAGAACCAATGGTATGAGGCTAAGAACTATCCGTCATAAGCGATTGGCGGTTGCCCGATCAAAAGTGCCTGCCTATAGTCGGCCAATCACTTAGCCACCGTGCGCAGCCATGATCAAACAACAACTCGACCGCTTTAACCGCCTGGACCTGTTGAATGGCGCCACCGCCCTGGAAAAACTCGAGCGACTGTCGGCCTGGCTGGGCAGGGACGTCTATGTCAAACGCGACGACACCACCCCGCTGGCCATGGGCGGCAACAAGCTGCGCAAACTTGAATACCTCGCCGCCGATGCCATCGCCCAGGGCGCCGACACCCTGGTAACCGCCGGCGCTATCCAGTCCAACCACGTGCGCCAGACCGCCGCGCTGGCCGCCAGGCTCGGCCTGGGTTGCGTCGCCCTGCTGGAAAATCCCACCGGTACCGAAGACCCTAACTACCTGGGTAACGGCAACCGTTTGTTGCTGGAACTGTTCGACGCCAAGGTGGAGTTGGTTGAGAACCTCGACAATGTCGACGACCAACTCAACGCCCTCGCCGACCGTTTGCGCAGCAACGGCAAGAAGCCTTATCTGGTGCCCATCGGTGGTTCGAATGCCCTCGGTGCGCTGGGTTATGTGCGCGCAGGCCTGGAGCTGGCCGCACAGATTGAAGACAGCGGCCTTGAATTTGCTGCCGTGGTGCTCGCGTCGGGCAGCGCCGGCACCCACAGCGGCCTGGCATTGGCGTTGAGCGAAGCGTTGCCGAAGCTGCCCGTGATTGGCATCACCGTGTCGCGCACCGACGAAGCCCAACGCCCGAAAGTGCAAGGCCTGGCCGAGCGTACCGCCGAGCTGCTCGGCGTGAAGGTGCCCGAGGCTTTCAAGGTGATCCTGTGGGACGAATACTTCGGCCCGCGTTATGGCGAGCCCAATGCGGGCACGTTGTCTGCAATCAAACTATTGGCCAGCCAGGAAGGTCTGTTGCTGGACCCGGTCTACACGGGCAAGGCCATGGCCGGCCTGCTGGACGGCATCGGGCGTCAGCGGTTTGGGGACGGGCCGATCATATTCCTGCACACCGGCGGCGCGCCGGCGTTGTTTGCCTACGACTCGCTGTTTAACTGACTGAACCCATTCGATGTGGCGGCTGGCCTGCGCGTTCTCGCGTTAGATCAGCGCTATATTCAAAAATAGAATAAACGGCTTTATTTATATTATTTTCAGATCTTAAAAACTCTCACTATCATCGCGCCGAAGGCGAAGACGCGCACCGCGCTTTAAGGCAGGATACGGCTACTGCGTCACCGGCTTCGCTCACCATAAAAACACAGGGGCTCTTCATGACTATTTCTGTATTGCGTCGCACATTGCTGGTCGGCACTTTGGGCCTGGCGCTTGGCGCCGGCGTGTTCGGCCAGGCGGTTGCCGGCGAGCAACTGGACACCATCAAGAAAGCCGGCGAGATCAAGATCGGCCTGGAAGGCACCTACCCACCGTTCAGCTTTGTCGATGAGAGCGGCAAGCTCAGCGGCTTCGAAGTGGAGCTGTCCGAAGCACTGGCCAAAGAGCTGGGCGTCAAGGTCAAGTTGCAAGCCACGCCATGGGACGGCATCCTCGCCGCCCTCGATTCCAAGCGCCTGGACGCGGTGGTCAACCAGGTGACGATCTCCGAAGAGCGCAAAAAGAAGTATGACTTCTCCAAGCCCTACACCATCTCCGGTATCCAGGCGCTGACCCTGAAGAAAAACGTCGACACCATCAAGACCGCCGACGACCTGGCCGGCAAAAAAGTCGGCGTGGGCCTGGGCACCAACTACGAACAATGGCTCAAGGACAACCAACCCAAAGCCATCATCAAGACCTACAACGACGACCCGACCAAGTTCCAGGACCTGCGCATCGGCCGCATCGACGCGATCCTGATCGACCGCCTGGCCGCTCTGGAATACGCCAAGAAAGCCAAGGACACCGCCGCTGCGGGCGAGGCCTTCTCTCGCCAGGAATCGGGTATTGCCCTGCGCAAAGGCGAACCTGAGCTGCTTGAAGCGGTGAACAAGGCCCTCGACAAGCTGCGCGCCGACGGCACCTTGAAGAAGCTGTCCGAGAAGTATTTCAACGCTGACGTTACTCAATAATGGAAGCAGGTTTCCAACTCGCGCTGGACTCCGCGCCCTTTCTGCTCAAGGGCGCGTATTACACGGTGATCCTCAGCCTGGGCGGGATGTTCTTCGGCCTGTTGCTGGGCTTCGGCCTGGCATTGATGCGCCTGTCGCGCTTTATGCTGCTGCGCTGGATTGCGCGCGTCTACGTGTCGTTCTTTCGCGGCACGCCGTTGCTGGTGCAATTGTTCCTGATCTACTACGGCTTGCCGCAAGTGGGCATCGAGCTGGACCCGATCCCGGCCGCCATGATCGGCTTTTCGCTGAACATGGCCGCCTATGCCTGTGAAATCCTGCGGGCCGCCATCGCCTCCATCGAACGTGGCCAGTGGGAAGCCGCCGCGAGTATCGGCATGACCCGTGCGCAAACGTTGCGCCGGGCCATCCTGCCGCAGGCGATGCGCACGGCGCTGCCGCCGCTGGGCAACAGCTTTATTTCATTGGTCAAGGACACGGCGCTGGCCGCCACTATCCAGGTGCCCGAGCTGTTCCGACAAGCGCAACTGGTGTCGGCGCGCACCTTCGAAATTTTCACCATGTATCTGTCCGCAGCCCTGATCTACTGGATCCTGGCGAGCATCCTGGCGCATCTGCAAAATCGTCTGGAAGACCGGGTCAACCGGCACGACCTGGAGTCTTGAAGCATGATCGTGGTTGAAAAACTGACCAAACAATTCAACGGTCAGGTGGTGCTCAACGGCATCGACCTTGAGGTCAAGGCCGGCGAAGTCGTGGCCATCATCGGCCCCAGCGGTTCCGGCAAGACCACCTTCCTGCGCTGCTTGAATTTTCTCGAAGAACCCACCAGCGGCCGCATCAAGGTGGGCACTATCGAGATCGACGGCAACAAGCCGCTCAACCAGCAACAGGGCCTGGTGCGACGCCTGCGCCAGCATGTGGGTTTTGTGTTCCAGAACTTCAACCTGTTCCCCCACCGCACGGCACTGGAAAACGTCATCGAAGGTCCGATCGTGGTCAAGAAGATGCCACGCGAGGCGGCCACCGAACTGGGTCGCAGGCTGTTGGCCAAGGTCGGCCTGGCGGGCAAGGAAGCGGCTTATCCCCGGCGCCTGTCCGGTGGTCAGCAACAGCGTGTGGCGATTGCTCGGGCGCTGGCCATGGAGCCTGAGGTGATTCTGTTCGACGAACCCACTTCGGCCCTCGACCCGGAATTGGTCGGCGAAGTGCTGGCGACTATCCGCAGCCTGGCCGAAGAAAACCGCACCATGGTGATCGTCACCCACGAGATGAGCTTTGCGCGGGATGTGGCCAACCGCGTGATCTTTTTCGACAAGGGCGTGATCGTCGAACAGGGCGAGGCCAAGGCGCTGTTCGCCAACCCCAGGGAAGAGCGAACCAAGCAGTTCCTGAGCAAATTTCTCGCCCATTGAAACCACCTGTTGTGGTGAGAACGCTCGCTGGCGCGGGTGTGCGAAGCGCTCCCAAAAAGGGTGGGACCGCTGCGCAACCCGTCGGGAGCAAGCGCCCTCGCCACACAAGCGCGTTCCTACATGGAAGCGCCATGGCGGTCTGTAAAACGCCCTGCCGCACCCCTCCTGAAATCCCCCTTCCGGTCAGACCCTTCTGAATCTGCTCCAACCCGCCGTTTAGCCTTTTGCCGCCATTGACGCCCCCGGCCCAACCCTCTTATCTAACGTCCAGAGGATTGGATCCTATCCCGGCTACTCACTGAATCGTTCTTTCGGCCCCTTTGCGCACCCGCGCCCCAAGGCCCGGAACGATTGCTGCTGGCTGCATCAAGGAGATCACTTATGACGCACACTACAACCCCGGCCATGCTGACTGCACCCACCCTGCCCCAGGCGGTTCGAAACGGCATCAGTGCCCACGCGGCCGCCCAGTTGCAGGTCGACATCGCACCTTACCCCGGCATGGAGGAAGGCGACCTGATCGAGCTGTTCTGGAACAACTGCTTTGCCGCCTCACGCCGGGTGACTGCCGGCAAAATCGGCACGCCCACCCACCTGCGGGTACCGGAAAGTTTTGTACAGGATGGCCCGGCACGGGTGCATTACCAGATCATGCAGATCGGCCACGGCCCGGCGCGCTCGGCCACTACCCAGGTACGGGTCAAGACCAATTACCCGGGCGGCCAGCCGTCGAACCTGTACAGCGACGAAAACCAGAACCTGGCGCCCGTCGGCCTGCCCGAAACGATCCGCCGCAAGGGGGTCAACAGTCGCCAGGTGCAACGCGGTATTCCGTTGACCATCGAGCCTTACGCGAACATGGCCAGTGGCGATGCCATCACGCTGCGCTGGGGTGACGTACGCATGGACCTGCCGAAAATCCAGACCAAGGGCGTGGGCCTGGCGGTTCAGGTCTGGGTGCCTTCAACGGTCATCATCGAAGGCGGTGACGACTGCCGCCTGGAGGTGACGTACTGCATCCTGGACCGCGTCGGCAACAATTCACGCTGGGCGCCGGCCCGTACCTTGCGCATTGCCGCCTGGGCGCCCATGCGCCCCGACGTCGCCAAGGCTGTGTATCAACCTCGCCCTTTCGGTTCCCCGTGCGAGCCGGGGTAATGACCCTTCTATGCATATTCCTAAAAGTTAGTTTATTTAAAAAATAAACACGCTTAGGGTATATGCACCGGACCACCGGACATTCCTGATTTTTCTGTTTATTTCATTGAATGCGAGGTCGGTATGGTCAGAATTACCCCGGTGCACAACGCCAGGGCATTGCGCGCAGCCAAGGAGCGGCGCTGATGTCTAACTTGGCTCTAACACCCCCCCAGAGTGATCTGGACGCAGCCCCACTGTTGTTGCCGGCCACCGTGCTGCGCAACGACGCCCAGGCGCTCAGCGCCGCCCATGAGCTGGCCGACGCCGCGCGCCTGCAAGCCGCCAAGCGCGACCAGCAACGTCAATTGCCGTGGGCGCAGATCGAACAGTTCACCCGCAGCGGGTTGGGCAGTATTTCCATTCCCCGCGAATACGGCGGCCCACAGGTGTCGTTCGTCACCCTGGCCGACGTCTTCGCCATCATCAGCGCGGCCGACCCGGCCCTGGGGCAGATCCCGCAGAACCATTTCGGCATTCTGCACCTGTTGCAGAACACCGCCAGCGAGCGCCAGAAAAGGCAGCTGTTCCAGAGCGTGCTCGACGGTTGGCGCATCGGCAATGGCGGCCCGGAACGCGGCACCAGAAATACCCTGGAGCTCAAGGCGCGCATCACGGCCGACGGCGACGGGTATGTGCTCAGCGGCCAGAAGTTCTACTCCACCGGCGCCCTGTTTGCCCACTGGGTGGCCATCAAAGCCCTCAACGATGACGGCAAGCAAGTCATGGCGTTTGTGCGCCGTGGCAGCGAAGGGCTGCGCATCGTGGATGACTGGTCGGGCTTTGGCCAACGTACCACCGCCAGCGGCACCGTACTGCTTGACCGGGTGCCGGTGGACCCGGAATTGATCGTGGAAAACTGGCGCCTGGGTGAAAGCCCGAATATCCAGGGTGCCGTATCGCAGCTGATCCAGGCGGCCATCGACGCCGGCATCGCCCATGGCGCCCTGGAGGACACCATCGCCTTTGTACGTGAACGCTCACGCCCGTGGATCGACGCCAAGGTCGAGCGGGCCAGCGACGACCCGTACGTGATCGCCGATATCGGCAAGTTGAAGATTGAGCTGCATGCCGCGCAAGCGCTGCTGCGCAAGGCCGGCCAGGTGCTGGATGAGGTCAGCGCCGCGCCGATCACGGCGCAGTCCGCCGCACGCGCGTCGATCGCCGTCGCCGAGGCCAAGGTACTCACTACCGAGGTGTCGTTGCTGGCCAGCGAAAAGCTCTTCGAGCTGGCCGGCAGCCGCGCCACCCTCGCCGAATTCAATCTTGACCGGCACTGGCGCAATGCGCGGGTACACACGCTGCACGACCCGGTGCGCTGGAAGTATCACGCCATCGGCGCCTATCGCTTGAACGGCACGTTGCCGGCTCGCCATTCCTGGATTTAACCGACCAGAACACTTTTCCACGAGCTTCTGGAGAACTCATGACGCTTTCCAATCACATCGCGGTCATCACCAGCGATGAACACGCCCTTATTGTCGCCAGCGACCTGGCCGAAGACCTGCGCCGCGACAGCGCCCAGCGTGACCGCGAACGTCGCCTGCCGCTGGCCGAGCTGGACGCCTTCTCGCGCTCCGGCCTGTGGGGCATCAGCGTGCCCAAGGCCTATGGCGGCGCCGGCGTGTCCAACGTCACCCTGGCCAAGGTCATTGCGCTGATTGCCCAGGCCGATGCCTCCCTCGGCCAGATCCCGCAAAATCACTTCTATGCCCTTGAAGTGCTGCGGGTCAACGGCAATGCCGAGCAGCAAAAACGCCTGTACGCCGAAGTGCTGGCCGGCAAGCGTTTCGGCAACGCCTTGGCGGAACTGGGCACCAAGACCGCCCATGACCGCGTGACCCAACTCTCCCGCGACGGCGAGGGGTTTCGCATCAGCGGCCGCAAGTTCTACGCCACCGGCGCGATCTATGCCCAGCGCATTCCCACCTCGGTGGTGGATGAACAGGGCGTTCAGCAACTGGCCTTCGTGCCCCGCGACAGCGCCGGGTTGACGGTGATCGATGACTGGAGCGGCTTCGGCCAACGCACCACCGGCAGCGGCTCGGTGGTATTCGACAACGTGTGGGTGGCGGCGCAGGATGTGATCCCGTTCCAGAGCGCGTTCGAACGCCCGACCACCGTCGGCCCCCTGGCGCAGATTCTTCACGCCGCCATCGACACCGGTATCGCCCGCGCCGCCTTCGAAGACGCGCTGCACTTTGTGCGCACCAAGACCCGTCCCTGGATCGACTCAGGCAGCGACAAGGCCACCGATGACCCGCTGACCTTGAAGAGTTTCGGCCACTTGAGCACTCGCCTGCACGCCGCCGAAGCGTTGTTGGAGCGCTCCGGCGAATTCCTCGACCGCGCCCAGGCCGACAGCACTGCCCAGACCGTTGCGGCCGCCTCCATCGCCGTCGCCGAAGTGCGCGCATTGAGCACCGAAATCTCCCTGGCCGCCGGCAGCACGCTATTTGAACTGGCCGGCAGCCAGGCGACCCTGGCCGAGCACGGACTGGATCGCCACTGGCGCAACGCACGGGTTCACACCCTGCACGACCCGGTGCGCTGGAAGTATCACGCGGTGGGCAATTACTACCTCAACGCTGCAAACCCGCCACTGCGGGGGACTATCTGATGAGCAAGAAAAAAATCCTGCTCAACGCCTTCAACATGAACTGCATCGGGCATATCAACCACGGCTTATGGACTCATCCACGGGACACGTCCACCCAGTACAACACTCTTGAGTACTGGACCGAACTGGCGAAAACCCTGGAGCGCGGGCTGTTCGACGGCTTGTTTATCGCCGATATCGTCGGCGTGTATGACGTGTACCAGAAGTCTATCGACGTGCCGCTCAAAGAATCGATCCAGTTGCCGGTCAACGACCCGCTCCTGCTTGTCTCAGCCATGGCGGCCGTCACCACCCACCTCGGCTTCGGCCTCACCGCCAACCTGACCTACGAGCCGCCCTATCTGTTCGCCCGGCGCATGTCCACCCTCGACCACCTGAGCCGGGGCCGGGTGGGTTGGAACATCGTGACCGGCTACCTCGACAGCGCCGCCAAAGCCATGGGGCTGACCGAGCAAGTCGAGCATGACCGCCGCTATGACCAGGCCGATGAATACCTTCAGGTGCTGTACAAGCTCTGGGAAGGCAGTTGGGAAGATGACGCGGTGGTCAACGATCCGCAGGCGCGGGTGTATGCGCAGCCGGGCAAGGTGCACAAGGTCGAACACCACGGCGAGTTTTATCAGGTGGAGGGCTATCACCTGTGCGAGCCATCGCCGCAGCGCACGCCGGTGCTGTTCCAGGCCGGCAGTTCGGACCGTGGCCTGCAGTTCGCCGGGCGCCATGCCGAGTGCGTGTTCATCAGCGGGCAGACCAAGGCCGCGACCAGAATCCAGGTGGACAAGGTGCGCGCCAGCGCGGTGCAGGCCGGGCGTGACCCGGATGACATCAAGGTGTTCATGGGCCTTAACGTGATCGTCGGCGCCACCGAAGACCTTGCCTGGGCCAAGCATGCCGAGTACCTCAGCTATGCCAGCGCGGAGGCGGGTGTGGCGCATTTTTCGGCGTCCACGGCAATCGACTTTTCCGAGTACGAACTGGATGAGCCGATCCAGTACGTGAAAAGCAACGCGATCCAGTCGGCCACCAGGAACCTGCAGAACAACGACTGGACGCGACGCAAATTGCTCGAGCAGCACGCGCTGGGCGGGCGCTATATCACGCTGGTGGGCTCGCCTGGGCAAGTCGCTGACGAGCTGGAATCGTGGATCAGCGAGACCGGCCTGGATGGCTTCAACCTCACGCGCATTGTGACGCCGGAGAGCTATGTGGACTTTATCGATCTGGTGGTGCCGGAGCTGCAAAAGCGTGGGTCGTACAAGACCGACTATGAGCAGGGCACGCTGCGTGAAAAAGTCTTCCACGGTGCCGCTCGCTTGCCCGAACAACACACCGGTTCCACCTACCGCCACTAACCCAAAAATGTGGGAGCGGGCTTGCAGTGGCGAGCAAGCTTGCTTGCGCTGGGGTGCGAAGCGCCCCAACGAAGCGGGAGTCTGCTGCGCAGACAACGGGAGCCAGCTCCCTCGCCACAGCCAGCCCCACATTCAGACCTTCATTGTTCTACCTGCACCTCATGACTGGAAATTAATGATGAAAAAACCACTGCTCACCCACCCAGTCAAAGCACTGGCCCTGGCCTTCGGCTTGTTCAGCTCGGCCGTATTCGCCGCGGAGGCGCCACTGAAAGTCGGCACCACCGCCGCCTTCGCGATTCCGCTGGAGGCCGCAGTCGAAGAAGCCGGCAAACAGGGCCTGAACGTCGAACTGGTGGAATTCTCCGACTGGATCGCGCCTAACGTCAGCCTCGCCGCCGGCGATATCGACGTGAATTACTTCCAGCACATCCCCTTCCTGGAAAACGCCAAGGCCGCCGCCGGGTTTGACCTGGTCCCTTACGCGCCGGGCATCATCAATAACGTCGGCCTGTATTCGAAGCAGTACAAGCGCTTCAACGACCTGCCCGAAGGCGCCAGCGTGGCCATCGCCAACGACCCGATCAACAGCGGTCGCGGCCTGCAACTGCTGGCCAAGGCCGGGCTGATCAGCCTCAAGCCGGGCGTGGGCTACAAGGCCACCGAAGAAGACATCGTCAGCAACCCGAAAAAACTCAAGATCCTGCAAGTGGAAGCCGTGCAACTGGTGCGCGCCTATGACGATGCCGACCTGGTGCAGGGCTATCCGGCGTATATCCGCCTGTCAAAGACCTTCGATGCAGAGTCGGCGCTGCTGTTCGACGGCCTCGACCACCCGGAATACGTGATCCAGTTCGTGATCCAGCCCAAGAGCAAAACCGACCCACGGGTGATCAAGTTCGTCGACATCTACCAGCACTCGCCGGTGGTGCGCGCCGCCCTGGATAAATCCCTCGGCAAGCTTTATCAAGTCGGCTGGGACGATAAAAAATGACCGCCGCCAATGCCCAACTGCGCGACCTGGGCACGCCGCCCAGGGACGCCGAACAGACCGAACTGCATCCGAATTTGAACAGCGCCCATGTGCGTTTCATCAACCTGGGCAAAACCTATGACGGCACGGTGCATGCCTTGCAAGGCATCGACCTGGCGATCCAGCGTGGCGAAGTGTTCGGCATCATCGGCCGCAGCGGCGCCGGCAAGTCGTCGCTGATCCGCACTATCAACCGCCTGGAGCAACCCAGCAGCGGCCGGGTGCTGATCGATCAGGTGGATATCGGCGGTTTCGATGAAGACCGGCTGGTAGCGCTGCGGCGGCGCATCGGCATGATCTTCCAGCACTTCAACCTGATGTCGGCCAAGACCGTGTGGCAGAACGTCGAGTTGCCGCTCAAAGTCGCAGGCGTACCCAAGCCCCAACGTGAGCAAAAGGTGCGTGAGCTGTTGGAACTGGTAGGTTTGCAGGACAAGCACACCGCCTATCCGGCGCAGCTTTCTGGCGGGCAGAAACAACGCGTGGGCATCGCCCGCTCGCTGGTGCACGACCCCGAGATTCTGCTGTGCGACGAAGCGACCTCGGCCCTTGACCCGGAAACCACTCAGTCGATCCTCGGCCTTCTGCGCGAAATCAACCAACGCCTGGGCCTGACCATCGTGTTGATCACCCATGAGATGGCGGTGATCCGCGAAATCTGCGACCGCGTGGTGGTGCTGGAACACGGGCGAATCGTCGAGCAAGGCCCGGTGTGGCAAGTGTTCGGCAACCCCATGCATGAGGTCAGCAAGACCCTGCTCGCACCGCTGCAACACGGCTTGCCGCTCGAGTTGCAAGACCGGCTGCAGCCCACCTCCACGTCGGCCGACGCCGCGCTGGTGCTGCGCTTGCAGTTCACCGGCAGCGATAGCGATGAGCCGGACCTTGCCGCACTGTTCAGCGCCCTCGGCGGGCGCGTGCGTTTGTTGCAAGGCGGTGTGGAACGCATCCAGGGGCACGCCCTGGGGCAATTGTTGCTGGCGGTGAACGGATCGCCGCACACCGCCGACGCCTTGCGCAACCGCGCCGGGCATTGGGCACAACGGGTGGAGGTGCTGGGCTATGTGGTTTGATCGTTTAGTGCAGGGCGCCATCGACACCTTGTTGATGGTGGGCGTGTCTTCGTTGATCGCCTTGCTGGTGGGGATTCCGCTGGCAGTGTTTCTGGTCACCAGCGACAAAGGTGGCATTTACCAGGCGCCGGCGCTGAACCGCGCGCTGGGCGCCTTCGTCAATCTGTTCCGCTCGATTCCCTTTCTGATCCTGATGGTGGCCTTGATCCCGTTCACCCGCCTGATCGTGGGCACCACCTACGGCGTATGGGCAGCCGTCGTCCCGCTGACCATCGCGGCCACGCCGTTCTTCGCGCGCATCGCCGAAGTCAGCCTGCGCGAAGTCGACCACGGCCTGATCGAAGCCGCGCAGGCCATGGGTTGCCGCCGCCGGCACATCATCTGGCACGTGCTGCTGCCGGAAGCCCTGCCGGGGATCGTCGGCGGGTTCACTATTACCCTGGTCACCATGATCAACTCATCGGCCATGGCCGGGGCGATTGGCGCCGGAGGTTTGGGCGACATTGCGTACCGCTATGGCTACCAGCGTTTCGATACGCAGATCATGCTGACGGTGATTGTGCTGCTGGTGGTGTTGGTGGCGGTGATTCAACTCGGCGGGGACCGACTGGCGCGGGTACTGAACAAGAGGTGAGGTATAGTCGGCGCATCTCAGCGCCCGGTATTGCCTGTCATGACCCTCAAACCCGACGACCTTAACCAGATCACCACCACCACCCTCGGCCATTACAACAAAGTGGCCGACGACTTCCGTGAAGGCACCCGCGATCACGATGTGAGCCAGAACATCGACGCGTTGCTGCGGCATATCCAGGGTACGGCGCCGTTTACCGTGCTGGATTTCGGCTGCGGGCCGGGGAGGGATTTGCAGACCTTCACCCGCATGGGGCATATCGCCGTGGGGCTCGATGGTTCCGAGCGGTTTGCGCAGATGGCGCGTGAAGACAGTGGCTGCGAAGTGTTGCAGCAGGATTTCCTCAAGCTGGACCTGCCCGCCGCGCGCTTCGACGGAATCTTTGCCAATGCGGTGCTGTTCCACATACCCAAGCAGGAATTGCCACGGGTGCTCAAGGAGTTGCATGGGGCGTTGAAGCTCGGTGGTGTGCTCTTCAGTTCCAACCCACGAGGCGAAAACCAGGAAGGTTGGAATGGCCCGCGCTATGGGTCTTATCACGACCTGCAAGCATGGCAGGCGTTGCTGAACGAGGCAGGGTTTGAAGAGCTGGAGCATTACTACCGCCCGGCCGGGTTGCCTCGGGAGCAACAGCCTTGGTTGGCCAGCGTGTGGCGCAAAGTTTAGACCCGCGTTGTTTGGTCTGACGTCTTCGCGGGCAAGCCCGCTCCTACAGTGGGAATGCTCTCCCTGTGGGAGCCGGGCCTGCCCGCGATGGCGTCAGCAGGCACACCGTTACTTCACCTGATACACCACTGGTTCTTCTCCCTCCACCAACGCCGTCAAACTGCGCGCCGCATACCCTTCCTGTTCCGCGTCCGAAAAATTCGCCACCAAACGCGTGCCATCGGCGAAGGTGGTTTGCTGCACCTGTTTGTCCACTGTCAGCCAGCGAAAATCAGTCATCGCCTGGGTCGCCAATCGCTGATGCAGCGGGCGAAAAAACGCGTCCTGGCGCTGAATCACCGGCAGCCGCTCCTTGAGTGTCGCCGCGCTGAGGTGATACAGCGGGGGTACGTTGTAGAGCAGTTGGGTCAGCTCATTTTCAGCCTGCACAGTGCTCAACTTCAGGCTGTCGAACAACCAGTGGTGGGTGGTGATCACCGAGCCATGAAACACCGCCTGATACAGCGGCAGGCGCATCGTCGGATCGAAATACAGCGTGCGCAGCGACGCTTTCAAAGGCACCGGCTTGAAGAACACGGCCGGTTGCTCCGGCGGGTACCAGTTGCCCACGTAGTAGGGTGATTGCCTGTCCTGCGCCATATCGGCGTCCCCCCAACCGATCACCGGTGTTTGCATACCGTGGGCAAACAGGATGCCCTGGGCGGTGCTGGCATTGCCGTCTTCAGAGCCCGTAGCCAACTTGAGCACACTGTTGATCCAGCGTGAGGCGTCGATATTGCCGTCGGCATTCTGCGCCTGGGTCATGGAAGCGCCGTCGCGGTAGCTGTCGAACACCATGCCGGTGGCGTACGCGTCGAGGAACCAGGCATTGAAACCGGCGGCAGCCTGCACCGCTTTGACTCGCGCCTCCAGCAAAGGCCGCACACAGCGCGGATCGGTGTAATGACCGGATTGCTGGAAACCGCTTTTCAGGCTGCCGTTTTTCAACACGATCGCGCAGTCACGATGCGCTTTGCCGCCCAGATGGGCAGTGGCCCAGTCAGGGTTTTCAGTGGCGGACAGGGCCGTTTCATAGGAGTCGTAGGGCGCCATCAAGTAGCCGGCGTCCACCCCCGAGCGAATTGCTTCGGGGTGCCACAGGCCGCCTTCCCAACCATCGCCCAGGGTCAACAGCAAACGCTGCAGGCCGGCGTCGCGCAAGCTGCGAATGGTCGTATTGCCCCAGGTTTCGGGACGATCACTCAAGGCCCCGGAAAAATCCAAGGCCAGTTGGCTGCGCAACTCGCCGTAACGCGCGGCAAGGCGAGCCATGTCGGGCTCTTCCACTTGCCAGGCCTGCCGGGCCTTCGTGTTGATGGCCGCATTAAGGCCGCGCAACAGCACGGTCTGCTCATAGCGATTCAATGCGGTCGCCTGCGCGAGCACCTGCGCAGGCTCTTTGCCCATCAGCCCCTTGAGCTCGTGCGTGCGCAGCCGTTTGACCAACGCTGGCCAGTCACGCACATCGTCCAGCGCCAGCAAGTCGTTGCCCCAGAGGTAAGCGTGACTGGCACCGAGCAATTTGGCCGCCTCGGGCGTTTGCCGCAGCTTGTCCGCCAACGGCTCGTAACGGCCCTGCTCCACCAGCCACTGACGATAGCGCTTGGCGCCGGCCAACGGGTCGGCGTCGCCCAGGTGCAACAGCAGCGTCATCGGTGCAGAGGGATCTAGCGAAGTGAATTCATGGCTCAGTGACAGCGCCACGTCCTCCCGCCAGCGCAGGCGGTTGTTGTAGGGGTTGGTCAATAGCCAGTTCAAGGTGAAGCTGCCGTGATCCGTGCCCCACAGCGGCAGGCTCAGGTCCTGGGTGGTGTTGATGTCGCCGTAATCCCGGAGAAACGCTTTCCATACGGCATTGCCGACGGGCACGTAATGCCCTTCGGCCAAGGGCCAGATCAACCCCGTGCCCAGGGCACTGGGCGGTTGTTGAAGGACGGGCAGTTGGCCGGGCTCACGCGCGTGAAGGGTCAATACCAGATCGCGCTGCTCAAGGCTGGCGCTCACGCGAAAGGCACCATCATCCCACTGCCAATCCGCCTTTTGATCGCTGTGTACAAGGCGGCTCACGGCACGGGCCGGTACGCCACTGGACGCTTGCACCGCCGCCTGGCCGCTGGGTGTAACGCGAATAGCGAGGGTGGCCGCGTCGAGTTCGACCCGCCATAACGCGTTCTCCAGTACGGTGCCGGCGAAGACGAGGGGTGACATGAAAAAGCAGCAGATCAACAAGGTATGACGCAAGTGGCTCATGGCAAGCGACCGTTGAGAAGTGGAGAGACAGGAGCGTAAAACACTCAACGGTGAGCCGGGGCAATGCCTGTCACTTGCAGACGTTTCCCACGATGCAATAGGCCTACTGAATGCAGATGTGGGAGCGGGCTTGCTCTAATGCCAGTCAGTTAAGACAGAACCGGTCCCTGTGGCGAGGGAGCTTGCTCCCGCTGGACTGCGTAGCAGTCCCATTTTTGGGGCCGCTTCGCGCCCCAACGGGAGCAAGCTCCCTCGCCACAGGTCG
>NZ_JASLAW010000213.1 GCF_030147005.1 Pseudomonas sp.
CTCGCGAAAGCGGCGTGACCGACACACCTGCATCGACTGACACGCCGCCTTCGCGAGCACGCCCGCTCCCACAGGTTGATCAGTGGCGGTCTGGGTAATCTGAGTGAAGTTGGCCGAGAAGTGCATCCTTCTCTTCCCACAACCGGTTGATCCAACCCTGGAAGGCCAACCGATACTCCCCATCCTGCTCATAATTCTTGCCAATGAACTCGGCCGGGATCTGCACCTCTTCAAACTGCACCACAACATCCTTCACATTGCCGCACAGCAAGTCCCAATACCCTGGGCGCCCGGCAGGGTAGTGAATGGTCACGTTCACCAGTGACTTCAATTGCTCACCCATGGCATCCAGCACAAACGCGATTCCGCCGGCCTTGGGCTTGAGCAGATAGCGAAAGGGCGATTTCTGTTGCGCGTGCTTGCCCGGCGTAAACCGTGTGCCTTCGGCAAAGTTGAAGATGCCTACCGGGTTGTTGCGAAACTTCGCACACGTCTTGCGGGTGGTTTCCAGGTCCTTGCCTTTCTTCTCCGGGTGTTTTTCCAGGTACGCCTTGCTGTAGCGCTTCATGAACGGGAAGCCCAGCGCCCACCACGCCAGGCCAATCACCGGTACCCAGATCAGCTCCTGTTTGAGAAAGAACTTCAGCGGGCGAATCCGTCGATTGAGCACGTATTGGAGCACCATAATGTCGACCCAGCTCTGATGGTTACTGGTCACCAGATAGGAATGCTGATAGTCGAGGCCTTCAAGGCCGCTCAAGTGCCAGCGCGTGCGCCGTACCAGGTTCATCCAGCCTTTGTTGTTGGTGACCCAGGCTTCGTGCGTGTGGTTCATCAACCATTCGCTGAAGCGTTTGGCGAAGGGCAGTGCCTTGAACAGCGCCACGATAAACAGAAAAGAGCACAGCAGGATCGTGTTCAGCGCCAACAGCAGGGACGCGATTACCCCGCGTACGGCGGCAGGTAGAAAATCCAGCATTTAGATATCCATAGGTCGGTTGGCGGCTTGGATCGCGGTCAGAGCGATGGTGTACACGATGTCGTCCACCTGGGCGCCGCGTGGCAGGTCGTTGACCGGTTTGCGCAGGCCCTGGAGCATCGGCCCCAGGCTTACGCAATCGGCGCTGCGTTGCACGGCTTTGTAGGTGGTGTTGCCGGTATTCAGGTCAGGGAACACGAATACCGTGGCCTTGCCGGCGACCTGGCTATTGGGAGCCAGTTGCCGGGCCACGCTCTCATTGGCGGCGGCGTCGTATTGCAGCGGGCCGTCGATCAGCAGCGAGCTCTGTTGCTCGTGGGCAAGCAGGGTGGCCTCGCGGACTTTTTCCACTTCCTCGCCGCTGGCCGAGTCGCCGCTGGAATAACTGATCATCGCCACGCGCGGCACGATGCCGAACGCAGCCGCCGAGTCGGCGCTTTGCAGGGCGATTTCCGCCAGCTCCGCAGCGCTTGGGTGCGGGTTCATGACGCAGTCGCCATAGACCAGCACCTGCTCGGGGAACAGCATGAAGAACACCGACGACACCAAGGTGCAGCCTGGGGCCGTTTTAATCAGCTGCAAGGCCGGGCGGATGGTGTTGGCGGTGGAGTGGATCACCCCGGAAACCAGGCCGTCCACTTCGTCCAGGGCGAGCATCATGGTGGCGATCACCACGGTGTCTTCCAGTTGCTGCTCGGCCATTGGCGCGTTCAGGCTCTTGCTCTTGCGCAGTGCGACCATCGGTTCGACGTAGCGTTGGCGGATCAGGTCCGGGTCGAGAATCTCCAGGCCTTCGGGCAGTTCGATACCCTGGGCGCGCGCCACCGCTTCCACGTCCGCCGGCTTGGCCAGCAACACACAACGGGCGATGCCGCGCGCCTGGCAGATTGCAGCGGCCTGTACGGTCAACGGCTCGCTGCCTTCGGGCAACACGATGCGTTTGTTGGCGGCCTGGGCGCGCTGGATCAACTGGTAGCGGAATACCGCGGGTGACAGGCGCATTTCCCGTGGCGTGCCGCAGCGTTGGTGCAGCCAGCGCGCATCGAGATGGCTGGCGACGAAGTCGGTGATGATCTCCGCGCGCTCGCGGTCATCGATGGGGATTTCCTTGTTAAGGCTATTGAGCTGGTTGGCGGTGTCGTAGGAACCGGTGCTCACCGACAGCACCGGCAACCCGGCCTGAAACGCACCGCGGCACAGGTCCATGATGCGTGGGTCGGGCAGGGTGTCGCTGGTCAGCAGCAGGCCAGCCAACGGTACGCCGTTGATCGCGGCCAGGCTGACGGCGAGGATGATGTCGTCGCGATCACCTGGCGTCACGACCAGCACGCCGGGCTTGAGCAATTCCACGGTGTTACGCATGGTGCGGGCGCAGATGATGATCCTGGTCATGCGCCGTGTTTCATAGTCGCCGGCATTGAGGATCTGCGCGCCCATCAGGTCGGCCACGTCGCGGGTACGTGGCGCGTTGAGTTCGGGCTGGTAGGGAATGCAGCCAAGCAGGCGGAAATCACCGCTGCGCAACAACGGCGAATGCTCTTTGAGGCGTGCCGAGAATGCCTCCATGCTTTCGTCGGTGCGCACCTTGTTGAGGATCACGCCCAGTACTTTCGGGTCTTTCGGGCCGCCGAACAATTGCGCCTGCAGTTCCACGCGGCCGGACAGTTCGGTGAGTACTTCATTTTCCGGGGCCGAGACCAGGATCACTTCGGCATCCAGGCTCTTGGCCAGGTGCAGGTTGACCCGTGCCGCATAACTGGCGCTGCGGGTCGGCACCATGCCTTCGACGATCAGCACGTCCTTGCCCACGGCGGCTTGCTGGTACAGCGTGATGATTTCTTCGAGCAGCTCATCCAGCTGGCCGTCGCCTAGCATGCGCTCTACATGGGCCAGGCCCAGGGGTTGTGGCGGTTTCAGGCCATGGGTGCGTGCCACCAGTTCGGTGGAGCGCTCAGGGCCGGTATCGCCGGGGTGCGGCTGGGCAATCGGTTTGAAAAAACCGACTTTCAACCCCGCGCGTTCCAGGGTGCGCACCAGCCCAAGGCTGATGGAGGTCAGGCCCACACCAAAATCGGTGGGCGCGATAAAAAAAGTCTGCATGCGAATTCTCTGGAGGTGCATGGCTGGGGTGGCGCTCTATGCTTGAGTGCCTACCGCGAATCAGACGCCAAGGTTATCGTTATTCGTGTGGTTGCGCACACCAGCCGCACGCAAAGGGTTGGCCTATTTTTTCAAGGCGTTGCGCGGGGTCGAGCACCCAGGCGCGTAACTGCCATGGCGGCTGGTGGCGCAGATGCTGGGTGTGGCCGCAGGACAGTTCGGCGACCCAGTGCAGGTCGTCGTCCTGACGGAATCCAGTGATCGTCGAGACCGTTGGTCGGGCCCGTCTGTCCGGGTTCTGTTCGCTTTCGGGCAAATCCTTGTTTAGACTTGTCCGTTCTTCATTCTTATGCAAAAGGTCTCGCCCCATGACGATCGCCGCTAACAAGGCTGTCTCCATCGACTATACCCTGACCAACGACGCTGGTGAGGTCATCGACAGCTCAGCCGGCGGCGCGCCGCTGGTCTACCTCCAAGGCGCGGGTAACATTATCCCAGGCCTGGAAAAGGCTCTGGAAGGCAAGGACGTTGGTGACGAACTGTCCGTCGCCGTAGAGCCTGAAGACGCTTATGGCGAATACTCCGCCGAACTGGTCAGCACCTTGAGCCGCAGCATGTTCGAAGGTGTTGATGAACTGGAAGTCGGCATGCAGTTCCACGCTTCCGCGCCGGACGGCCAAATGCAGATCGTGACCATCCGCGATCTGGACGGCGATGACGTGACCGTTGACGGCAACCACCCTCTGGCTGGCCAGCGTCTGAACTTCAAAGTGAAGATCGTTGCCATCCGCGACGCTTCCCAGGAAGAAGTGGCTCACGGCCACGTCCACGGTGAAGGCGGTCATCACCATTGATCGATGTTTTGATCAAGCTGTAGCAAAAACGCCCCGACTGGTTCGGGGCTTTTTTTTGCCTGATCTATGACGCCTACAGTCCATACGTGGAGAAGATTGGTGATTCGTGGGCAAACAAAAATGCCCCGGACCTTTCGGTACGGGGCATTTCTTAACTGTTACGCAACCTCAGGTCACGTGGCAGTTGTTACCACTTAGGCTGCAGCAGGAACGCTCAGAGCCTTGATGTGGCCATTCAGGCGGCTCTTATGACGAGCGGCCTTGTTCTTGTGGATGATGCCTTTATCGGCCATACGGTCGATAACTGGCACGGCCAGAACGTAAGCAGCTTGAGCTTTTTCAGCGTCTTTGGTGTCGATGGCTTTAACTACATTCTTGATGTAGGTACGAACCATGGAACGCAGGCTGGCGTTGTGGCTGCGACGCTTCTCAGCCTGTTTTGCACGTTTTTTGGCGGAAGGTGTGTTGGCCACCGTCGAGCTCCTCGAAAGACTTTTTAGGAAATAGCAAACAAAATAGGCCGCGAATCATGCCGATGACTTGATGGGTTGTCAAGGGCGGCTGATGCGAACTGCTGAGTGGTCGATCTGAAGAGGCGGGTGATTTATTTCCGGCGCTTGACCTGTAAACTCGCGAGCTTTGGCTCTGTGCTGTTGCAGGCGCGCAGTATCGCATAAGTAGGCGCTTTGTTCGCCTGCTCTTTATCTATAGGCGCAAACTCTTTCAATGAATCTGCTCAAATCGTTGGCTGCCGTCAGCTCTATCACGATGATCTCCCGGGTTTTGGGGTTTGTGCGTGACACCCTGCTGGCACGCATTTTTGGCGCCAGTATGGCCACGGACGCCTTCTTCATCGCCTTTAAATTGCCCAACCTGCTGCGCAGAATCTTCGCCGAAGGCGCGTTTTCCCAGGCATTCGTGCCGATCCTGGCCGAATACAAGACTCAGCAGGGGGAGGAGGCAACCCGCACCTTTATCGCCTATGTCTCGGGCCTGCTGACGCTGGTGTTGATGCTGGTGACCGTCCTCGGCATGCTCGCCGCGCCCTGGGTGATCTGGGCCACGGCCCCCGGTTTTGCCAATACCCCGGAAAAGTTCGCGCTGACCACCGATCTGCTGCGCGTGACCTTTCCTTATATATTGCTGATCTCTCTGTCATCCCTCGCCGGGGCGATCCTCAATACCTGGAACCGTTTCTCGGTGCCGGCCTTCGTGCCGACGCTGCTGAACGTCAGCATGATTATCTTCGCGCTGTTTCTCACGCCGTACTTCGATCCACCGGTCATGGCCCTGGGTTGGGCAGTGCTGGCCGGCGGCCTGGCGCAGTTGCTCTACCAACTGCCGCATTTGAAAAAAATCGGCATGCTCGTACTGCCGCGCCTGAATCTCAAGGACACCGGCGTGTGGCGCGTGATGCGCAATATGCTGCCGGCGATCCTTGGCGTGTCGGTCAGCCAGATTTCGCTGATCATCAACACCGCGTTCG
This sequence comes from Pseudomonas sp., assembly GCF_030147005.1. GTDB lineage: Bacteria > Pseudomonadota > Gammaproteobacteria > Pseudomonadales > Pseudomonadaceae > Aquipseudomonas. Next base: position 5,420 of record NZ_JASLAW010000213.1, read on the forward strand.
CTTCGTTGCTGGTGTCCGGCTCGGTGTCGTGGATGTATTACGCCGACCGGCTGATGGAATTGCCGTCCGGCGTACTCGGCGTGGCCCTCGGCACGATCCTGCTGCCGACCCTGGCGCGCACCTACGCCAGCAAGGACCGCCAGGAATATTCACGCATTCTCGATTGGGGGCTGCGCTTGTGCTTTGTGCTGGTGCTGCCCTGTTCGCTAGCGCTGGGTATCCTGGCCGAGCCGTTGACCGTGTCGCTGTTTCAATACGGCCAATTCGACGCCCATGACGCCCTGATGACGCAGCGTGCTCTGGTCGCCTATTCCGTCGGTCTGCTGGGCATTATTGTCATCAAGGTGTTGGCGCCGGGCTTTTATGCCCAGCAGAACATCCGCACGCCGGTCAAAATCGCGATTTTCACGCTGATCGTCACGCAACTGCTCAACCTGGTGTTTATCGGCCCGCTGGCCCATGCCGGCCTGGCGCTGGCGATCAGTGCCGGTGCGTGCATCAACGCCGGCCTGCTGTTTTATCAACTGCGCAAACAGCAGATGTACCAGCCGCAGCCAGGCTGGGGGCTGTTTGCCCTCAAGCTGTTGGTCGCCGTGGCGATGATGTCCGTCGTGTTGCTGGGCCTGATGCACGTTATGCCGGCCTGGGACGAGGGCCATATGCTGGAGCGCTTCATGCGCCTTGGCGTGCTGGTGGTGGCGGGCGTGGTGGTGTACTTCGGGATGTTGCTGCTGCAGGGTTTCCGCCTGCGCGATTTCAATCGCAAGTCGCTGGGGTAGCGAGTTTGCCGCGATAAAACCGCTGTTTTATCGAATCGATCCATCTGGCCTGTGCTGTTGCCTGTCGTCCGGGGCCGGGTGTGGTTATAATCGACCACTTTATGAGCAAGAAGCGCGTTATGCAGCTGGTTCGAGGTCTCCACAACCTGCGCCCCGAGCATCGGGGCTGCGTCGCCACTATTGGCAACTTTGACGGTGTTCACCGTGGCCACCAGGCTATCCTGGCCAGGTTGCGCGAACGTGCGGTCGAGTTGGGCGTGCCCAGCTGTGTGGTGATTTTTGAGCCACAGCCGCGGGAGTTCTTTACCCCGGAAACGGCGCCGGCCCGTCTGGCCCGCTTGCGGGACAAGTTGCAGTTGCTGGCGGAAGAAGGCGTGGACCGCGTCCTCTGCCTGGCTTTCAACCAGCGTTTGCAAAGCCTCAGCGCCGCCGAGTTCGTCGACCGCATCCTCGTCGATGGCCTGGGCGTGCAGCATCTGGAGGTCGGCGACGACTTCCGTTTCGGTTGCGACCGCGTCGGAGATTTCGATTTCCTGCAACATGCCGGCGTCAGCCAGGGTTTTACCGTCGAAGCCGCGCAAACCGTCGAACTGGACGGCCTGCGCGTGAGCAGTACCCAAGTGCGTAACGCCCTGGCCGCTGCCGACTTCGCCTTGGCCGAGCGTTTGCTCGGTCGCCCGTTCCGCATCGCCGGGCGGGTACTGCACGGCCAGAAGCTGGCGCGCCAACTGGGCACGCCAACCGCCAACGTGCAACTCAAGCGCCGTCGTGTGCCGCTGACCGGGGTTTACCTGGTGAGTGTCGACATCGACGGCCAATCGTGGCCGGGAGTCGCCAACATAGGCGTCAGGCCCACGGTTGCAGGTGATGGCAAGGCCCACCTGGAAGTTCACCTTTTGGATTTTGCCGGTGATTTATACGACCGGCGTTTAACGGTGGTTTTCCACCAGAAGCTGCGTGAAGAGCAGCGTTTCGCCTCCCTTGAGGCGTTGAAAACGGCGATCAATGCGGATGTCGCCGCCGCCCGTGCACTAGCCGCACCTAGCGCCCATCGCTAACCGAAGAGCCTTAAATGACCGACTATAAAGCCACGCTAAACCTTCCGGACACCGCCTTCCCAATGAAGGCCGGCCTGCCACAGCGCGAACCGCAGATCCTGCAGCGCTGGGACAGTATTGGCCTGTACGGAAAGTTGCGCGAAATTGGCAAGGATCGTCCGAAATTCGTGCTGCACGACGGCCCTCCTTATGCCAACGGCACGATTCACATCGGTCATGCGCTGAACAAGATTCTCAAGGACATGATCCTGCGTTCGAAAACCCTGTCGGGCTTCGACGCGCCGTATATCCCGGGTTGGGACTGCCACGGCCTGCCGATCGAACACAAAGTCGAAGTGACCTACGGCAAGAACCTGGGAGCGGACAAAACCCGCGAACTGTGCCGTGCCTACGCCACCGAGCAAATCGAAGGGCAGAAGACCGAGTTCATCCGCCTGGGTGTCCTGGGCGAGTGGGACAACCCGTACAAAACCATGAACTTCAAGAACGAGGCCGGTGAAATCCGCGCCTTGGCCGAAATCGTCAAAGGCGGTTTCGTGTTCAAGGGCCTCAAGCCCGTGAACTGGTGTTTCGACTGTGGCTCGGCCCTGGCCGAGGCGGAAGTCGAGTACGAAGACAAAAAGTCCTCCACCGTCGACGTGGCCTTCCCGATCGCCGACGAGGCCAAGCTGGCCGAAGCCTTCGGCCTGGCATCGCTGGCCAAGCCTGCGGCCATCGTGATCTGGACCACCACACCGTGGACCATCCCGGCCAACCAGGCGCTGAACGTGCACCCGGAATTCACCTACGCCCTTGTGGACGTCGGTGACCGCTTGCTCGTACTCGCTGAAGAAATGGTCGAAGCCTGCCTGGCCCGCTACGCGCTGCAAGGTTCGGTCATCGCGACCACCACCGGTTCCGCGCTGGAGCTGATCAACTTCCGTCATCCGTTCTATGACCGTCTGTCGCCGGTCTATCTGGCTGACTACGTTGAACTGGGCTCGGGCACCGGCATCGTTCACTGCTCGCCTGCCTATGGCGTGGACGACTTCGTGATCTGCAAAAAGTACGGCCTGGTCAACGATGACATCATCAACCCGGTGCAAAGCAACGGTGTGTACGTGCCGTCGCTGGAGTTCTTCGGCGGCCAGTTCATCTTCAAGGCCGACCCCGGAATCATCGAAAAGCTGCGTGAAGTCGGTGCGCTGATGCAAACCGCCACCATCCAGCACAGCTACATGCATTGCTGGCGCCACAAGACCCCGTTGATCTACCGCGCCACCGCGCAGTGGTTTATCGGCATGGACAAAGAGCCGAGCAGCGGCGAAACCCTGCGCGTGCGTTCGCTCAAAGCCGTCGAAGGCACCAAGTTCGTCCCGGCCTGGGGCCAGGCGCGCCTGCACTCGATGATCGCCAATCGCCCGGACTGGTGTATCTCCCGCCAGCGTAACTGGGGCGTGCCGATCCCGTTCTTCCTGAACAAGGAAAGCGGCGAGCTGCACCCGCGCACCGTCGAGCTGATGGAAGTCGTGGCCCAGCGCGTTGAACAGGAAGGCATTGAAGCCTGGTTCAAAATGGACGCCGCCGAGCTGCTGGGTGATGAAGCGCCGCAGTACGACAAGATCAGCGACACCCTCGACGTCTGGTTCGACTCGGGCACCACCCACTGGCACGTGCTGCGCGGTTCGCACCCGATGGGCCACGAGACCGGCCCGCGTGCCGACTTGTACCTGGAAGGTTCGGACCAGCACCGTGGCTGGTTCCACTCATCGCTGCTGACCGGTTGCGCCATCGACAACCATGCACCGTACCGGGAACTGCTGACCCACGGCTTCACCGTCGACGAAAACGGCCGCAAGATGTCCAAGTCGCTGAAGAATGTGATCGAGCCGAAAAAGATCAACGAGACCCTGGGCGCCGACATCATGCGTCTGTGGGTCGCGTCGACCGATTACTCGGGCGAGATCGCCGTGTCGGAGCAAATCCTGGCCCGCAGCGCCGATGCCTACCGTCGCATACGTAATACCGCGCGCTTCATGCTGTCGAACCTGACCGGTTTCAACCCGGCCACCGACCTGCTGCCGGCCGAAGACATGCTCGCCCTCGACCGTTGGGCCGTGGACCGCACCCTGTTGCTGCAGCGCGAGTTGCAGGAACACTACGGCGAGTACCGTTTCTGGAATGTCTACTCGAAGATCCACAACTTCTGCGTACAGGAGCTGGGTGGTTTCTACCTCGACATCATCAAGGACCGCCAGTACACCACCGGCGCCAACAGCAAGGCCCGCCGCTCGGCGCAAACCGCGCTGTACCACATCAGCGAAGCGCTGGTGCGCTGGATCGCACCGATCCTGGCGTTCACCGCCGACGAACTGTGGGAATACCTGCCGGGCGAGCGTAACGAGTCCGTCATGCTCAATACCTGGTACGAGGGCTTGACCGAACTGCCGGCCGACTTCGAACTGGGCCGTGAGTACTGGGAAGGCGTGATGGCCGTGAAGGTTGCGGTGAACAAGGAGTTGGAAGTGCAGCGCGCGGCCAAGGCCGTGGGTGGCAACCTGCAAGCCGAAGTCACCCTGTTTGCCGAAGACGGCCTGACCGCCGACCTGGCCAAACTGAGCAACGAACTGCGCTTTGTGTTGATCACCTCTACCGCAAGCCTGGCACCTTTCACCCAGGCTCCGGCAGACGCCGTGGCTACCGAGGTACCGGGCCTGAAGCTCAAAGTGGTCAAGTCGACCTTCCCTAAATGCGCCCGTTGCTGGCATTGCCGCGAAGATGTCGGCGTGAACCCTGAGCATCCGGAAATCTGCGGTCGTTGCGTTGATAACATCAGCGGTGCTGGCGAGGTTCGCCACTATGCCTGATAACAGCATGCCTAACGCCAGCCGTTTCGGACGTCTGGGCTGGCTCGTACTGAGCTTGCTGGTTCTGGTCATTGATCAGGTCAGCAAAGCTCATTTCGAAGGCACCCTGGAAATGTTCCAGCAAATCGTGGTGATCCCGGATTACTTCAGCTGGACCCTGGCCTACAACACCGGCGCGGCCTTCAGCTTCCTGGCTGATGGCGGTGGTTGGCAGCGTTGGTTGTTCGCGCTGATCGCCGTGGTGGTGAGTGCGGTGCTGGTCGTCTGGCTCAAGCGCCTGGGTCGTGATGACACCTGGCTGGCCATTGCCCTGGCCCTGGTGCTGGGCGGCGCGCTGGGCAACCTGTACGACCGCATTGCCCTGGGCCATGTGATTGATTTCATCCTGGTGCACTGGCAGAACCGCCATTACTTCCCGGCGTTCAACTTTGCCGACAGTGCTATCACCGTCGGTGCAATCATGCTGGCGCTGGATATGTTCAAGAGCAAGAAAACCGGAGAGACCGTCAATGACTGATCAGGTATTGGCTGAGCAACGCATCGGCCAGAACACGGAAGTCACTTTGCATTTCGCATTGCGCCTGGAGAATGGCGACACGGTCGACAGCACGTTCGACAAAGCCCCGGCGACTTTCAAGGTCGGTGACGGCAACCTGCTGCCGGGTTTTGAAGCGGCTCTGTTCGGGTTCAAGGCCGGCGACAAGCGCAACCTGCAGATCCTGCCGGAAAATGCCTTTGGCCAGCCCAACCCGCAAAACGTGCAGATCATCCCGCGTTCGCAGTTCGAAGGCATGGAGCTGTCGGAAGGCCTGCTGGTGATCTTCAATGATGCGGCGAATACGGAATTGCCCGGCGTGGTAAAAGCTTTCGATGACGCGCAAGTGACCATCGATTTCAACCACCCGTTGGCCGGCAAGACACTGACCTTTGACGTCGAGATTATCAACGTCAAAGCGCTGTAACTGACCGCACGCGGTCTAAAATGTGGGAGCGGGCTTGCTCGCGAATGCGCCATGTCAGTCAGCGAATGCTTGAACTGATCCACCGCTTTCGCGAGCAAGCCCGCTCTCACCTTTGATCTCCATTGTCGGTTGGGTCAGGGTTAACTGACTCAATGTGGCTGCAAGACACGAGGCACAGCATGCAAATCAAACTCGCCAACCCCCGTGGCTTCTGTGCCGGTGTGGACCGGGCGATCGAAATCGTCAACCGCGCCCTGGAAGTCTTCGGGCCGCCGATTTATGTGCGGCATGAAGTCGTCCACAACAAGTTCGTGGTCGAAGATCTGCGTGCTCGCGGCGCCATCTTCGTCGAAGAACTCGACCAGGTGCCCGATGATGTAATCGTCATCTTCAGCGCCCACGGCGTTTCCCAGGCCGTACGCACCGAGGCGGCCGGCCGTGGCCTGAAGGTATTCGATGCCACATGCCCGCTGGTGACCAAAGTACACATCGAAGTGGCACGCTACAGCCGTGACGGCCGTGAATGCATCCTGATCGGCCACGCCGGCCACCCGGAAGTCGAAGGCACCATGGGCCAGTACGACGCCAGCAATGGCGGCGCCATCTACCTGGTGGAAGACGAAAAAGACGTCGCCAACTTGCAGGTAAAAAACCCGGAACGCTTGGCCTTTGTCACCCAGACTACCTTGTCCATGGATGACACCAGTCGCGTTATCGATGCCCTGCGCACGCGCTTCCCGGCCATTGGCGGCCCACGCAAGGACGACATCTGCTACGCCACGCAAAACCGCCAGGATGCAGTCAAGCAACTGGCCGATGAGTGCGATGTGGTGCTGGTGGTCGGCAGCCCCAACAGCTCAAACTCCAACCGCTTGCGTGAGTTGGCCGAGCGCATGGCCACGCCTGCGTACCTGATCGACGGCGCCGAGGATATGCAGCGTAGCTGGTTCGACGGTGTCGGGCGCATCGGCATCACGGCAGGCGCCTCGGCCCCGGAAGTCCTGGTGCGTGGCGTGATCCAGCAATTGCACGCCTGGGGCGCCACCGGCGCCGATGAATTGGCGGGTCGAGAAGAAAACATTACGTTTTCAATGCCCAAGGAGCTGCGGGTACGCTCGCTGCTCTGAACCTCTGGGGAGCTCGATCAACTTCGGCATAACGCCTGCTCGGTCTTTTCACTGCGCAGGCTGATACGCCCGCTGGGCGCCAGCACTACCTGATACAGGCTCTGTGCTTGCTCGGTGTCGCACACATGCACCGTGCCGGCACGAAATCCGCCGCCTGCGAACACCGGCTCCCCCAAACCGCTGAAGCGAACCTGGCTGGCGACCGGCCCATTACCTGCAACCGTTACGCGCCCGCTGTCCTGTCGCTCCAATAGCACCGGATTGTCGTCGTCCAAATGGCCGCGCCCACTGTTATCCAGTATCACCCGCCACCCTTGGCTCCAATCTTCATCCCGTGCATGGATGACCACCGCACGATTGCGTGCGATCGCCTCGGTTCGCGCATAACGTAGCCCGTCGGCCAGTGATTGGGCCACGCTTTGCCGCTGCTGCGATTCCAGCAACCCTTTGAAGTTGGGTATGGCCAGTTGCGCCAGAAAGCCCGTCACGATCAGCCCCAGCAGTAATTCGATCAAGGTGAACCCTCGTTGTGTCATGTGCGTCCCTCCGTGGATGCGAGTGATCTAACTGGCAGGCATAGGTATAGCGCCTGGTCCCTGGGGCTGAATGATGGCCTTTATGTCCAATGTATTTCCCTTTGTTCCGGTAGCGGCACCGGCCAAAAACCGACGCTAGTCTTGGGGCGCACAGCAGGAATTTCCTGTTTTTCTACGGCCTTCGACATGGATGACGACGGTAATGTCTTTCTGCCGGAATACATTTTTTCTACGCGCTTTTCACCGGCACCAATCCGGTATGACGCTGATCGAGGTGCTGGTAGCCCTGCTGGTCCTGGCTCTAGGGCTGCTGGGTGCCGCAGCGATCCAGCTCAACGCGCTCAAATACACCGACAGCGCAAGGATGACCAGCCAAGCCAGTTTTATTGCCTACGACATGCTTGATCGCATTCGCGCCAACGCCGGTGTCGATTATTCCTGGGGGCGAGCCGAGCACGCGCCGCCGAGTACCTCGACCTCCAGCGTGCGTGACCTGGACTTGCATGACTTCGAAGCCAATATCATCGGTTTTGCAGGCAAGGACGCCAAAGGCGCCGTAGCGATCAGCGGTGACGAAGTCACTATCAGCATCAGTTGGGAGGATGTCAGGGGGGTAAGCAGCCTGGGTGGGCGGCAAACCTTCACCCTGACCAGTCGCATCGCCGATGGGCGGGGGAAGTTGCAATGATTCGTCCCGCGCGCGGTTTCGGTCTGGTGGAACTGTTGCTGGCGCTGGCCGTCGGGCTGGTACTGATCCTTGGCGCGAGCCAGGTGCTGATCAGTTCGCGCTTGACCCAGGCCAGCCAGCAGGCCGCCATGGTGCTGCAGGACGACGCGCGGTTCGTCCTGAGCAAGATGACCCACGATATTCGCCAGGCCGGCATGCTGGGGTGTTTGGCCGCGGCGTTTATAGAGAACGCCCCGGCAGCCTTTGATCGGCCGATTGGCTGGGAAGTGTCGGCAAGCGCAACTTCACTGACACTGGTGACTGCCAATACCGGCGACGTCGCCGGCAAGCCTGACTGGACGGTGGTGTCCGACTGCAAGGAGGCCGCCCAGGCTTACATCGGGGCACCGTCCGTGGTCGCGCCCGGTCAGATTCGTTTTGCCATACGTGAGCTCACCTACACCTATGAGGCGGGCCAATTGAAGATCAGTACCCCGTCGGCTCCGGCCAAGGCCGTACTGATGGATAACGTACGGGCATTCGAGATCAGTTTTGGCGTGGCGGCCAGGTCTGATTCGACGCACGTGGTGCGTTACGACAGCCACCCCGCCGACGCATCGTTGATACGCAGCGTGCGCATCTTCATGACGCTGCAAGACCCTGCCGGGCGAGTGAAAGATCAGGCCTACAGCGTCGTGGCGGCGCTGCGCAATCGGCTGGAGTAGGGCGATGACGATGATTGGACGTGGCCAGGTGCGGCAGGCGGGAATGGTACTGCTGATCAGCTTGGTGTTTCTGCTGGTGCTGTCACTGTTGGGATTGTCATCGATGCAAGGCGCGACCTCTCAGCAGAAGGTCGCAAGTAGCTTGTGGCAGCGTAATCAATCATTCCAGGCTGCCGAGAGTGGCCTGCGGCTAGGGGAGTCGGCGGTGCGCAGGGAGGGGCACGCACTGCCGGTTTGCCACTCGCTCATCAGTTGTGCGCCGCCCGATGATGCTTTTTCCTTGGTTGGCGCCGGGCCAAATCCGGTCTCGGCGGTGACTTGGGTAGCGTTCAAGGACGGGGTGTATGGCGTTCAATCCTTGGGAATCGGTACGGGTCAGGCACATTTGCCGCCGCACACCCCAGCCACGCTCTTCCGGGTGACGGCCGTCGGGCTGGGCGGGCAATCGCGCACGGTGCTGGAGACGGTGTACGCGCGTGTGGAGGAGGGCGGCGGCGAGAGGTTTCGGCGGGTCTTGTGGCGTCAACTTCAATAAGGAGCAAGCGAATGGGCATGGATAACCAGGGCTTTACCCTGATCGAATTATTGATCGCCGTGGCGATCATCGCGTTGCTGGGTGCGATCGCTTACCCCGGCTATACCGGCCACGTCAAAAGGGTATATCGGGTGCAAATCGTCGCGTTGCTGAGCGAGCAAGCTCAGCACCTGGAGCGTTTCTACACGCGCAACGGCACTTTTATTGATGCAAGTGGCGTCAGTACGGGCAATGATCACTATAGAATCAGCGCAGTATTGAACCCTCAGGATTTTGCCCTGCTAGCCACGCCGGCCACGGACTCAGTCATGACGGACGACGCTTGCGGCCAATTCAGCTTGACCAGCACCGGTATGCGGAGCAATCCGGGAGCGGCGCCGCAAATGCCGCTCAAGGCATGCTGGGGACAGTGATGAGGGTGCTGGATGAATGGGCGCCGGGCGCGCTTTTCCTTTTTTTATCGGCTGGATCGAATGATGGCTAAGCAACAGCGAGTAGTGATTGTCGGCGGCGGAGTTATTGGCTTGCTGACGGCGTACAACTTGGCTAACCGGGGGCGGGCAGTCATATTGCTGGAGCGCGCCGGGCTTGGGCAGGAGTCTTCCTGGGCCGGTGGCGGAATTGTTTCGCCGTTGTATCCGTGGCGCTATAGCCCGGCAGTGACTGCCTTGGCCCATTGGTCCCAGGATTTCTATCCGCAACTGGCACAACGGCTGTTCGCCGCGACCGGCGTCGATCCTGAAGTGCACACCACGGGCCTGTATTGGCTCGATCTGGATGACGAGGCCGATGCGCTGGCGTGGGCTGCGCGCGAGCAGCGACCCTTGAGCCAAGTGGACGTGTCGGCCGCCCATGACGCAGTCCCGGCGCTGGGCGGCGGTTATTCGCGGGCGATCTACATGGCCAATGTGGCCAACGTACGCAACCCCCGTCTGGTCAAATCGCTTAAGGCGGCGTTGTCGGCACTGCCCGATGTGACAATTCACGAGCAGTGCGAAGTCGATGGATTTATGTTGGAAGGCGACACCGTGGTGGGCGTGAGTACGCCTGCTGGCGCCATGACGGGCGATCAGATCGTGCTCGCAGCGGGTGCCTGGAGCGGGGAGTTGCTGGGAAAACTGGGCTTGGCGCTGCCCGTGGAGCCGGTCAAAGGCCAGATGATCCTCTACAAATGCGCGCCTGACTTTTTATCGAGCATGGTCCTGGCCAAAGGGCGCTATGCGATCCCACGGCGTGATGGGCACATTCTGATTGGCAGCACCCTGGAACATGCAGGGTTCGATAAAACGCCGACCGACGTCGCGCTGGAAAGTCTCAAGGCTTCTGCGCTGGAGCTGCTTCCCGCGCTGGCGAGGGCCGAGGTGGTGGGACACTGGGCGGGGTTGCGGCCCGGCTCGCCGGAAGGCATCCCCTATATCGGCGAGGTACCCGGCTTCAAAGGTTTGTGGCTAAATTGCGGGCATTACCGCAATGGTTTGGTGCTTGCGCCGGCGTCCTGCCAGTTGTTTGCCGACTTGCTGCTGGGGCATGCACCGATCATCGACCCGGCGCCTTACGCGCCCGCCGGTCGAATCAGCGCTGGATAGACTTCGGCCCTTGCTCCAGATGCGCCTGGGTGCAATACCACTCCTGACGTGAACTCAGCGCGCGATCCTGGGGCAGGTGTACGCCACAATGGGCGCAGCGCACCATCAACGCAGCATTTGGCTCGCCGGCGCGGGTTTGCCTGGCGGCAGGGCTTTTAAATTTGCGCCAGAGCCATACCGCGGCGGCAATGACGGCGATCCAGAACAATAGACGAAGCATGATGGGCAGTTTCTCGATAAGGAATGCGCCAGTTTAGCCAAGGTCGCCATGGGCGCACAGCGCAATAAATACTCGCCCATGAAAAAGGGAGCTCCTGAGAGCTCCCTTTTGCGTTGCGTCGAACAATCAGTCGAACACACCGAAGGTCATGTAGCTGAACCACGAGCGGTCCTGGTTGTTGCCCAGGGCTTGCGGCTCTTCCTCTTCGATCACGTCGCCGTTTTCGTCGTGCGGCTTGAGCTCCGAAGGAATCGCGTCCTTGGCGTCCTGGTACTGCTTGACCACGTCCTGGTTGGCGCGTGTTTCGCCTGGCGGCAGCGGTGGACGGGATTCGATCAGGCCCAGGGTGTACTTGCTCAGCCACGAACGGTTGTCGGCTTCGTCAACCTGAGGCACGAACTGGCCGTCTTTCAGGCTTGGGTGGTCCGGGTAGTTGAGCTTCAGGGTTTCCAGGCTGGTGGTGGCCAGTTCGTCCAGATGCAAGCGCTGGTAAGCCTCGGTCATCACGGCCAGGCCGTCGCCCACGGAAGGGGTTTCCTGGAAGTTCTCCACCACGTAGCGGCCACGGTTGGCGGCGGCCACGTACGCCTGACGGGTCAGGTAGTAGTGGGCCACGTGGACCTCGTAGGAGGCCAGCAGGTTGCGCAGGTAGATCATGCGCTGCTTGGCGTCCGGCGCGTAGCGACTGTTCGGGTAGCGGCTGGTTAACTGGGCGAACTCGTTGTAGGAGTCGCGGGCGGCGCCTGGGTCACGCTTGGTCATGTCCAGCGGCAGGAAGCGCGCCAGCAGGCCAACGTCCTGGTCGAACGAGGTCAGGCCCTTCATGTAGTAGGCGTAGTCCACATTCGGATGCTGCGGGTGCAGGCGGATAAAACGCTCGGCAGCGGACTTGGCAGCTTCCGGCTCGGCGTTCTTGTAGTTGGCGTAGATCAGCTCAAGCTGGGCCTGGTCGGCATAGCGACCGAACGGGTAACGCGACTCCAGTGCCTTCAGCTTCGCTGTGGCGCTGGTGTAGCTATTATTGTCCAAGTCTGTCTGAGCTTGCTGGTACAGCTCGACTTCGCTCAGGTTTTCGTCGACGACGTCCTTTGTTGACGAGCAAGCAGCAGTCATGGCGAGGATGGCGATCAGCAGCAGGTGTTTCACTTGCATGGCGGCTTGCGTCCCTATGACGGCCGCTGTCTTGGGCGGGGCCGTCCTGTTATGATGAGCGCCCCGTTGAAAGCCTCGGGGCAAAAGACGCCGTATTTAACCACAAGCGCGCAGCCGAAACCAAAGGCTGTGCCACGCCTAGTCTGAGCATGTCCGATAAAATTGAACTTCGCGCAGAGGTGCCGTCCGAATTGGGCGGCCAACGCCTCGATCAAGTCGCCGCACAATTATTCGCTGAGCACTCGCGCTCGCGCCTTTCCGCCTGGATCAAAGACGGCCGCCTGACTGTGGATGGAGCGGTTATCCGCCCGCGAGACATAGTTCATGGCGGTGCGATTCTTGAGCTGACTGCCGAGCAGGAAGCTCAAGGAGAATGGGTCGCTCAGGACATCGAACTGGATATCGTCTATGAAGACGACGATATCCTGGTCATCAACAAACCCGCAGGCCTGGTGGTTCACCCGGCGGCCGGGCACGCTGATGGCACCTTGCTCAATGCCCTGTTGCACCACGTGCCGGACATCATCAACGTGCCGCGCTGCGGCATCGTGCACCGCCTGGACAAGGACACCACCGGCTTGATGGTGGTGGCCAAGACCATTCAGGCGCAGACGCAGCTTGTTACCCAATTGCAGAGTCGCAGCGTCAGCCGGATCTATGAATGCATTGTGATCGGCGTCGTAGTGGCCGGTGGCAAGATCAATGCGCCTATCGGTCGCCACGGCCAGCAGCGCCAGCGCATGGCGGTGATGGAGGGCGGCAAGCAGGCCGTCAGCCACTATCGCGTACTGGAGCGTTTCCGCTCCCACACTCACGTGCGGGTCAAGCTGGAAACCGGGCGTACCCACCAGATCCGCGTGCACATGGCCCATATCAACTTCCCGCTGGTCGGTGATCCGGCCTACGGTGGTCGCTTCCGCATTCCGCCTGCGGCCAGCCAGACCATGGTTGAATCGCTCAAGACGTTCCCGCGCCAGGCACTGCATGCACGCTTCCTGGAGCTGGATCATCCGACGAGCGGTAAGCGCATGAGCTGGGAATCGCCGCTTCCAGACGATCTGGTCTGGTTGTTGTCGTTGCTCAAGCAGGATCGCGAGGCGTTTATCGGATGAGTGGTTGGCTGATTCCTGACTGGCCCGCGCCGTCTCAGGTCAAAGCCTGCGTCACTACTCGAGCGGGCGGCGTCAGTGTGGCGCCGTTCGACAGCCTCAACCTGGGCGATCATGTCGAGGACAGCCTCGAGGCTGTCCTGGAAAATCGTCGTCGCCTTACCGATGCCTTCGGTATCCAGCCGGCCTGGTTGCGCCAGGTTCACGGGACCACTGTGGTCGAGGCCGATCCGGGCCGTATCGCCGAAGCCGATGGCAGCTGGACCAGCACAGCGGGTATCGCCTGCACATCGATGACGGCTGACTGCTTGCCTGCATTGTTCTGCAATCGAGCGGGCACCCGTGTTGCGGCGGCTCATGCCGGTTGGCGTGGGCTGGCGGCCGGCGTGTTGGAAGCTACCTTCGAAAACCTTGGGAGCGACCCGGCCGACGTTCTGGTCTGGCTCGGTCCGGCGATTGGCCCGCAGGCCTTTGAAGTCGGCCCCGAGGTGCGTCAAGCCTTCATGCAACAGCTGCCGGCGACTGCCCAAGCCTTCGTTCCCAGCCGCAATCCCGGCAAATTCATGGCTGATATCTATCAACTCGCTCGTCTGCGCCTGGCTGCGCGGGGTATTACTGCTGTTTATGGTGGCGGTTTCTGCACCGTGACCGATCCGCGCTTCTTTTCTTACCGGCGCAGCCCACGCACCGGCCGATTCGCCTCCCTTATCTGGCTTGAACGCTAGACTGTCCTGACCTGTATCAACCATCCGCTGCTTGAATCCCCCAGAATCCACCCCATCTATAAGGGTATCTGGCAGGTTTCTTCATTCAGGATGCGTTAATCGCGAGCAAACTCGTTCGCACACAGCTCCGGCCTGCTCAAAAGGAAGGTGACTAATGCGTATTGATCGTTTAACCAGCAAATTGCAGTTGGCCTTATCGGACTCCCAGTCCCTGGCGGTCGGTCTTGACCACCCGGCGATTGAACCGGCGCACTTGATGCAGGCGCTCCTCGAACAACAAGGTGGTTCTATCAAGCCCTTGTTGATGCAGGTGGGCTTTGACGTCAACAGCCTGCGCAAGGAGTTGAGCAAAGAGCTCGACCAACTGCCGAAAATCGAAAACCCCACCGGCGACGTGAATATGTCGCAGGACCTGGCGCGCCTGCTGAATCAGGCCGACCGCCTGGCCCAGCAGAAAGGTGACCAGTTCATCTCCAGCGAGCTGGTGCTGCTCGCCGCGATGGACGACAACAGCAAGCTCGGCAAATTGTTGTTGGGCCAGGGCGTGAGCAAGAAAGCCCTGGAAAACGCCATCAACAATCTGCGCGGCGGCGAGGCGGTGAATGACCCCAACCATGAGGAGTCGCGCCAAGCCCTGGATAAATACACCGTTGACCTGACCAAGCGTGCCGAAGAGGGCAAGCTTGACCCTGTCATCGGCCGTGACGACGAGATTCGTCGCACCATCCAGGTGCTGCAGCGTCGCACCAAAAACAACCCTGTGTTGATCGGTGAGCCTGGCGTGGGTAAAACCGCAATCGCCGAAGGCTTGGCCCAGCGCATCATCAACGGTGAAGTGCCGGACGGCCTCAAAGGCAAGCGCCTGCTGTCCCTGGACATGGGTTCGCTGATCGCCGGAGCCAAGTTCCGTGGCGAGTTCGAAGAGCGCCTGAAATCGCTGCTTAATGAATTGTCCAAGCAGGAAGGGCAGATCATTCTGTTTATCGACGAACTGCACACCATGGTCGGCGCGGGTAAAGGCGAGGGGTCCATGGATGCCGGCAACATGCTCAAGCCTGCCCTGGCGCGAGGCGAGTTGCATTGCGTCGGTGCCACCACGCTTAACGAGTACCGTCAGTACATAGAAAAGGATGCCGCGCTTGAGCGACGTTTCCAGAAAGTGCTGGTGGAAGAGCCTAGCGAAGAGGACACCATCGCCATCCTGCGTGGCCTGAAAGAGCGCTATGAGGTTCACCACAAAGTCGCCATCACAGACGGCGCGATCATTGCGGCAGCCAAGTTGAGCCATCGCTATATCACTGATCGGCAGTTGCCCGACAAAGCGATCGACCTGATCGACGAAGCGGCCAGCCGCATCCGCATGGAGATCGACTCCAAGCCGGAAGTCCTCGATCGCCTGGATCGCCGCCTGATTCAACTGAAAGTCGAATCCCAGGCGCTGAAAAAAGAAGAGGATGAGGCGGCGAAGAAACGTCTGGCGAAACTCCAGGAAGAAATCGTGCGCCTGGAACGTGAGTATTCGGACCTCGAAGAAATCTGGACCTCGGAAAAAGCCGAAGTGCAGGGTTCGGCGCAGATCCAGCAGAAGATCGAGCAATCGCGCCAGGAGCTGGAGGCCGCGCGCCGCAAAGGCGACCTGAACCGCATGGCCGAGTTGCAGTACGGGGTGATCCCGGATCTGGAGCGTAGCCTGCAGATGGTTGACCAGCATGGGCACAGCGAGAACCAGTTGCTGCGCAGCAAGGTGACCGAGGAAGAAATTGCCGAGGTGGTCTCCAAGTGGACCGGTATTCCTGTGTCGAAAATGCTTGAAGGCGAGCGCGACAAGCTGCTGAAGATGGAAAGTCTGTTGCACCAGCGCGTTATTGGCCAGGAAGAGGCCGTGGTGGCGGTATCCAACGCGGTACGCCGTTCTCGCGCCGGGCTGTCCGACCCGAATCGCCCGAGTGGTTCGTTCATGTTCCTCGGCCCGACCGGCGTGGGCAAGACCGAGCTGTGCAAGGCCTTGGCTGAGTTCCTCTTTGATACCGAAGAGGCCATGGTGCGCATCGACATGTCCGAGTTCATGGAGAAACACTCGGTGGCTCGCCTGATCGGCGCACCACCAGGCTATGTGGGCTATGAAGAGGGCGGTTACCTGACCGAAGCCGTGCGGCGCAAGCCCTACTCGGTGATCTTGCTGGATGAGGTCGAGAAGGCGCACCCGGATGTGTTCAACATTCTGCTGCAAGTGCTGGAGGACGGTCGGCTGACCGACAGCCACGGACGTACGGTGGACTTTCGCAACACGGTGATCGTGATGACTTCCAACCTGGGCTCGTCGCAGATCCAGGAACTGGTGGGTGATCGCGAGGCTCAGCGGGCAGCGGTGATGGATGCGCTGACCACGCACTTCCGGCCGGAATTTATCAACCGGGTGGATGAAGTGGTGATCTTCGAGCCGCTGGCGCGGGATCAGATCGCTGGCATCACCGAGATCCAGTTGGGGCGCCTGCGTGCACGTCTGGCCGAGCGCGAATTGGCCCTGGAGCTGAGCAGCGAGGCGTTGGACAAGCTGATCGCGGTGGGTTACGACCCGGTGTATGGCGCACGGCCGTTGAAGCGTGCGATCCAGCGCTGGATCGAGAACCCGCTGGCCCAGTTGATCCTGTCGGGCAGCTTTATGCCGGGCACCAGCGTCGCGGCGACCGTGGAGAACGACGAAATCGTCTTCCATTGAGCCCCGCGGCCAGTGCTATAAGAGGAGGCCCCGCATTGCGGGGCCTTTTTTTTCGATAGGGCGTTGAACTGTAAGGCAAAGGCTTGTAAAGTGCGCCCCGCAGCAACGTCAGCCCACGGGTTTCTTCTCCCCAAGAAGAAATCAGAAAGAAGCGCAAATCATTGTCTTGAAAGCAATTTAAAGGGTTGACAGGGGTTTTTAAGATTGTAGAATAGCGCGCCTCAGAGACGCTAACGTAGCGATACGGACAGGGTCGAAGAGAAGGTTGTACAGCAGTAAAAGTTGCACATTTGAAATATGTAGTTCCGTGATAGCTCAGTCGGTAGAGCAAATGACTGTTAATCATTGGGTCCCAGGTTCGAGTCCTGGTCACGGAGCCAATTTCAAAATCGGGGTATAGCGCAGTCCGGTAGCGCGCCTGCTTTGGGAGCAGGATGTCGGGAGTTCGAATCCCCCTACCCCGACCATATTTGGGTCGTTAGCTCAGTTGGTAGAGCAGTTGGCTTTTAACCAATTGGTCGTAGGTTCGAATCCCACACGACCCACCATTTTTGAGACCAGTTAACGCTGGAATCGAATCTTAAGGTCAGAGGCCAAAAGCCCTGATCGAAGAAGGCGACTGAAAGGTCGCCTTTTTATTACCGGGGTATAGCGCAGTCCGGTAGCGCGCCTGCTTTGGGAGCAGGATGTCGGGAGTTCGAATCCCCCTACCCCGACCATATTAAAAATCCTCGTATCGAAAGATACGGGGATTTTTTTTGTCTGTTGAAATCGTTAAAAGCGACGCAAAAAATATGGGAGCGGGCTTGCTCGCGAATGCGGAGTGTCAGTCGACAAGTTCGTCACTGGCACACCGCTTCGCGAGCAAGCTAGCGAGCTAGCTTGA
>NZ_JASLAW010000050.1 GCF_030147005.1 Pseudomonas sp.
GGCGGCCACCTTGCCACCGTTGAACTCAACGGTGAAGTGCTCACCTCCCACCTATTCAAAGCCGGCCGCGAACACCAACGCCAACAAGGCCAACTGCTCAGCCACTACCACTACGACGACCAGAACCGCCTGCACGCCCACGCCGTCACCCAACAGCAAAACCACCTCTACCAACGCCAGTACGACTACGACAAAGCCGGCAATCTCACCCGCCTGCTCGATTCGCGCAAAGGCGAACACCTTTACCGCTACGAGGGCACCTTATAGAAAAGCATGTCGATAGAACTCACGAACAATTGCTTGAACGCTTGAAGCAAGAACCACATATTCCTGCAGCCTCTACTTTCAAAGATCGCGCAACAGCAGAACTCGCCATATCAAATGTAATAAATAAGAACGAAACCAAAATCAAAAACTTCCTCAAAGGAAAAAATAGCCAGCTAGTCATCATTCAAAAAACCGAACAACCAATAGGCACCAGTTTTAAAAAAATACGACAACACCTGTTCCAGGAAAAGAAATCTACCTTATTATCCGCAGAGACAAAAAAATGCACATTGGCTACCGAATTCATACAGGCTTTCCAAACCCATGAACGAAGACTATCCTGAACTACAGCAATTTTTTGCTGGATACTTTAATCAAGATTGGGTTGATGACCATAAAACCGCAAATGACGTAATTGATTTTTTCATCTCCGAAAACTCGATGGAGACGATAAATACAGTGCTACTTGAACTGGATAAATTAATTTCCACCGAAAAATCCGAGCAAGAGCTTCAAGACTATCTGCTCTATGACATCGGGTGCTACTACTATTACCCTAACGAATGGAGTGACGGCAGAACTTGGTTAAAATATGTCGTTTCAGCATTAAAAAAGGGGAAAGCCCTTCAATAACGAATAAATCAACTGCCTTCCCGAGTTAAGGGGCTGCTACGCAGCCCCACGCGAGCAAGCTCGCTCGCCACAGCCAAGGTAAGTAAGCAGTTCTCTTAAATCCCTGCCAACGCCAAATCCATCGCAAAATACGTAAAAATCAAATCCGCCCCCGCGCGCTTGATCGAACCCAGGGTTTCGCGCACCACGCGATCCTCATCAATCGCCCCTGCCTGGGCGCCGAATTTGATCATCGCGTACTCACCGCTCACCTGGTACGCCGCCACCGGCAGGCGTGAGGCTTCGCGGATGTCGCGGATGATGTCGAGGTAGGCACCGGCGGGTTTGACCATCAGCGCATCGGCGCCTTCCTGCTCGTCGAGCAGCGATTCGCGTACGGCTTCGCGGCGGTTCATTGGGTTCATCTGGTAGCTTTTGCGGTCGCCCTTGAGCGCACTGCCGCCGGCTTCGCGGAACGGGCCGTAGAGGGCCGAGGCGAATTTGGTGGAGTAGGCCATGATCGGAATGTGGGTGAAACCGGCGTCGTCCAGGGCGCGTCGGATGGCTTGGACCTGGCCGTCCATCGCTGCCGAGGGCGCGATGACGTCGGCGCCGGCGCGGGCGGCGGCCACGGCTTGTTTGCCAAGGTTGACCAGGGTCGCGTCATTGTCGACGTGGGCGCCATGCATTACGCCGCAGTGGCCGTGGTCGGTGTATTCACAAAAGCAGGTGTCGGACATCACGATCATTTCCGGCACGGCGTCCTTGATAATCGACGACATGCGCGAGACGAGGCCACGCTCCTTCCATGTGTCGCTGCCGCTGGCGTCCAGATGGTGGGAAACGCCAAAGGTCATCACCGACCTGATGCCGGCACGGGCATAGCGCTCGATCTCGCCGGCCAGTTTTTTCTCAGGGATACGCAACACGCCCGGCATGCTGGTGATCGGCACGAAGTCGTCGATTTCTTCTTCGACGAAAATCGGCAGCACCAGGTCGTTGAGCGTGAATTCGCTTTCCTGGAACAAGCCACGCAGCTCCGGGGAGCGGCGCAGGCGGCGGGGGCGGGCTTGGGGGAACTGACTGGTCATGGCTTTCCTGAAAAAGTGACTGATATCTTTGGGGCGAAAGCTTATGCCCCAAGCTGCCGCAGCACAAACGCCGAGGGGCCAACAGTGTATTGCGAGGCAGGTAATAATTGCATTGATCTAGAGCTGTAAACGGCCTTCGATGCATACCGCAACGGCGCCGCCGACCCAGATTTCATCGCCCTGGCGCTCGATACGAATACGCCCCGCTCGCCCCATGGCCGTGCCTTGGCTGACCACGTAACGCTCCGGGGCCAGGCCCTCGCTAAGCAACCACTGGGCAAGGCCGGCATTCAAACTGCCGGTGGCCGGGTCTTCCGGGCATGCGTCGCCGGCGATAAAAGCGCGCACCTCAAACTGTGCATCTTCCACATCGCTGGGAGCAATGACTCCGACCGCCAGCCCGAGCAACTGCGAGTAGTCAGGCTTTAACGCCAGCACTGCCTGACGATCAGCCAGCATCACCGCCAACCAACCGGCGCCGTTATCAACCCACTGGCTGCGAACAATAGCGCCGGGCGCCAGGCCCAACCCCATACGCACACGCTCCAGCAGCGGCGCCTCGACAACTCCCGAACGCAACAGAGGCGGCGCGATAAACGCCAGTTCGTCACCTTCGCGTCGCAGGCGCACCAAGCCGATTTCGCACTCTTGAATGATCTCTTGCCCACGTGCAACACCGCCGGCTTGCAACCACGCGTGGCAACTGCCCAACGTCGGGTGCCCGGCAAACGGCAGTTCCTGCGAGGTGGTGAAAATTCTCACTCGGTAGTCGGCGCGGGGGTCGCGGGCCCTTAGCAAGAACGTGGTTTCGCTGAGGTTCGTCCACTTCGCGAAGTCGGCCATCTGCTGGTCCGTAAGGCTGTCGGCCCCGAGCACCACTGCCAGAGGGTTGCCTTTGAGCGGCACGCTGCTGAATACATCCAGTTGTTTGAAATCGAAAGTCGGCATGCGTCAGCTCGGAATATTCAGGCCACGGATCACGGCTGGGCGTGCGACAAAGCCGTCCAGTGCGCGCAGTACATTAGGGAAATCGGCAATGCCCACCAGGTCGCCCGATTCGTAGAAGCCGATCAGGTTGCGAATCCAGGGGAAGGTAGCGATGTCAGCGATGCTGTAATCGTCACCCATGATCCAGGTGCGGCCCAGCAGGCGTTTTTCCAGTACTTGGAGCAAGCGCCGGGATTCGGCGGCGTAGCGGTCACGCGGGCGCTTGTCTTCATAAGCCTTGCCGGCGAATTTGTTGAAGAACCCCAACTGCCCGAACATCGGGCCGATCCCGCCCATCTGGAACATCAGCCACTGGAGGGTTTCGTAGCGCGTGGCCGGGTCTTCGGCGAGCAACCGGCTGGTTTTTTCCGCCAGGTAAATCAGGATCGCGCCGGACTCGAACAGCGCCAGCGGCTGCCCGCTTGGGCCATTGGGATCGATGATCGCAGGGATCTTGTTATTGGGGTTCAGCGACATGAACGCTGGGGACAGCTGATCCTGAGTGTCGAAACTGACCTTGTGCGCCTCGTAAGGCAGGCCCAGCTCTTCGAGCATGATGGATACTTTTACCCCGTTGGGCGTAGGCAGCGAGTACAGTTGCAAGCGCTCCGGGTGCTGGGCAGGCCATTTGCTGTTGATCGGGAAAGCGGCAAGTGCGTTCATCGGGAACCCCTGGGCGTAAATTCCCATGATAGTCATCTGCCCGCCGTCATGCTGGGTCATCATTGCGCAACATTTGCGGATTAGAGTCCGCCAAGGCGAACCAAAGCACTCGAACGCACTCTTAACAGCGCCCGAACGGTGAATGGAGGCACCTTGCTACATCGACATGGAAAACCGCAGGACGCTTGACGCGTCACTGGGGCCGGGCCTGTCCGCCTTAATCCGACGCACGAAGACTCGAACCTATATGAAGATCAAGCCTCTGCGCCTTGTGCAACGATTCAAACGTTATTCTTACATCATGTTACCGCTGCTGCTGGTTACCGCCGGTATTGTCACGGCACTGGATGCCCGTGAAAGCCGCGCGCAACCGGTTGACGGCGTGCAAACCCTGGTTTTCCTGCGCCACGGCGAAAAACCTGTCGGGGGCCTGGGCCAACTCAATTGCCAGGGCCTGAACCGTGCCATGAACCTGGCCAGCGTATTGCCGGAAAAATTCGGCAAGGCCGACTTTGTATTTGCCGCCAACCCGACGCGAAATGTCGAGGAAGGTGAACTGGACAACTCCTACAGCTACATTCGCCCGCTGATGACCATCAGTCCGAGCGCGATCAAGCTGGGCTTGCCGGTCAACATCAAGTTCTCGGCCAATGACACCAGTGCCCTGGCCGACGAGTTGGTCGAGGACAAGTACCACAACGCCACGATCTACACCGCCTGGTCCCACGGTTACCTGCCTGAATTGATCAACAAGGTCGCCAGTGAAGCCGCCGGCGAGAAGCACACCATCACCGAAGACTGGTCCGGTAACGACTATGACTCGCTGTACGTGCTGACACTCACCTGGCACAACGGCAAGGCATCGCTGCTCAGCCGCAACTACAAGCAAGGCCTGAATAATGGTGAGCAAACGTGCCCGGACCCGACCCAGGTCAGCGCAGATACCTGAAGGTTAAGCGTCAGGCGAGTATGATGCTGCGCTATTGACTCATCTGCGGATCATCTCCATGCCCAACCTCGCATCTGCCCAGCCCAACCGGGGCTGGTCGTTCTGGTACAAACCTGCGCTGTTTCTGCTGGTGGCCTGTATCGGCCTCTATTACGTGAAATGGTCACCCTACTACCTCAAGGCTTTTGTAGCGGCCGACAACCACAGCATCGGCGCCTCGATTCTCAATGACCAGCAAAGCTCGCCCCTCGCGGCGGCGCTGGCCTATGCCCAGGTGTATTTTCTGGCGATCTGGAAAGCCGCCGTACTCGCGGTAATCCTCGGTTCGCTGCTGCAGGTATTGATTCCCCGTGACTGGCTGTTGCGCCTGTTTGGCCGCGCCGGGCTGGGCTCGACCCTGCGCGGCGGGCTGTTCGCCTTGCCGGGGATGATGTGCAGTTGCTGCGCGGCGCCGGTGGCGGCGGGCATGCGCCGTCAGCAGGTGTCGGTGGGGGCGGCCCTGGCGTTCTGGATCGCCAACCCGGTATTGAACCCGGCCACGCTGGTGTTCATGGGGTTTGTGCTGGGCTGGGGCTTTACCGCGCTGCGGCTGGTGGCGGGAATTGTGCTGGTGGTGGGCGTGTCGTTGGTGGCGCAACGCATTGCGCGCCCGGACCAAGTGCCGGAAGCGGCGCTGGAAGCCGTGGCCGAAGTCAGTACTGTTGAGTCCGAACCCTTCCTGGCGCGCTGGCTACGGACCTTGTGGCAGCTGTTCTGGAGCACCATCCCGGTGTATATCCTCGCGGTGCTGATCCTCGGCGCGGCACGGGTCTGGCTGTTCCCTCATGTGGACGGGGCGATGGCCGACAGCCTTGTGTGGCTGGTGCCATTGGCTATTGTCGGCACGTTGTTCGTGATTCCTACGGCGGCGGAGATTCCCATCGTACAAACCATGATGGCCTTGGGCATGGGCACCGGCCCGGCCGTGGCTTTGCTGATGACCCTGCCGAGCGTGAGCCTGCCGTCCCTGTTGATGCTGCGTAAGGATTTCGATGCGCGGGTGCTGGTGACGGTGGCCGGGCTGACCATGCTGATGGGGGTGGTGTGCGGGTTGATCGGAGCGGTGATTCTTTAGGTTTCAGGTGAAGCTGAGGGCTTGCTCGCGTAGAGGCCCTCGCAACCTGTCAGTCAACCGCGCCGAGCACCACGCTCGCGCAGATACTCCACCACCGCGCCCTGCTCCCCGGCAAACTCGATACGCGCACCTTTGCTCTCACGCTGAAACGCATACATCGGGTCGTAATACTCACGCAACAACCCTTCAATCCACTCCCGATGCGTATCCACGGCGCCAGTGCGCGCCTGTTCAGCCAGGGCGTCCTGCAAAACCGCCTGCAGCCGCTGGAAGCGTTCACCACCCAGGCGCTTATGGATATTGGCGAGGCTTTGGGTCAGACGCTCGGCGAACAATGCCTGGCCATGTTCACCAAATACTTCAATGAACTCGGCGCACAGGTCGACCACATAATCGCGCAGGATGCGCTCCACGCGCCCTTCAACGCTGTCTTCCAGCCACACCATCGGTAATGTTTGCATGCCCTTGTGCAACGGCAGCGGCAATGCACAACTGCCGATCATGCGGCTCTCGTCCTCGACCACAAACTGCTCGATGCCCGCCGCGCGTTTTTTCAACAAGTCCACCGCGAGGCGGTTTTCGAAGTCGATATTGGAAGGTTGCGCCGTGGCGCGCTTGCCGAAGCTGGAGCCGCGATGGTTGGCGTGGCCTTCCAGGTCCAGGGCGTTGCGCAACTGGCCGAGCACTTCGGTCTTGCCGGTGCCGGTCATGCCGCCGAGCAAGACGAAATCACATTGGGCGGTGGCCTGCTCGAGCGTGTCCAGCAAAAAGGTGCGCATGGCCTTGTAGCCACCGCCGACGCGGGGGTATTGGATACCCGCTTCGGTCTCCAACCATTGCTGCACTATCTGCGAACGCAGCCCGCCGCGAAAGCAGTACAGGTAACCGTCCGGATGGGCCTGGGCGAACCGCGCCCACTGCTCGATGCGTTCGGCCTTGATCGCCCCGGACACCAACTCATGGCCCAGCACGATTGCAGCTTGCTGGCCTTGCTGCTTGTAGCAGGTGCCGACGCGCTGGCGCTCTTCGTCGGTCATCAACGGCAGGTTGACTACACCGGGAAACGCGCCCTTGGTGAATTCGACCGGCGCACGGGTATCCATCATCGGCCGGTCGTTGAGGAAGATGTCGCGGTAATCGGTGATGTCAGTCGCCATCAAACCACCTCTACCGCGTTGCTCTGTCGCTCGAGCAGTTCGCCGATCGGCTCGAGGGCCAGGCCCAGTTCAGCGGCCACCGCGTGGAACTCGGCGTCGCCCTCGGCGGTAACGGCGATCAGCAGGCCACCGCTGGTTTGCGGGTCGCACAGCACGCGCTTGTGCAGCTCCTGCACGCGCCCCAGCTTGCTGGCGTAGCTGTCGAAGTTGCGCAAGGTGCCACCCGGTACGCAACCCTGGTCCAGGTAGTACTCGACACCCGGCAAGCGTGGGACTTTTGCATACTCGATGCGGGCCGTGAGGCCGCTGCCGTCGGCCATCTCCACCAAGTGACCGAGCAGGCCGAAGCCCGTGACATCGGTCATCGCCGTCACACCGGCCAATTTGCCGAAACGGCTGCCGGGTTTGTTAAGCGTGCACATCCAGTCACGGGCCAGGCCGATATCCGCTTCGCGCAACTTGCCCTTCTTTTCCGCGGTAGTGAGGATGCCGATGCCCAAGGGCTTGGTCAGGTACAGCTTGCACCCGGCGGTGGCGGTGTCGTTGCGCTTCATATGGCGCTTTTGCACGATGCCCGTCACGGCCAGGCCGAAGATCGGCTCCGGGGCATCGATGGAGTGCCCACCCGCCAGGGGAATGCCGGCAGCGTCGCACACGGCGCGGCCACCACGGATGACTTCGCGGGCGATCTCCGGCGCCAGCACATTCACCGGCCAACCGAGAATAGCGATGGCCATCAACGGGTCGCCGCCCATGGCATAGATGTCGCTGATGGCGTTGGTGGCGGCGATGCGGCCGAAGTCGAAAGGGTCATCGACGATCGGCATGAAAAAATCGGTGGTGGAAACCACGCCGCGCTCGTCGTCGATGGCGTACACGGCCGCGTCATCACGGGAGGCGTTGCCTACCCAGAGGTTGGGGTCGAGATTCTGTGCGCCGCTGCCGGCAAGGATCACTTCCAGCACCTGGGGCGAGATTTTGCAGCCGCAACCCGCACCGTGGCTGTACTGGGTAAGGCGAATCGGCTCGTTCATGGTGGACCTCAAGCTATCAAGTGGGCCGATTCTAGCAGACAGCAAAAGGCCGGCTGGGCTCATATGAGCGCAGCCGGCCTTTTGTTGCAGCGGTTACTGGCGGGCAGCGAGCAAACGCTTGTGGCGATTACGCCGTGCGATATTCAAACATTCGATAGCCGCCGAGAACGCCATGGCCGCGTACACGTAGCCTTTGGGCACATGGGCACCGAAGCCTTCGGCGATCAGCGTCATGCCGATCATGATCAAAAAGCCCAGGGCCAGCATCACCACGGTCGGGTTGTCGTTGATGAACTTGGCCAACGGTTCCGCCGCCACCAGCATCACGATGACCGAGGTCACCACGGCAATGATCATGATCGGCAAGTGTTCGGTCATGCCCACTGCCGTGATGATGCTGTCGATGGAGAACACCAGGTCGAGCAGCAGGATCTGCCCGATGGCCGCGGCAAAACCGATGGCAACCGTATTGCCGACGCTGATTTTCTCTTCGGGCTCCGGGTCCATGCTGTGATGGATCTCGGTGGTTGCCTTCCACACCAGGAACAGGCCACCGGCGATCAGGATCATGTCCTTCCACGAGAAGCCCTGACCGAACACTTCGAATACCGGCGTCGTCAACTGCACGATAAACGCGATGGTGCTCAACAGGCCCAGGCGCAACACCAACGCCATGCTGATGCCTATGCGCCGCGCCTTGGCCCGATGCTGCTCGGGCAATTTGTTGGTGAGGATCGAGATGAAGATCAGGTTGTCGATGCCCAGCACGATTTCCATGACGATCAAGGTCGCCAGTGCGACCCAGGCGGTGGGGCTGGCGGCCAGTTGTAAAAGATAATCCATAGGTCAGTCCTGACGTTGTGCTGTGAAATTAGGTTTCTTGGGTATGGGATTGCGCGTCTTTTTCTTCCTGATCATCCTTTTTAGGCGGATTGATCAAGCCCTGGGTCGCTTCACTCAATGCCTGCTCGGCGGCTTTCTGGGTGTCATCGATGGCTTGTTTGGCCGATTCGGTGGCCTTGCCCAGCACCTGCTGCGCGCTTTTCTCGACCTGATCGCACCCGCTGATCGCCACCAATGAAAGCGCAAGCAGTGCAGCCGCGCCCAGGGAATTGAGTTTCATGATGTATTCCTCGTTAGAACCCTTGGGTCCAAATAGTGGCCCCGCGATAGCGAGGCATTCTATGCAGGCCAACAGTTCAGGAAAATTCGTTTTTTTCTCGCGTATACTTCGTTTTTTACGAAGTGTAGACGGCAATGCTCAATTATCGACAATTGCATTACTTCTGGGTGGTGGCGAAGACCGGCAGCATCGTGCGCGCCTGCGAACAACTGAACCTCACGCCCCAGACCATCAGCGGGCAGATCAGCCTGTTGGAACAGACTTTTGGCATCGCCCTGTTTCAGCGCGTAGGCCGCCAGCTGGAGCTGACCGAAGCCGGGCGTCGGGCTCTGCCTTACGCCGAGCACATGTTCCAGACCGGCAACGAATTGGAGGCGATGCTGCGCGCGCAACCCAATGAGCAGCAGATTGTGTTCCGCGTCGGGGTGGCGGATGTGGTGCCCAAGTCCATCGTGTACCGGCTGATCGCCCCCACCATGGAGCTGAGCGAACCGATCCGTATCACTTGCCGCGAAGACAAACTCGAACGGTTATTGGCCGACCTGGCGATTCAGCGGCTGGACCTGGTGATCTCCGACAGCCCGATGCCCACGCATTTGGACATCAAGGGCTACAGCCAGAAGCTGGGGGAATGCGGCATCAGTTTTTTCGCCACCCAGGCATTGGCTGAGCAACACAGCGGCGCTTTTCCGGCGTGTTTGCACGGCGCGCCCTTGTTGATTCCCGGTGCGGAGACCGTTGTGCGCAGCCGTTTGCAGCGCTGGTTTGCCGACCAGCAGATTCAACCCATGATCATCGGCGAGTTCGACGACAGCGCGTTGATGCAGGCATTCGGGCAATCCGGCAGCGGCATCTTTATCGCCCCCAGCGTGATCGCCGATGAGGTGGTGCGCCAGTGCGGCGTGGCGCTGATCGGCCAGACCGACGCGGTGACCGAATCGTTCTACGCCATCTCGGTGGAGCGCAAGGTCAAGCACCCCGGCATCGTGGCGATTACCGAAGGCGCCCGACGCGAACTGTTTACCGCCCTGCCCTGACCGCAGTGTGGGAACGACTTAGCTAAATCCGACGGTGCCGGTGACGGAATGACGCAGCAAACGGGACTCGTCTTACAGCATGCTAGACTTCGCGCCTGCTCCATACAGTACTTTCTTCCTGCAATGCTGTGCCCTACTAAAAAAACTAGAGACAACTGTTTATGACTGCTGCCCCTTCACTGCTGCAACGTTTAATGCGCGTCAGCCTGGTCACCCAAATCATCATCGGCCTGATCGCCGGGATTCTGCTGGCGCTGTTGCTGCCCGAGGCCGCCAAGGCCAGCGGGTTTATTGGCAAATTGTTCGTCACGGCACTGAAGGCCGTCGCGCCGATCCTGGTGTTTGTGCTGGTGATGGCGTCTATCGCCAACCATAAACACGGCCAGGAAACCCATATCCGGCCGATCCTGTTCCTGTATTTGCTGGGTACCTTTGCCGCTGCCGTGGTGGCGGTGGTTGCCAGCATGATGTTCCCATCGTCTCTGGTACTGGCTACGCACGACGCCACTGTAAGCGCCCCTGGCGGTATCGGCGAGGTGCTGCAGGGGCTGCTGCTCAGCGTGGTGGATAACCCGATCAGCGCACTGATGAATGCCAACTTCATTGGCATCCTGGCCTGGGCCATCGGCATGGGCATTGCCATTCGCCACGCCGGCGAAACCACCCGCACGGTGCTCGACGACCTGTCCAATGGCGTGACGCTGATCGTTCGCGTGGTGATCCGCTTCGCCCCGCTGGGGATCTTCGGCCTGGTCGCTTCGACCCTGGCCACCTCCGGCTTCGGCGCCCTGCTCGGCTATGCCCACCTGTTGATGGTGCTGATCGGCTGCATGCTGTTCGTGGCGTTGGTGATCAACCCGGCCATCGTGTTCTGGAAACTGCGCCGTAACCCGTACCCGCTGGTGTTGTTGTGCCTGCGCGAAAGCGGTATCACCGCGTTCTTCACCCGCAGTTCGGCGGCGAATATCCCGGTGAACCTGGCGCTGAGCAAGCGTCTGGGCCTGCATGAGGACACCTACTCGGTATCGATCCCGCTCGGTGCCACGATCAATATGGCCGGTGCCGCGATCACCATCACTGTGCTGACCCTGGCGGCCGTGCATACCCTGGGCATCGCCGTAGACCTGCCCACCGCCGTGCTGCTGAGTGTGGTCGCGGCCATTTGCGCCTGCGGGGCTTCGGGCGTGGCCGGTGGTTCACTGCTGCTGATCCCGCTGGCGTGCAGCCTGTTCGGCATCCCGAGCGAGATCGCCATGCAGGTGGTGGCGGTAGGCTTCATCATCGGTGTGCTGCAGGATTCGGCGGAAACCGCGCTCAATTCGTCCACCGATGTGTTGTTTACTGCGGCGGCATGTTTGAACAAGGACGAACAGCGGGCTTAAACGCCAGCTGTAAAAAAGCCCGGGACGGTTCGTTGAGGAACCTCCCGGGCTTTTTTGTGGCTGCTTAGAAAGCGCCCATGTAATCGCGCTTGCCCACTTCGACGCCGTTATGACGCAGCAACGCGTAAGCGGTGGTGACGTGGAAGAAGAACTGCGGCAGGCCGTAGGTCAGCAGGTAGGACTGGCCGCTGAAGCGCTTCTCTTTCGGGGTGCCTGGGCGGGTGACGATCTCGATGCCTTCCTTGCCGTCGATTTGCTCAGGCTTGAGGGTGTCGACAAAAGCCAGCACCTTGGCGATCAGCGCTTGCAGGTCGGCGAAAGTGACTTCGCTGTCTTCGTACTTCGGCACTTCAATCTCGGCCAGGCGTGCGCTGACGCCTTTGGCGAAGTCGACGGCGATCTGTACCTGGCGCACCAGCGGGAACATATCCGGGAACAGGCGCGCCTGCAGCAAGGCGTTCGGTTCGATGTTCTTGGCGGTGGCGTGGGCTTCGGCTTTGTTCAGCACATCGCTGAGGGCGTTGAGCATTTGCTTGAAGACTGGGATAGAAGCGGCATACAGGGAAATAGTCATGTCAGTCTCACGGTAATGGCAGGGTTGGAACCAGCGGCGATTATAGCCATGCCTGCCGCTTGTCTTTTATTTTTTCCGGCTTAGGCTAAAGGATTGACTGCTGAGGGAACGCGCGATGACCGCCGAGCACGACACCGATACGCCTGAGCCGCGCCTGAACAGCACGGAAATCCGCATCCTGGGCTGCCTGATAGAGAAACAGGCGACCAACCCGGAAACCTACCCCCTGACCCTCAACGCCCTGGTACTGGCCTGTAACCAGAAAACCAGCCGCGAACCGGTGACCAACCTAAGCCAGGGCCAGGTTGGCCAGAGCCTGCGCGTGCTGGAAGGCCAGGGCTATACCCGACTGGTCATGGGCAGCCGCGCCGACCGCTGGGAACACCGCGTCGAAAAGGCGCTGGAACTGGTGCCGGCCCAGGTAATCCTGATCGGGCTGCTGTTCCTGCGCGGGCCGCAGACAGTCAATGAATTGCTGACGCGCAGTGGGCGCATGCATGACTTTGAAGACGCCGAGCAGGTGGTGCATCAACTGGAACGCCTGATTGCACGGGGCTTGGCGGTGCTGGTACCGCGCCAGGCGGGGCAGCGCGAGGACCGGTATACCCATGCGCTGGGGGACCCCGCGGATATCGAAGCAATTATTACAGCGCGCGGCAACCCGGTGGAACGTGGCGGCGGGGCTGTCTCCGTGGAGCGTATTGAAGAGTTGGAAGCGCGGATTGCGGCGCTGGAAGAGCGCCTGGCACAGTTGGAACAGGCCTGACGAGATTCAAACCTGTGGGAGCGGGCTTGCTGGCAAAAGGCCGTGGGTCAGTCGATATATTTGCCGACTGACACTGCGCTTTCGCGATCAAGCCCGCTCCCACAGTGGGCTGCGCGCAGGGCATTAGCTCCGGGCGAAGGCTACCGCCGCCTGGAACTGCTCCTGCGTAGGGCGCACGCCGGTATACAGCACAAACTGCTCCAGCGCTTGGATTGCAATCACTTCAAGCCCGGTAATCACCCGCTTGCCCTGGGCACGCGCATGCACAATCAAGGGTGTTTCAGCGGGGATCGCCACGACGTCAAACACCGTCTCGGCGTTATCAACCGCATCGGCCTCAAACGCCAGCTGATCCGCCTCCGCTCCGCCGGTCATACCGATCGGTGTCACATTAACCAGCATCCGCGGGCGCAGATCGCCCAGCTCAGCCTGCCATTCATACCCCAGGTTGTGTGCCAGGGCTCTGCCCGCCGCTTCATTGCGCGCGACGATCACGCCATTGGCGTAACCGCCATCGCGCAAGGCACTGGCCACGGCCTTGGCCATGCCGCCGCTGCCGCGCAGGACGAAGCTGGAGTCTTGCGGCACCTGATGTTTTTTCAGCAATTGCTCAACGGCGATGTAATCGGTGTTGTAGGCCTTGAGACGGCCGCCGGTATTGACGATGGTGTTCAGGGAGTCGATGGCTTGAACCGAATCGTCGAGTTCGTCCACTAAAGCGATGGCCGCTTCCTTGAACGGCATGGACACGCCACACCCCCGAATGCCCAGCGCCCGTATGCCACCGATCGCGCCGGGCAAGTCCTGGCTGCTGAAGGCTTTATAGTAGAAATTCAGGCCCAACTGCTCATACAGATGGTTATGGAAACGCAGGCCGAAATTCCCGGGACGCGCCGACAGTGACATGCACAGCTGGGTGTCCTTGTTGGGGTGCATCTGCATGGTAGCTCCTTGAAGTAAGCAAATCGGTACAGACCTTACACAACCTTTACCAATCGGCTGTGCTGTTTTTCAGAAACACGTTGTCTTAAAAGCATCCCCGCGACAATCCTTGAGTCTATTGACTGCAGACCACAAGCGCAGGGGCTAACCGAGGAATGACCATGATTCGTAAAGTCCCCAGGATCGCCTTGCTCATTGGCGCACTCGCTATGGCAGGCCAAGCTTCCGCCCACGGTGGTGGTTGGGGTGGCCCGGCCGTGTTGGGTGCTCTTGTCGGTGCCGCTGTCGTCGGCTCCGTGGTTGCCAGCCAGCCTCGTGAGGTCTATGTACAGCAACCGGTGTACGTCCAACCGCAACCGGTGTATGCCGCTCCGCCGCCGGTGTACTACGCACCGCCACCACCGGTGTACGTACAGCAACGGGTTTACTACCGCCCGGCACCGGTCTATTACGGCCCGCCACGGGGTTATGGCTACTATGGCCCTCCCCACGGCTACTACCGGCACGGCTGGTAACCGTCATCGGTGCAGATGCAACCGGCCCCGCTCGCTCGCGGGGCCTTTTTTTTTGCCTGGAGAGTCCGGATTTATCCTGCCAAGGTCGTTATGAGGACAATGCTTGAGCCGCAATCCCACATCATCAGGTTGAAATCTGCTCTTGATCGACCGATACCAACGCTGTCATGTTCGTGTCACCAACCCGTCTCACTATCGATTCTGTCCACTCAATAACAATTAAGGACGATTGACCATGCCTACGCAAAATCCGCACCGCACCGCTGGCCTCTGCACCTCCAGCAAAGTCTACAGCGCCCTGACCGAGCTCAAGCATCTGGAAGGCCACCGCAGCGCAAAGTTTCTGGCACTGCTGGCAGAGAACCTGGTGCGCAAGGGCCTGCTCAGCGAGCAGGAAGTGGTGCACATGCTCGATCAGGTGGTGGACTGACGTCTGGCGTTGATGTCGACTATCGAGCCAGGTGATTTTTCCTTGGCGCCACCGCCCCGTAAGGTGACCTCCATAACGTTTTCGGAGGTATTTATGCCCACTGTTCAGATCATGTCCGTCATCGGCAGCGCCGTTCCCGCCCCTCTTCGCAAACTGGGCTTGCTCGCCTGCTGGTACGTGGTGCGCGATGGCGAGCCTATCAGCGGCCCGCTCACCTCGTTATCCGACGCCCAGATGCAACGCCAACTGGCGGTTGGCTACAGGCTTGAAGCCTAGGGCAATGGCAATTTGGTGCGCGGCTTGGTTTCGACGAACAATGCCCAGCAGGACATGAACAGCGCCGCGACCAGCGGCCCGATCACAAAGCCGTTCAGGCCAAACACCGACAGCCCGCCCAGGGTCGAGATCAGGATCAGGTAGTCCGGCATCTTGGTGTCTTTGCCCACCAGAATCGGGC
Source organism: Pseudomonas sp. (assembly GCF_030147005.1). Taxonomy (GTDB): domain Bacteria; phylum Pseudomonadota; class Gammaproteobacteria; order Pseudomonadales; family Pseudomonadaceae; genus Aquipseudomonas. The sequence goes on from NZ_JASLAW010000050.1 coordinate 15,101, forward strand.
GCAGTACGTTGTCCACCAGGCCGATCACGAACACGCCGAACAGCGCCAGCACCACGCCCTGCCAGATCGAACCGCTCAGCAGGAAGTAGGCGGCCACCGGGGCCCATACAATCCCGGCGCCCACCGCAGGCAGCAGGGAAAGAAACGCCATCAATACCGCCCAGAGCAACGCGCTGGGAATATCCAGGAACCAGAAAATCAAGCCACCCAGCGCACCCTGGGTGACGGCCACCAATACGTTGCCTTTGACCGTGGCCCGCACCACCCGGTTGAACTTGAGTTGCAGGCGACGCTTTTGCGGCTCGGCCAATGGCACCGCCGTGCGCACCTTGCGTACCAGTTCCGGTCCGTCGCGCAGCAGGAAAAACAGCAGGTACAGCATGATGAAAAAGCTCACCAGGAAATCGAACGTGCCCTGGCCGAAGCTGAACGCCTGGGACGCGAAGAACTGGCTGCCCTGCATCGCGCCTTTAACAACCTTTTCCCGCAGCCCTTCCAGGTTGCCCATGCCAAAGCGGTCCAACAGGTGCTGGAAGTAAGGCGGCAGGAAGTGCTTGAACTGCTCGATATACCCGGCCACATCCAACTTGCCGCTTTCGATGTTTTTATAAAGTGTGGCGCCTTCTTGCACCAGCAGGGCACTGGTAATGATCACCGGCAAAATGGCGATCACCAGGCACACCGTCAAGGTGGTCAGGGAGGTCAGGTTGCGGTTCCAGCCAAAGCGCTGCTGCAGGCGGCGCTGCATGGGCGCGAAGATGATGCCGAGGATCACCGCCCAGAACACCGCACCGTAGAACGGCAGCAATATCCAGATAAAGGCGACGGTCACCAGGGCCAGCAGTAACAGCAGGGTCTTGAATTGCAGGTTGGTTTGATTCATGTCCGATCCATGTCAAAAAAACGCAGGGCCGGTGTCGGCCCTGTTGCTTAGTCCGCAGCGAAACCTGGGAGTGCCCTGCTTTATCGAACAAGCATAGATCGGCTTGTTTAGACATGGATCAATGAACCGCGCCCTGCCCTGCACTACCCTCGCGCCTTTTTGCGGTCCACACCTCCATGCCTCCGATAATCGCCCCCGAACTGCTCGCTCCCGCCGGCACGTTGAAGAACATGCGTTACGCCTTTGCCTATGGCGCCGATGCGGTGTACGCCGGCCAGCCGCGCTACAGCCTGCGCGTGCGCAATAATGAATTCGACCACGCCAACCTGGCCTTGGGGATCCAGGAAGCCCATGAACAGGGCAAGCGTTTCTACGTGGTGGTGAACATTGCGCCGCACAACGCCAAGCTGAAGACCTTCCTCAAAGACCTGGCTCCGGTGGTCGCCATGGGCCCGGATGCGCTGATCATGTCTGATCCGGGGCTGATCATGCTGGTGCGCCGGCATTTTCCACAGGTGCCGATTCACTTGTCGGTGCAAGCCAACACCGTCAATTGGGCCAGTGTGCAGTTCTGGCAACAACAAGGCATCTGCCGGGTGATCCTGTCGCGCGAGTTATCCCTGGAAGAGATCGGCGAGATTCGCCAGCAGGTGCCGACCATGGAGCTGGAGGTGTTCGTCCATGGCGCCCTGTGCATGGCTTATTCCGGGCGTTGCCTGCTGTCGGGCTATATGAACAAGCGCGACGCCAACCAGGGCACCTGCACCAATGCGTGTCGCTGGAAGTACCAGGCCACGCCGGCGGTGGAAAATGCCACGGGTGACATCGTCCAGGCCTATCCACCGACGCTGGGCATCGGTACGCCGACCGACCAGGTATTTCTATTGCAGGAAGCGAATCGCCCCGATCAGCAGATGCCCGCCTTCGAAGACGAACACGGCACCTACATCATGAACGCCAAGGACCTGCGCGCTGTCCAGCATGTGGAGCGCCTGGCCGACATGGGCGTACATTCGCTGAAGATCGAAGGCCGCACCAAATCGCACTTCTATTGCGCGCGCACCACCCAGGTGTATCGCCGCGCAATCGATGATGCGGTGGCCGGTCGCGCCTTTGACCGCCGCTTGATGACCGACCTCGAATCCCTGGCCCAACGCGGTTACACCGAAGGGTTCCTGCGCCGCCATGTGCACGACGAATACCAGAACTACCAGAACGGCAGCTCCGTCTCCGAGCGCCAGCAGTTTGTTGGTGAATTGACCGGCGAACGCCGGGGCGAGCTGGCCGAGGTCAAGGTAAAGAACCGCTTCGCCGTGGGCAATCACCTGGAATTGATGACGCCGGGCGGCAACTTTCACTTTGACCTGGCCAGCTTGCATGACGCCAAGGGCGACGCCATCGAGGTAGCGCCGGGGGATGGGCACATGGTGTATGTGCCCCTGCCGGCCGAGATGAACCTGGCTTTCGGCTTGCTGATGCGCGACGTTTAACGCCTGTGGCGAGGGAGCTTGCTCCCGCTGGGCCGCGCAGCGGCCCCAAAAAGTCGGCGGGCGCTGCGCACCCGAGACTGTCAGAAATTTTGTGTTCGGGCATAACATGTAGCTAGAGGTGCATGTATGCCGACAAAAAAGAAGCCCGCCAATGCAGCAGCGAGGGAGTTACCCTCGATCCCCCAAGAACTGATCGAGCAGTTTGTTAAAGGCC
>NZ_JASLAW010000051.1 GCF_030147005.1 Pseudomonas sp.
GGCGGCCACCTTGCCACCGTTGAACTCAACGGTGAAGTGCTCACCTCCCACCTATTCAAAGCCGGCCGCGAACACCAACGCCAACAAGGCCAACTGCTCAGCCACTACCACTACGACGACCAGAACCGCCTGCACGCCCACACCGTCACCCAACAGCAAAACCACCTCTACCAACGCCACTACGACTACGACAAAGCCGGCAATCTCACCCGCCTGATCGACACTCGCAAAGGCGAACACCTTTACCGCTACGACCCGCTCCACCGCCTGACCCGCGCCGACCATTCGCAAGACGTGCAGGACCGCTTCGGCCACGACCCGGCCGGCAATCTGCTCATGCAAAACCGCCCCGGTCCGGACATCGTAGCGGGTAATCGGCTGGTGATCCAAGGCGATCACCATTACGACTACGACGCCTTCGGCAATCTGATAAGAGAACGGCGCGGAAAAAGTCATTCGCTCTTCACCGAGTACCGCTACGACTGCCAGCACCGGCTGATTGGCGTCACCAAGCCCAACGGCCAAACCGCCAGCTATCGCTATGATCCGTTCGGTCGGCGCATCAGCAAAACCGTGGATGGCGTAACCACGGAATTCTTCTGGCAAGGCGACAAGCTGATCGCCGAACACCATGCTGATCGCCATCGCAGCTACCTCTATGAACCCGACAGCTTCCGCCCATTGGCCCTGCTGGAAGGCTTCGGCCCAGAAGAGGCCAAGCCCTACCACTACCAACTCGACCACCTCGGCACACCGCAGGAGCTGACTGATCCTGAGGGCGACATCGTCTGGTCCGCCCACTACCGCGCCTACGGCGAAATCAGCCGCCTCGACGTCGGCAAAATCGACAACCCGCTGCGTTTCCAAGGCCAATACTTCGACCCGGAAAGCGGCCTGCACTACAACCGCCATCGCTACTACAATCCGGATAGTGGGCGTTACCTGACACCAGACCCGGTAAAGCTGGCCGGTGGAATCAATGCGTACCGATACGCGACCAATCCAACCGGGTGGGTTGATCCGCTGGGGCTGGCGTGTACGCGGGGCAATTGCCCAGGACAACAAAGCCAAACCTCTCCTCGATATGGAGAGGAAACGCCAAAGGTAGGCCGCTCAACTCATTCCGCCACCTACGAGCAAGCATTGAACAAAGCATTTGAGTGGTTACTGGAAAATGACTTTCGGGCGGAAAAACCAAAACTGGGAAAATTTGGCGAACTCAAAGGTCAGCCCATCGGCATGCAAACGACTGACGCAAGGACAGGTTATCGTGTTGAATATGACGAGAAACATGGTGCCCACATTAATGTATGGACTCACAAAAAAAACGCCCCCCATTATACTTTTGAAGGCACGTCAAAAACTGTACTTCAACTCACAAAGAGGTTCGACAAAAAATGAGCTATCTTGACGACGAAATAATCAAAGACCTCAACCGTCTGAATATCGAATTTGATATCCCAGTAGAAGCCGAGCACGATTTAATTGTTGAAACGATAAATGCAGCCGTTCCTTTCTCCGGAAATCAAATAGCTTGGAGCCAATTTAAGGAAAACACCTATATCGGCCTCTCTTCATTACGATCTACGCTAGAGACACTAGAGAAAAAAATACAAGCAGCTACTAAACAAAATGTAATCTTCATCGGCGACGCAACCGACAACGCATATTCAATTAAATGCAGAGACCTCATGCAGTCACTGCACATTTTCTCAAACATACCCCAGCATACTTACATACTTCAAAAACAGCTGGACTGGATTGCTTGCATTTCATTTGAGGGAGACATTGATTTTGCAAAAATATAGCTTATCTGAACAGCCAACCTGTATTGCCTAAAAAATCCGAACCGTACCAACAACCATCTATCAAGCTTAAATGAAAATATAAATGACTAATTTTTCTTCTGACCAAGACACTCAGCGCGTGAAGTTCAACCCGCCCTTCGGAAGCGGTGTAGATTTATGGAGTGAAGACACACCAAAAATCGGAAAATCTCTGAACATCGAATTCGACTTGAACGAAATATTTTCCCGAACACACCTTCATTTGAAACAACACCACGGATCACGTTTACGGTGACGCACATTTATAACTGGCGAGGTTATTCAAGACAGCGCCGGTGGCGGTACTGAGTTAAAGTTGTTGATTCATTACCTCTTATTGAACTTAATGAGCCTACAACTCGGGTTGTGAAATTGAGCGCCCCACTGAATCTGGCCACACGGCACCTGATCTATCATAAAAAGCTGCTAACAGCCCCCCTGGAGACGGCCGCAGCACGCGTTATCAGCTCAATCCCACCTACGAGCAACAGCCCCACTCATTTGCCCCAATTCCCCATGTCTGCTAGTGTCGCGCCGGTTTACCGTCTACCGGAATTGCCGCCATGGCCCGCAAAAAAGTTGCACTCGATTTCGAACAATCCCTCGCCGACCTGCAAACCCTGGTCGAGCGTCTGGAGAACGGCGAGTTGTCGCTGGAAGACTCGTTGACGGCGTTTGAGCAAGGCATCGGCCTGACTCGCGACTGCCAGAGCGCGTTGGCGCAGGCTGAGCAGAAGGTCCAGGTGTTGCTCGAGCGTGACGGGGAGTTGGCCGAAGAACCTTTCGATGCGGAACAACCCGAATGATGGATGCGTATCAGGCCAGTAGCCAAGCCCGGGTGAATGCGGCGCTGGAGCCCTTGTTTGTTGCGCCGAGCCCGGAAATGAAGCGTCTTTACGAAGCCATGCGCTACAGCGTGATGAATGGCGGCAAGCGCGTGCGCCCGTTGCTGGCGTATGCGGCGTGTGAAGCGCTGGGTGCGCCGGCCGAAGAAGCAAATGGCGCGGCCTGTGCGGTAGAACTGATTCACGCCTATTCCCTGGTACACGACGACCTGCCGGCGATGGACGATGACGATCTGCGTCGCGGCCAGCCGACCACCCATAAAGCCTTTGATGAAGCCTATGCGATCCTGGCCGGTGATGGCTTGCAAAGCCTGGCGTTCAGCGCATTGCTGGACCCGGCGCTGAGCAGCGTCAACGCCGAGATCCGCCTGCGCATGGTCACCGCCCTGGCCATGGCCGCAGGCCCGGCCGGTATGGTCGGCGGGCAGGCGATCGACATGGGTTCGGTCAGCCTCAAGCTGGATCAAAAAGCCCTGGAGCACATGCATCGTCACAAGACCGGCGCATTGATCGAAGCTGCCGTGCAACTCGGCGCACTGGCCAGTGGCCGGGCTGAAGCCGCGCAATTGGCGGCGCTGCACACCTATTCGCGGGCCATTGGCCTGGCGTTTCAGGTGCAGGACGATATTCTCGACGTGGAAAGTGACACCGCGACCCTCGGCAAACGCCAAGGCGCCGATATCGCTCGGGACAAACCGACTTATCCTGCGCTGCTCGGGCTGGATGCTGCCAAGGCGTATGCCCTGGAACTACGCGATCAGGCCCTGGGCGCCCTGCGACCTTTCGACGCGGCGGCTGAGCCGTTGCGTGATCTGGCGCGGTATATCGTCGAACGTCGACACTGATCAACGCGGCCATAAGCGCCGCATATCGGCCAAGTTCGCCCCTCTGCGTGGGCAGTTTGCAATGCTTGAGGTAAACTGCCGCCTCTTCTATACCTATAACGATTCGCCTGATGCCCACGACGTTCCTAGAGATTCCCCGCAAGCGCCCGTCCACGCCTCTGCTCGACCGTGCTGCCACGCCGGACGGCCTGCGTCGACTGGGTGAAGCCGAGCTGGAAACCCTGGCCGATGAACTGCGCCTGGAATTGCTCTACACGGTCGGCCAGACCGGTGGGCATTTCGGTGCCGGGCTGGGCGTGATCGAGCTGACCATCGCCCTGCACTACGTATTCGACACCCCGGACGACCGGCTGGTGTGGGACGTGGGCCATCAGGCGTATCCGCATAAAATCCTCACCGGCCGTCGCGAACGCATGGCCAGCTTGCGTCAGAAGGACGGTATCGCCGCCTTTCCACGGCGTGCCGAGAGCGAGTACGACACCTTTGGCGTCGGCCACTCCAGCACCTCGATCAGTGCCGCGCTGGGCATGGCGATTGCCGCCCGTCTGCAAGGCAGCGATCGCAAGGCGATTGCCGTGATCGGTGATGGCGCGTTGACTGCGGGCATGGCCTTCGAAGCGCTGAACCATGCGCCGGAAGTGAACGCCAATATGTTGGTGATCCTCAACGACAACGACATGTCGATTTCGCGAAACGTCGGTGGCCTGTCCAATTACCTGGCGAAAATCCTTTCCAGCCGTACCTACGCCAGCATGCGCGAAGGCAGCAAGAAAGTGCTGTCGCGTCTGCCCGGCGCGTGGGAAATTGCCCGTCGTACTGAAGAATATGCCAAGGGCATGCTGGTGCCCGGCACCTTGTTCGAAGAGTTGGGCTGGAACTACATCGGCCCTATCGACGGCCATGACCTGCCCACCCTGATCGCCACGCTGCGCAACATGCGTGACCTCAAGGGCCCGCAGTTCCTGCATGTCGTCACCAAGAAGGGTAAAGGCTTCGCTCCGGCGGAAGTCGACCCGATCGGTTACCACGCGATCACCAAACTCGAACCCCTGGACGCCCCCGCCGCTGCGCCGAAAAAGGCCGGCGGGCCGAAGTATTCCGGTGTATTCGGCGAATGGCTGTGCGACATGGCTGCCGCCGACCCGCGCCTGGTGGGCATCACCCCGGCGATGAAGGAAGGCTCCGACCTGGTGGCTTTCAGCGAGCGCTTCCCGCTGCGCTATTTCGACGTAGCAATTGCCGAGCAGCACGCGGTGACTTTCGCCGCCGGCATGGCCTGTGAAGGCGCCAAGCCGGTGGTAGCGATTTACTCCACCTTCCTGCAGCGCGGTTATGACCAGTTGGTGCATGACGTGGCGGTGCAGAATCTCGACGTATTGTTTGCCATCGACCGCGCCGGCCTGGTGGGCGAAGACGGCCCGACCCACGCCGGCAGTTTCGACCTGTCCTACCTGCGCTGCATCCCCGGCATGCTGGTGATGACGCCCAGCGACGAGAACGAACTGCGCAAGATGCTCAGCACCGGCCACCTGTACAACGGCCCGGCTGCCGTGCGCTACCCGCGCGGCACTGGCCCGAATGCGGTGATCGAGAAGGACCTGGAGCCTATCGAGATCGGCAAGGGTATCGTGCGTCGCCAAGGCAGCAAGACGGCCTTCCTGGTGTTCGGCGTGCAACTGGCCGAAGCCCTGAAAGTGGCCGAGAAGATCGACGCCACCGTGGTCGACATGCGTTTCGTCAAACCGTTGGATGAAGCCTTGGTGCGCGAGATTGCCGGTCGCCATGAGCTGCTGGTAACGGTCGAAGAAAACGCCATCATGGGCGGCGCCGGTGCGGCGGTCAGCGAGTACCTGGCACGGGAGAATATCCTCAAGTCGGTGCTGCACCTGGGCTTGCCGGATATGTACGTCGAACACGCCAAGCCGGCGCAGATGCTGGCTGAATGCGGGTTGGATGAGGCCGGCATCGAGGCCTCGGTGCGCCAGCGCGTGGCTCTGCTCGGCCTGTAGAAACCGGATCGACGGGTGGGAGCGGGCTTGCTCGCGAATGCGGTAGATCAGTCAAATACGCCTTGACTGAAATGCAGCATTCGC
>NZ_JASLAW010000179.1 GCF_030147005.1 Pseudomonas sp.
GTGTTGGGCAGGGTGTCGACGACAGTGCCTTCCATTTCGAAGCTGTCTTCTTTCGACATGCAGTAAAGCCCTCGGTATCCAGTGAATGGCCCGGTGCAACTGCGCCAGGCAAAAGCGGCGTGCATTGTGCCCGAAAAAGGGTGTTCAAGCCAAGGGGTTCTAGTTAAGCGTTACCCATCTTTGATTAATTAGCAGCTCAATGGGTCGATATTGGGTCTTGTAGTTCATCTTTTTGCAGTTCTTGATCCAGTATCCGAGGTACACCGCCTCCAGTTCCAGGCGCAGCGCTTCACCGATTTGCCAGAGGATGGCAAAGCGCCCCAGGCTGCGGCGCTCTTCTGCGGGTTCATAAAAGGTGTACACCGCCGACAGGCCGTTGGGCAGCAGATCGGTCACCGCCACCGCCATCAGCCTTCCGTCGAGGCGGAATTCGTAGAAGCGCGAAAAAGGTAGGTCTCGCACCAGAAACGTAGAAAATTGATCCCGGCTGGGCGGGAACATATCGCCGTCGGCGTGGCGTTGCTCGATGTAACGTTGATACAGGTCGAAATATTCTTCGCTGTACTGCGGTTTGACCGGGTTTACCGTCAAATCGGCGTTGCGCTTGAGGATGCGTTTCTGATTGCGATCCGGTAAAAATTGCGCCACCGGGATGCGCGCCGGGACACAAGCGTTGCAGTTTTGGCAGTGGGGGCGGTACAGGTGATCGCCGCTGCGCCGAAAGCCCATCTCCGACAGGTCGGCGTACACATGCACGTCCATCGGCTGGCTGGGATCGAGGAACAGCGTGGTGGCCTGCTCGTCGGGCAGATAGCTGCAAGAGTGAGCTTGAGTGGCATAAAACTTCAAGCGCGCCAGCTCGGTCATGATCAACCCTCGGGATAAGCTTTGAAATAAGTGTAAGCCAGGTACGCGGATGTCGCCTAAGAAACCCACGGCCCAGAGCTGGGCTGGTCCAAATGATCGCGCAGGTACCTCGCGAATTCAGTGCGCGGTATAGCGCGAGCGCCCAGGCTATGCAGGTGATCATTGGGCATCTGGCAATCAATCAGTACAAAACCCCAGGCCTGCAATTGGCGGGTCAGCGTGGCGAAGCCGAATTTGGAGGCGTTATCTGCGCGGCTGAACATCGACTCGCCAAAAAACAACTGGCCCATCGCCAGGCCGTACAGGCCCCCGACCAATTCCCCCTGGTCCCATACCTCTACCGAGTGTGCGTAACCACGCTGATGCAGCTCAAGGTAGGCGCTCTGGATGCCTTCAGTGATCCAGGTGCCATCCGCGTAGGCGCGAGGCGCCGCGCAGGCTTGAATCACCGCCGCGAAATCCTGATCGAAGGTCACGCTATAGCGCTGTTGGCGCAATAATTTGCCCAGGCTGCGCGAGACGTGCAGTTCGTCGGGGAATATCACCGTGCGAGGGTCCGGCGACCACCACAGAATCGGCTGGCCTTCGGAGAACCATGGGAAGCAGCCGTGGCGATAGGCCTGGACCAGCCGTTCGGCCGAAAGGTCACCGCCGGCGGCAAGCAGGCCATTGGGTTCGCGCATGGCCTTGGCCAGTGGCGGGAATGTCAGGGTGTCGCGTTGTAACCAGGTCAGCATGGCATCCAGGCTTACGGAAGGGGAGGGGAGCGGCAGGTTGGGCGCCTGCCCCAAAGCGTGATTATTGTCGACGCAGCGCCACGGAGCCAGCCCAAATGGCTTCTCGGTCAGGATTAGCGTGTAAGGGTGTTTCTGCAACTCTGTGCATAAGGTGCGGTCGTAATCGGGTCTGGCCAAGGCAGGCCATTTGCCAAGCTTGCCTTGATTGGTAAATACAGCGCATAAGCCTTTGTCAGCAAAGGCAATGCATGCTCAAATTGAGCATGCTGCTACACGTGTATGGTTCAAATTGCCGGGTGAAGGGCAAGTGCGTGGCATCGCGCACGCAAACCCGTACAATGCGGCGATTATGGCGTTATCGCCATTTCATCCATGCGTTATGCAGTGTTAAAAAGTAGATTCAGCAACATTCGTCATTTTCAGCTGCTCGGGATAGAGCAGACGTGTGCAGTCATTCAATAGATGGACGCGCTAAAAGGCGCAGGAAAAGACCCGTTTTGAAGAAATCCGCCGCAACACCCAAAGCAGCAGTCGTGCCGGCCTGGCGTCAGCACCTGCATTACCGACTCAAGGAAGGCGCGCTGATTGCTATCGGCGCGCTGTGCCTGTTCGTGATGATGGCCTTGCTCACCTATGGCAAGGACGATCCCGGCTGGAGCCATAACAGCAAAATCGACGATGTGCAGAATTTCGGTGGCCCCGTGGGTTCCTACAGCGCCGATATTCTGTTCATGATTCTCGGTTATTTCGCGTACATCTTTCCGCTGTTGCTGGCGATCAAGACCTGGCAGATCTTCCGCCAGCGCCACGAACCTTGGCAGTGGAGCGGCTGGCTGTTCTCCTGGCGCCTGATCGGGCTGGTATTTCTGGTGTTGTCCGGCGCGGCCCTGGCGCATATCCACTTCCATGCGCCGACCGGTCTGCCGGCGGGTGCGGGCGGGGCGCTGGGCGAAAGCCTGGGTGATCTGGCGCGCCGCACCCTGAACATCCAGGGCAGCACCCTGATGTTTATCGCACTGTTTCTGTTCGGTCTTACGGTGTTCACCGACCTGTCATGGTTCAAGGTAATGGACGTGACCGGCAAGATCACCCTCGACCTGTTCGAGTTGTTCCAAGGCGCCGCCAACCGTTGGTGGGCTGCGCGCGTAGAGCGCAAGCAGATGGTTGCGCAATTGCGCGAAGTGGACACCCGCGTCAACGAGGTGGTGGCCCCCAGCACGCCGGACCGCCGCGAGCAGGCCAAGGTCAAGGAGCGCTTGATCGAGCGCGAACAGGCCCTGAGCAAACACATGTCGGATCGCGAGAAGCAGGTGCCACCGGTGATCGCTCCCGCGCCGCCCAAAGCGCCCGAGCCTAGCCATCGCGTGCAGAAAGAGAAGCAGGCCCCCCTGTTCATCGACAGCGCCGTTGAAGGCACCTTGCCGCCGATTTCGATTCTCGACCCGGCGGAAAAGAAACAACTCAACTACTCGCCGGAATCCCTGGCGGCCGTCGGCCACCTGCTGGAAATCAAGCTCAAGGAATTCGGCGTCGAAGTATCGGTGGACTCGATTCACCCAGGCCCTGTGATTACCCGCTACGAGATTCAGCCAGCGGCAGGGGTCAAGGTCAGCCGTATTTCCAACCTGGCCAAAGACCTGGCCCGCTCCCTGGCCGTGACCAGCGTGCGCGTGGTGGAAGTGATTCCCGGAAAAACCACCGTGGGTATCGAGATTCCCAACGAAGACCGCCAGATCGTGCGTTTCTCCGAGGTGCTGTCAACCCCGGAATACGACAATTTCAAATCGCCGGTCACCCTGGCCCTCGGCCATGATATCGGCGGCAAGCCGGTAATCACCGACCTGGCGAAGATGCCTCACCTGTTGGTGGCCGGTACTACTGGTTCCGGTAAGTCGGTGGGTGTGAACGCGATGATCCTGTCGATCCTGTTCAAATCAGGCCCGGACGACGCCAAGCTGATCATGATCGACCCGAAAATGCTCGAATTGTCGATCTACGAAGGCATTCCGCACCTGCTGTGCCCGGTGGTGACCGACATGAAGGACGCCGCCAACGCCCTGCGCTGGAGCGTCGCCGAGATGGAGCGGCGCTATAAGCTGATGGCGAAGATGGGCGTGCGTAACTTGGCCGGCTTCAATGCCAAGGTCAAGGAGGCCCAGGACGCCGGTACACCGCTGACCGACCCGCTGTACAAACGCGAAAGCATTCATGACGAAGCGCCGCTGCTGAGCAAATTGCCGACCATCGTGGTGGTGGTCGACGAATTCGCCGACATGATGATGATCGTCGGCAAAAAGGTGGAAGAACTGATCGCGCGGATCGCCCAGAAGGCACGTGCGGCCGGGATTCACTTGATCCTGGCGACCCAGCGGCCGTCGGTGGATGTGATCACCGGCCTGATCAAGGCCAACATCCCTACGCGTATGGCGTTCCAGGTATCGAGCAAGATCGACTCGCGTACCATCATCGACCAGGGCGGCGCCGAGCAACTGCTGGGCCACGGTGACATGCTCTACATGCCGCCCGGCACCAGCCTGCCTATCCGTGTTCACGGTGCGTTCGTTTCCGACGATGAAGTGCACCGCGTGGTGGAAGCCTGGAAACTGCGTGGCGCGCCGGAATATAACGACGACATCCTCGCAGGCGTTGAAGAGGCCGGCAGCGGCTTCGACGGCGGCAGCGGCGGTGGCGACGATGATGCCGAAACCGACGCGCTGTACGACGAAGCCGTGGCGTTCGTGCTGGAAAGCCGCCGGGCTTCGATTTCCGCCGTGCAACGCAAGCTGAAAATCGGCTACAACCGCGCAGCCCGCATGATTGAATCCATGGAAAACGCCGGTGTCGTCACTGCAATGAACACCAACGGCTCGCGTGAAGTCATCGCCCCCGGGCAGGTGCGCGACTGATCCCGCGCCGCGTGGCAGCACGCGGCGCGCCCTGACTACTCAATGAGGACTCCCATGCGCATTATCCGCATGCTGTTGTTGCCGGCACTGGCCCTGACCGCCGTTTCGGCCCACGCTGACCCGGCTTCCGTGGCCAGCCTGAAGAACCTGCTCGACAAATCCCAAACCCTGACCGCGCGCTTTTCCCAGCTGACCCTGGACGCCGGTGGTACCCAACTGCAGGAAACCGCCGGCGAAATGGCCGTACAGCGCCCTGGGTTGTTCTACTGGCATACCGAAGGCAAGGCGGAACAGACCATCGTTTCCGACGGCCAGAAAGTCACGCTGTGGGACCCGGACCTGGAACAGGCGACCATCAAAAAGCTCGACCCACGGCTCAATCAGACGCCGGCGCTGTTGCTCTCGGGCGATGTATCGAAGATCAACGACAGTTTCGACATCACGTCCAAACAAACCAGCAACGTGATCGAATTCACGCTCAAGCCCAAGTCCAAGGACACGCTGTTTGACAGCCTGCAACTGTCGTTCGGCAACGGCCTGATCAATAACATGCGCCTGGTCGACAGCGTCGGTCAGCGCACCGACATCCTGTTCTCCGGGGTCAAGGCCAACCAGCCTGTGCCCGCGTCCACGTTCAAGTTCGACATCCCCAAGGGTGCCGACGTGATTCAGGAATAAACTCCCCCAGAGGTTTCAAACGCTGCCCATGGATCTGTTTCGAAGTGACCCGATTGCCCAGCCTCTGGCCGCGCGCCTGCGCTCGACCAACCTGGATGAATACGTCGGTCAGGAACATCTGCTCGCTCGCGGCAAGCCCTTGCGTGAAGCTCTGGAGCAGGGTGCGCTGCACTCGATGATTTTCTGGGGGCCGCCGGGGGTGGGTAAAACCACCCTGGCGCGGCTGCTGGCGAAAGTCTCGGATGCACACTTCGAAACGGTCTCGGCGGTTCTGGCCGGGGTCAAGGAGATCCGTCAGGCGGTGGAAGTCGCCAAGCAGCAGGCCGGGCAATACGGCAAGCGCACCATCCTGTTTGTCGACGAAGTGCATCGTTTCAACAAGTCGCAGCAGGATGCGTTCCTGCCCTACGTGGAAGATGGCACCCTGATTTTTATCGGTGCCACCACCGAAAACCCTTCGTTTGAGCTCAACAACGCCTTGCTCTCGCGGGCGCGGGTCTATGTGCTCAAAAGCCTGGACGAAGCGGCGATGCAAAAGCTGCTGCATCGCGCATTGAGCGAAGACAAGGGCCTGGGCAAGCGCCAGCTGAGCGTGAGCGAAGAAGGCTTCAAAATTTTGCTCACCGCCGCCGACGGCGATGGCCGGCGTTTTCTCAACCTGTTGGAGAACGCTTCGGACCTGGCCGAAGACGGCGGCGAGATCGGCGTCGACCTGCTGCAAAGCCTGCTCGGCGATACGCGTCGGCGCTTCGACAAGGGCGGCGAAGCGTTCTACGACCAGATTTCGGCGCTGCACAAATCCGTGCGCGGCTCCAACCCGGACGGTGCGCTGTACTGGTTTGCGCGCATGATCGACGGCGGCTGCGACCCGCTCTACCTTGCGCGCCGCGTGGTGCGCATGGCCAGCGAAGACATCGGCAACGCCGACCCGCGCGCGCTGAGCCTGTGCCTGGCGGCCTGGGACGTGCAGGAACGCCTGGGCAGTCCGGAAGGCGAGTTGGCTGTGGCCCAGGCCATCACTTACCTGGCCTGCGCGCCCAAGAGCAACGCGGTGTACATGGGCTTCAAGTCCGCCCTGCGCGCCGCCGCTGAACACGGCTCCCTCGAAGTGCCGATGCACTTGCGCAACGCCCCGACCAAGTTGATGAAACAGCTGGGTTACGGTGATGAATACCGCTATGCCCATGATGAGCCGGACGCCTATGCCGCCGGTGAAGATTACTTCCCCGATGAGCTTGAGCCGCTGGCGCTTTACCAGCCGGTGCCCCGTGGCCTGGAGCTGAAGATCGGCGAAAAGCTCAACCATCTGGCCCAACTCGACCGTCTCAGCCCCCGACAGCGGAGAAAGTAGTGCTCAAGACGATTCTTGCCGTGTCCGCAGCCGGCATCGCTGGTACATTATTGCGTTTCGCCACCAGCACCTGGGTCAGCGCCCAATGGCCGAAGCATTATTATGCGGCGACCTTGGCGGTCAACCTGGTGGGCTGCTTGATCATCGGGCTGTTGTACGGCTGGTTCCTGTTGCGCCCGGAAGTGCCGATTGAAATTCGCGCCGGCTTGATTGTCGGCTTTGTAGGCGGTCTGACGACCTTTTCATCCTTTTCACTGGATACGCTGCGCCTGCTGGAAAGCGGGCAGGCCCTGGTAGCCTTCGGGTATCTGGGCATCAGCGTGTTCGGCGGGCTGCTCGCCACCTGGGCCGGCCTGTCCTTGACCAAACTTTGATAAACGAGAGACCGACATGCTCGATTCCAAACTGTTACGTAGCAACCTTCAGGACGTAGCGGACCGCCTGGCATCCCGTGGCTTTGCCTTGGATGTTGCGCGCATCGAAGCGCTGGAAGAACAGCGCAAGACCGTCCAGACCCGCACCGAAGCACTGCAGGCTGAGCGTAACGCGCGTTCCAAATCCATCGGTCAGGCCAAGCAGCGCGGCGAAGACATCGCGCCGTTGATGGCGGATGTCGAGCGCATGGGCACCGAGCTGTCCGTTGGCAAAGTCGAACTGGACAAGATTCAGTCCGAGCTGGATTCGATCCTGCTGGGCATTCCCAACCTGCCGCACGAATCCGTGCCGATTGGCGAAGACGAAGACGGCAACGTCGAAGTGCGCCGCTGGGGCACGCCAAAAACCTTCGATTTTGAAATCAAGGACCACGTGGCCCTGGGCGAATTGACCGGCGGCCTGGATTTCGAAACCGCCGCGAAAATGTCCGGCGCGCGTTTCGCCTTGTTGCGTGGCCCGATTGCGCGCATGCACCGTGCCCTGGCGCAGTTCATGATCAACCTGCACACCGCCGAGCACGGTTACGAGGAAGCCTACACGCCTTACCTGGTGCAGGCGCCGGCGCTGATGGGCACCAGCCAGCTGCCGAAATTCGAAGAAGACCTGTTCAAGATCAGCCGCGACGGCGAAGCCGACCTGTACCTGATCCCGACGGCCGAAGTGTCGCTGACCAACATCGTTGCCGGTGAAATTCTCGATGCCAAGCAACTGCCGCTGAAGTTTGTCGCCCATAGCCCGTGCTTTCGCAGTGAGGCCGGTGCGTCGGGCCGTGACACCCGTGGCATGATCCGCCAGCACCAGTTCGACAAGGTCGAGATGGTCCAGGTGGTCGAGCCGTCGACTTCCATGGAAGCCCTGGAAGGCCTGACCGCCAACGCCGAGCGCGTGCTGCAATTGCTGGAGTTGCCGTATCGCGTTCTGGCGCTGTGCACCGGCGACATGGGGTTCAGCGCCGTGAAGACCTACGACCTCGAAGTGTGGGTGCCGAGCCAGGACAAGTACCGCGAGATCTCGTCGTGCTCCAACTGTGGCGATTTCCAGGCCCGGCGCATGCAGGCGCGTTTCCGCAACCCGGAAACCGGCAAGCCGGAACTGGTGCATACCCTCAACGGTTCGGGCCTGGCCGTAGGCCGTACGCTGGTGGCCGTGCTGGAAAACTACCAGCAGGCTGACGGTTCGATTCGCGTCCCTGAGGTGCTCAAGCCGTACATGGCGGGCGTCGAGGTCATCGGCTAAATGGAATTTCTGCCGCTGTTTCATAACCTGCGCGGCAGTCGTGTGTTGGTCGTCGGTGGTGGGGAAATTGCCTTGCGCAAATCCCGGCTGCTGGCCGATGCCGGTGCGTTGCTGCGGGTGGTTGCTCCCCAGATCGAAGACCAGTTGCGTGAACTGGTGCTGGGCAGTGGCGGGGAAATGATGTTGCGCGGTTATCAGGAGGCGGACCTCGACGGTTGCGTGCTGATCATAGCGGCAACGGACGACGAGCCACTGAACGCACAAGTGTCCAGTGATGCCAAGCGTCGCTGTGTACCGGTCAACGTAGTGGATGCGCCGGCCCTGTGCAGCGTGATCTTCCCGGCGATCGTCGACCGTTCGCCGTTGGTGATTGCGGTGTCCAGTGGCGGCGATGCGCCAGTGCTGGCGCGCTTGATCAGGGCCAAGCTGGAAACCTGGATCCCTTCCACCTATGGCCAGTTGGCCGGGTTGGCGGCGCGTTTTCGTGCCCAGGTCAAAGGCTTGTACCCGGACGTTCAGCAGCGGCGGGCGTTCTGGGAAGAGGTTTTCCAGGGGCCGATTGCCGACCGCCAGTTGGCCGGGCAGGGCGATGAGGCCGAGCGTCTGTTGATCGAAAAGGTCAATGGCGCGCCGCCTTATGCGCCGGGTGAGGTTTATCTGGTGGGGGCAGGCCCAGGCGATCCGGACCTGCTGACCTTCCGCGCCTTGCGGCTGATGCAGCAAGCCGACGTGGTGTTGTATGACCGTTTGGTGGCCCCGGCGATTCTGGATCTGTGCCGTCGTGATGCCGAGCGCGTGTATGTCGGCAAGCGTCGCGCCGACCACGCCGTGCCGCAGGGCCAGATCAACCAGCAACTGGTGGACCTGGCCAAGCAAGGCAAGCGCGTGCTGCGCCTCAAGGGCGGCGATCCGTTCATTTTTGGGCGTGGCGGCGAAGAGATCGAGGAATTGGCGGCCCATGGCATCCCGTTCCAGGTGGTACCGGGGATCACGGCCGCCAGTGGTTGCGCAGCGTATGCGGGCATTCCGCTGACGCACCGTGACTATGCGCAGTCGGTGCGCTTTATTACAGGGCACCTGAAGAACGGTACGTCGGATCTGCCCTGGCAGGACCTGGTGGGGCCGTCACAGACGCTGGTGTTCTACATGGGCTTGATTGGCCTGCCGGTTATTTGTGAGCAATTGATCAAGCACGGGCGAGCGGCGCATACGCCGGCGGCGCTGATCCAGCAGGGCACCACGTCCAACCAGCGGGTGTTCACCGGCACCCTGGCCGACTTGCCGCGCATGGTAGCGGAGCATGAAGTGCATGCGCCGACGCTGGTGATTGTGGGTGAGGTGGTGATGCTGCGCGAGAAGCTCAAATGGTTTGAAGGCGCTCAATCTCAGGTCTGAAATACTGCTCCTTGTGGCGAGGGAGCTTGCTCCCGCTGGAGTGCAAAGCGCTCCCAGGTTTTTGGGAACGCTGCGCAGCCCTGCGGGAGCAAGCTCCCTCGCCACAAACTGGTTCACCCCAACACACCGCTGCCGGCCAGGCGCTCACGGTCATGCCCGGTATCAAAGCGTTGGGAAGGCCCCTTCGGCACAATTCCCGTCGGATTGATCGTCCGATGGCTCTCGTAGTAATGCCCCTTGATGTGCTCGAAGTCTACCGTCTCGGCCACGCCGGGCCACTGATACAGTTCCCGCAGCCAATTCGACAAGTTTGGATAGTCGGCAATCCGCCGCAGGTTGCATTTGAAGTGGCTGTAGTACACAGCATCAAAACGAATCAGCGTCGTAAACAGCCGCACGTCCGCCTCGGTCAGGTATTCGCCGGCCAGGTAGCGATGCTCGTCCAAGTGGCGTTCCAAGTGGTCCAGCTCGGCGAACACATCATCAAACGCACTTTCATAGGCTTTCTGCGAGGTGGCGAAGCCTGCGCGGTACACGCCGTTATTCACGGCGGGGTAGATGCGTTCGTTCAGCGCGTCGATGGTCGGGCGCAGTGCTTCGGGATAGAAATCCAGGGTATTACCGGTCAGTGCGTTGAACGCGCTGTTGAACATGCGGATGATCTCCGCCGATTCATTACTGACGATGCGCTTGAGCTGCTTGTCCCACAGTACCGGCACCGTGACGCGGCCGGTGTAGTCGGCGGTGTCGGCGGTGTAGCGCTGGTGCATGAAGTCGAAACCGTCCAATGCGTCGCCGGTTGCGCCGTGGGCCTTGTCGAAGGTCCAACCGTTTTCCAGCATCAACCAACTGACCACCGAGACGTCGATCAGGCTTTCCAGACCCTTGAGTTTGCGCATGATCAAAGTGCGGTGGGCCCAAGGGCAGGCGAGGGATACGTAGAGGTGATAGCGGCCGGCTTCGGCCTTGAAGCCGCCTTCGCCACTCGGGCCGGGTTGGCCGTCCGCGGTCACCCAGTTGCGACGTTGCGCCTGTTCGCGCTGAAAAGCGCCATCTGCGCTACTTTCGTACCACTGGTCTTTCCAGTGTCCTTCGATCAGCAAACCCATGACTGGCTCCTTGGCTAATAAGCGTTTGAGCCCAGTTTAAAGGGATGAGTTCGAACTAAAAGCGCAAAGACCGGAGGTGAATGATCGATTAAATCGATTTGTCTCGCGCATCCCAATACTGCTGGGCCAATTCGAACGCCTGCTCTCGGGTGTGTCCCAGGCCACGCAAGGCCAGGGCCATGGTCGCAATCAGGGCCAGTTGCGGGTAGCTGTCCTCGACGTCGCCACGCCACAGGGCTTTCAAATGCTCAGGTTCCACGGTCGCCGGTTTGACGTGGCGCTGGGCGGAGAGGGCGGGCCATTCTTCGTCCCAGCTCTGGCCGCTCGTGGTGCCATACAAGTGGCTGAGGGTGTCCGGGTTGATCTCGATCTCACCGCCATCGCCCTTGACCACAATCACGTTGTCGCCAAGCAGGCCACTGGCATCGCGGTGTACGCCTTGGTAACCCGGATGGAAAATGCTTTGCAGGCCGCAACGGGCATTCAGCGGGTTGAGCAAGCGTGCCAGGGAGTGGATCGGCGAGCGCAAGCCCAAGGTGTTGCGCAGGTCGATCATGCGCTGCAATTGAGGCGCCCAGTCGCCCAGCGGGATAAACGCGAGGTTGCCTTGTGCATAGGCCGCCTCGACCTGTTGCCAATTGCGGCACAGTGGTATTTGCACACTCGCCAGCAACTGCTCGGTGTACAAGCGGCCCGCCGTATGCGCGCCGCCGCCGTGCATGAGGATGCGCACGCCATTTTGCGCCAGGCACTTGGCCGCCAGCAGAAACCATGGCAGGTGGCGCTTTTTGCCGGCATAGGTCGGCCAGTCGATATCGACATTCAATGCCGGCGGATGCAAGCGCTCGCGCACCGCTTCGGTGAAGCCGGCGAGCTCGTCCGGGCTTTCTTCCTTGTGGCGCAGCAGCATGAGGAACGCGCCCAGTTGGGTGTCCTCGACTTTTTCGTCGAGCAGCATGCCCATGGCTTCGCGCGCTTCCTCACGGGTGAGGTTGCGTGCGCCGCGCTTGCCTTTGCCGAGGATGCGCACGAACTGCGCAAACGGATGTTCTTCGGGCGTCGAGAGGTTCAGTGGGGCAAAGTCGGTCATAAGCAATTCGTCGGCCTGGGCAGGCCCGCCAGCTTGGCGGCGAGTTTGGCGGGAGTGCCGTTGAACAGTTTGTTGAGGTGCAGGCTGTTGCCCTTTTGCGGGCCGAGTTTCAAGGCGGTGTACTTGATCAGCGGGCGCGTGGCGGGGGACAGTTGGTACTCAGCATAAAAGCCGCGCAGCAGTTCGAGGATTTCCCAGTGGTCCGGGGTCAATTCCAGCGATTCGGCGGCGGCCAGGGCCTCGGCAATTTCGGCGGACCACTCGTTGAGGTCGACCAGGTAGCCGTCCTTGTCCAGTTCGAGGGTGCGCGTGCCTACGGTCAGTGTGTTCATAGCCAGCTGTTGACCTTGTCATAGTCGATCGACAGCTGCACGAAACCCGGATAGTCCACGCTGGCGGCCCAGTCCGGGAGCGGCAGGTTGCGTGCCTGCATGTCTTCAGCCAACACAAACACCTTTACCCCCTTGGTTTGCAGCGCTGCGTTGTGCAGGCCGTAGGCGCCGTCGCCGCACAGCAGGATGGCATCATCGGTGCCGCAAACGCGCAGGCAGCTGTCGAGGCGGCTATCGGTAAAGGGGGAGTGGGACACCACATGTAAAGTCGACATCAGAGGGTAATCACCTGGTCGTAACGGTCAATCAGCTTGGAAATAGCTGCGCTGCCCAAGGCTTGGGCGCTTGCCGGCGCAATAAGCCCGCGTTCGGTCAGGCTGTGGCTGCAGGCGAACACCTCATCGATACCGAACAGGCCCAGGGCTTGCAGGTTGGCGCTCAAGTCCTTTTGTTGCACGGCCTTGGCGTCCTGGTGCGGCGCCAGCTGGAACACGCCGTCGTCCAGAAACAGCAGGCCGATCGGCAGATCGAATGCGCCGCCGGCCAGCACGATATCCAGTGCTTCCCGCGCACTGGGCCCGGACCACGGCGCCTGGCGGCTGATTACCAGCAATGATTTGGCCATGTCACGAGCCTCCAAAACAGATCAGGCGGTCGGCGTCCTGGATCGCATCATGCAATTGCCCCAGGCCCGACAGCGTCCAGGGCGCCTCCAGGTTCACCGCGCTGCGTTGATAGCGCGTGGCCTCCTCGGCATTGAGCACACCACGGCGCAAGGCCGCGGCGATGCACACAACGCCGTCCAGTTGGTGAGTACTGACAAACTCGCGCCAGTGGCGCGCGATGTCTTGCTCGTCCTGGGGCGCGACGATGTTATTGGACG
The DNA here is from genome assembly GCF_030147005.1 of Pseudomonas sp. Lineage (GTDB taxonomy): Bacteria > Pseudomonadota > Gammaproteobacteria > Pseudomonadales > Pseudomonadaceae > Aquipseudomonas. The sequence goes on from NZ_JASLAW010000179.1 coordinate 13,020, forward strand.
CGCTGTACACGCCATCCTGATAAAAAAACAGCCGCACAATTTCATGCCCGCCGGCCAGGGCCGCCTGGGCGAACAACAGGGCGCGGCGCGAGGCGGGCGCGTGGGCGGCGCAAAACACTGCAATCGCGAACTTCATGGAACACTCTGCCTACAAACGTGGGCCAATGATAAAGCCGCCGCGACGAAAAAGCCCGCCGTGATCAAAACGGTCATTGTGGTTGATCGTTCTGACGATTGCCGTCAGCGCTGAAGGCTGACTACGCTGTGGCCAGTCGAATCGGAAACGGAGTGTGTATGGCAGGCCCCTTGGCGTCCCTCAAAGTGCTGGATTTTTCTACCCTCTTGCCCGGCCCGTTCGCCTCACTGATGCTGGCGGACATGGGCGCTGAGGTGCTGCGCATCGAATCGCCGACGCGGATGGACCTGTTGCGCGTATGGCCGCCCCACGATCACGGCACGTCGGCGAGTCACGCCTACCTCAATCGCAACAAGCGCAGCCTGGCGCTGGACCTCAAGCAGGCTGAGGCGCTGCAGATCGTCTTCGAACTGGTCAAGGGCACCGATATCCTCGTCGAACAGTTCCGCCCCGGCGTCATGGACCGCCTGGGCCTGGGGTATGCGGCACTGAAAGCGATCAACCCCAGGCTCATTTACGTATCCATCACCGGCTACGGCCAGACCGGCCCTTACCGGGATCGCGCCGGCCACGATATCAACTACCTGGCAGTGGCCGGCGTGGCCAGCCACACCGGGCGGCGCGACAGTGGGCCGTTGCCGCTGGGCGTGCAACTGGCGGATATCGGCGGCGGGTCTTTGCACGCGGTGGTGGGCGTGCTTGCGGCGGTCGTCGCACGGCAGCAGAGCGGCGTCGGTCAGTACCTGGATGTGAGCATGACCGACTGTTCGTTCAGCCTGAACGCAATGGCCGGCGCGGGTTACCTGGCCTGCGGGGTGGAGCCGGAGTGGGAAAACCATGTACTCAATGGCGGCAGTTTCTACGATTACTACCGCACGCGTGACGGGCGCTGGATGTCGGTGGGTAGTCTGGAACCGGCCTTCATGCAGCAGTTGTGTGAAACGCTGGGGCGACCGGAACTGGCCGTGCACGGCGTGAAGCCTGAGCAGCAGCCGGCACTCAAGCGGGCGCTGCAGGTGGAATTTGAAAAACGCAGCTTTGATGAACTGTGCGCGTTGTTTGCCGAAGTGGATGCGTGCGTGGAGCCGGTGTTGAGCTTGAGTGAAGCGCTGGAGCATCCGCAGTTGCAGGCGCGCGGGTTGATCAGCCAGGTGCCCAGGGGCGATGGTTCGACCCAGGCGCAGATCGCCTGCCCGTTGAAGTTTTCCGAGGGGTTGCCGGCGCCACGGCATATCGGTGTTGCCGTAGGTGCGCACAGTGATGAAGTGCTGAGGGAGTTGGGGTTCAGTGCTCAGCGGATAAGCGAGCTGCGCCAGGGCAAGGTAATTGGGTGACAGAACTGACACTTTTCGCGGGCAAGCCCTAATGCCGGTCAGTTAAGCGCTAAAGCAGAAAAACCTG
>NZ_JASLAW010000041.1 GCF_030147005.1 Pseudomonas sp.
CGACGGTTGCCTGCTCTAGCGCTTAACTGACTGGCATTGGGGCAAGCCCGCTCCCACAAGGGTCCCCAGTGCTCAGAGAAACTCAGTTATTGTCGATATCCACATGCCGCGTTTCTTTAAGGCAGAACATCCCGACGATCAGGCTCACCCCAGTCACGACCACCGGGTACCACAAGCCATAAAAGATATCCCCGGTGTACACCACCAGCGCAAACGACACAGTCGGCAGGAACCCGCCGAACCAGCCGTTACCGATGTGGTAGGGCAGCGACATCGAGGTGTAGCGGATGCGGGTCGGGAACAGTTCCACCATCAGCGCCGCCAACGGGCCGTAGCACATGGCTGCGATCAGGATCAGCGCCACGATCAGCACCACCACCATTACCTTGTTGACCTGGGCCATGTCCGCCGAACTAGGGTAGCCGGCCAGGGTCACCGCGCCACGCAGCGCCGCCTCATCAAAGCCATCGATACGTACGTCACCCACGCTGACCTGCACCGGCGCGCCGGCTGGGGCGGCGGCGCTGCTGTACGGCAGGCCTTGTTTGACCAGGAACGTCTTGACCTTGTCGCACGGGCTGTCAAAGCGCGCCTTGCCCACCGGGTCGAATTGGAAGGTGCAAGTGGCCGGGTCGGCCAGCACGGTAATCGGTGCCTGGCGGCTGGCCTGGTCCATCGCCGGGTTGGTGTAGTGCGCCAGGCTCTTGAATATCGGGAAATACAGCACGGTCGCCAGCAGCAGGCCGAGCATCAGTATCGGCTTGCGACCGACCTTGTCCGACAGCCAGCCAAACAGGATGAAGAACGGCGCGCCGATCACCACACTGATGATCAACAACATGTTGGCCAGGGCCGGGTCCATCTTCAGGAATTGGGTGAGGAAGAACAGCACATAAAACTGCGCCGCATAAAAAGTCACCGCCTGCCCGCCGTTGATGCTGAACAGCGCGATCAGTACGACTTTGAGGTTTTCCCATTTACCGAACGACTCGCGGATCGGCGCCTTGCTGGCCTTGCCTTCCTCTTTCATCTTCAGGAACGCCGGCGATTCATGCAGGCTCATGCGAATCCAGGTGGAGATGCCCAGCAACACGATGGAAAACAGGAACGGAATACGCCAGCCCCACACCTCGAACTGGTCGCCGGTGAAATAACGGCAGGCCAGCACCACCAGCAACGACAGCAACAGGCCGAGGGTGGCGGTGGATTGAATCCAGCTGGTGTGCAAGCCACGTTTGCCGGGCGGTGCGTGTTCGGCGACATAAGTGGCGGCGCCCCCGTATTCACCACCCAGAGCCAGGCCTTGCAGCATGCGCAGCACAATCAGAATGATCGGCGCAGCGATGCCGATGCTGGCATAGGTGGGCAACAGCCCCACGCAAAAGGTCGCCACGCCCATCAGAATGATCGTGACGAGGAAGGTGTACTTGCGCCCGATCATATCGCCCAGGCGGCCGAATACCAGCGCGCCGAAGGGTCGCACCACAAAGCCTGCGGCGAACGCCATCAGTGCGAAGATAAACGCGGTGGTGTCGTTGACCCCGGCGAAGAACTGCTTGCTGATCACCGCCGCGAGGGCACCGTAGAGGAAAAAGTCATACCACTCGAAAACCGTCCCGAGGGACGAGGCGAAAATGACTTTCTTTGAGTCGTTGCTGGTGCTCGCAGGCATCGCGGAGCCCAAGGGTTGAGCATGTTCTGACATCGGGTAGCCCTCACAGTGATTATTTATTGTTGTTCCACTGTCGGCGCCGGGTGCGGCGCCGCTATTCAGATTGCGTGAACCAGTTCTCTCTCCGGGGCGAGGCTCCTTGTGTTCGGTGAAAGGATCAGTTGTGCGGCTTTCTCGGCGATCATCAGCGTCGGTGAGCAGGTGTTGCCTGAGGTAATGCGCGGCATGATCGAAGCATCGGCGATGCGCAGGCCCGGCACGCCATGCACGCGCAACTGTGCGTCGACCACTGCGTCCTTGTCGGCGCCCATGCGGCAAGTGCCTACCGGATGGAAAATGGTCGTGCCGATACGCGCCGCCGCTTCGTGCAGTTGTTCTTCGGTTTGCAGGGCGTCACCGGGCAAATATTCGACCGGCTTGAACTGGCTCAGGGCGGGGGCGGCCACGATGCGCCGCGTCAGGCGAATGGCGTCGGCGGCCACGCGCAGGTCTTGCGGGTGGCTGAGGTAGTTGGGCCGGATCAGCGGCGCATCCGCCGGGTTGGCCGAACGGATATCGATCCGCCCGCGACTCTGGGGGCGCAGGTCGCAGACCGAGGCGGTAAAGGCCGGGAACGCGTGCAGCGGCTCGCCAAAACGCTCCAGCGACAGCGGTTGCACGTGGTATTGGAGGTTGGCCGAGGTCTGCTCCGGCCCGGAGCGGGCGAACGCGCCAAGCTGGCTGGGCGCCATCGACAGCGGCCCGCTGCGGTCATACAGGTAGCGCAGGCCCATGCCCATCTTGCCCCATACGGTGCCGGCGATCTGGTTCAGGGTGCGGGCGTTTTCCAGCTTGTAGATCAGGCGCAGTTGCAGGTGGTCCTGCAGGTTGCCACCGACGCCCGGCAATTCATGGACCACATCGATGCCCAACGGTTTTAGCACATGGGCGGGGCCGATACCCGAGCGTTGCAGGATGCCGGGCGAGCCGACAGCGCCGGCGCACAGCACGATTTCCTTGCGCGCTTTCCAGCTCAGTTGTTGGCCGTGCCGGCGCCCGACGACCTGGCAAGCGCGGCCGTTTTCCAACACCACGCGGTCAACCTCAACCTCGGTCAACACGGTCAGGTTGGGCCGCTGGCGGACCGGTTTGAGGAACGCCTTGGCCGCATTCCAGCGCACCCCGGCTTTCTGGTTGACCTGGAAGTAGCCGCAGCCTTCGTTGTCGCCCTGATTGAAATCGTTGATGTTGGCGATGCCGCTTTGCTCGGCCGCGTCGCGAAACGCGTCCAGGATCGGCCAGTGCAAGCGCTGCTGCTCGACTCGCCATTCGCCACCGTCGCTGTGGAACTGCGAGCCGCCGGCGAAATGGTTTTCGCTGTGCTTGAACAGCGGCAATACGTCGTTCCAGGCCCACCCCGGATTACCTTGGGCCGCCCAGCCGTCATAGTCCTGGGCCTGGCCGCGCATGTAGATCATGCCGTTGATGGACGAGCAACCTCCCAGCACCTTGCCGCGCGGGTAACTCAGCGCGCGACCTTGCAGGCCGGCCTGGGCTTCGGTCTTGAAGCACCAGTCGGTGCGTGGGTTGCCGATGCAGAACAGGTAGCCGACGGGAATGTGAATCCAGGGATAGTTATCGCGACCACCGGCCTCCAGCAGCAGGACGCGATGGGCCGGGTTGGCGGACAGACGATTGGCCAGCAAGCAGCCGGCGGGGCCGGCACCGACGATCACGTAATCGTATTCAGCAGTTGCATTGGGCATCTGGGGTCTCGCTTGTTTTTCTTATTGGCTCCATCCTAGTTGTTAGTTTTCGTCTTAAAAATGTTAGTTTTTGCCCAGCTGCTGTGCGTTTTTGAACAGCGCTGCCCACGCGTGCGCAACGGAGGCGATATGTTCGACTGGAATGACCTGCGGTTTTTTCTCGAGTTGCAGCGCAGCGGCCGCTTGCTCACCGCCGCGCAACGCTTGAAAACCACGCATGCCACGGTAGCCCGGCATATAGAGGCCATCGAAAAAAGCCTGGGTACGGCGCTGTTCGTGCAGCACGCCCAGGGTTATGAGCTGACACCGTCCGGCGAAGCCCTGCTCAAACATGCCGAAGCCATGGAGAACGTCGCGCTGCTGGCTGAAGACGAACTCACCCATTGCGCGGCGCCCCTGGGCAAGATTCGTCTTGGCGTGGCGGAGGGCCTGGGGGTGATGTTCCTCGCCAGTCGCATGGGTGGGCTGTTTGAGCGCTATCCCGGCCTGGAAGTGGAATTGGTCGCGGTGCCGCGTTTTGTCAGCATCCTCAACCGTGAAGCGGAAATCAGCATTCACCTGGAACGCCCAAGCGTCGATCAGTTGGTCACCCGCAAACTCACCGATTACCGCCTGGCGCTGTATGCCAGCCGCGTCTATCTTGCGCGTCATCCGCCGATTGAAAAACGCGAAGACCTCGCGGCCCATGCGTGGATCGATTATGTCGATGACCTGCTGTTCAGCCAGGAGCTGAAATTCCTCAGCAGCTTCTGTCGCAGCCCCAAGGTGGTGTTCCACAGCACCAGCGTGATTGCCCAACACCAGGCTGCGCGGTCCGGATTGGGGATCGCGGTATTACCCTGCTTCATGGCGGCCGGCGATGCGGACCTGGTGCCGTTGCTGCCGGGGGAGAGCATCCAGCGCAGCTACTGGATCAGTTCGCGTCGCGAGTTGCACAAGTCGGTGCGGTTGCGGGTGCTGTGGG
>NZ_JASLAW010000074.1 GCF_030147005.1 Pseudomonas sp.
CGACCTGTGGCGAGGGAGCTTGCTCCCGTTGGGGCGCGAAGCGGCCCCAAAAATGGGACTGCTACGCAGTCCAGCGGGAGCAAGCTCCCTCGCCACAGGGACCGGTTCTGTCTTAACTGACTGGCATTAGGGCTTGCCCCCACACACAAGCCCTGCTCTCTCAGAGAGCGTCAGCGCTTGAGGGTTTTCACGCCTTCAGCGGTGCCCAACAGCAATACATCCGCAGGGCGCGCGGCGAACAGGCCGTTGGTGACGACGCCGACGATGGCGTTGATCCGGGTTTCCAGTTCCACCGGGTTGGTGATCTGCATGTTGAACACATCAAGGATGATGTTGCCGTTATCGGTCAACACGCCTTCGCGGTACACCGGGTCGCCGCCCAGTTTCACCAGCTCGCGGGCCACGTGGCTGCGGGCCATCGGGATGACTTCCACCGGCAGCGGGAACGCGCCGAGCACCGGCACCAGCTTGCTGGCGTCGGCGATGCAGATAAAGGTCTTGGCCACGGCCGCGACGATTTTTTCGCGGGTCAGGGCTGCGCCGCCGCCTTTGATCAGGTTCAGGTGTTCATCGCTTTCGTCCGCGCCGTCGATGTAGAACTCCAGGTCGCTCACGGTATTGAGCTCGTACACCGGAATGCCGTGGCCTTTAAGGCGTGCGGCGGTGGCTTCGGAGCTGGCAACCGCGCCGTCGAAAGCACCTTTGTGCAGGGCCAGGGCATCGATGAAACAGTTGGCGGTGGAGCCGGTGCCGACACCGACGACGCTCTTGTCGTCGAGTTTGGGAAGGATTAAATCGACGGCGGCCTGGGCCACTGCCTGTTTGAGTTGATCCTGGGTCATGCGGGCTCCGGAACGGGCGGGGGAGTTATCGAGGGCGGCGAGTATACCCCAACAAACCTTGGGATTCGTGTGGTCTCCCGGCCAAAAGCCGGGTTAGACTCCCTGGCCCCGCCCACCCCGTGAAGTAGATGCCTGCCGATGCTTGAACACTACGTCAAAAAGATCCTCACCTCGCGCGTTTACGACGTTGCCGTAGAAACACCTTTGCAGACTGCCCGCCAGCTTTCCGAGCGGCTGGGCAACCAGATTTGGCTCAAGCGCGAAGACTTGCAGCCGGTGTTCTCGTTCAAGATTCGCGGCGCCTACAACAAACTGACCCAGCTCAGCGCCGAAGAGCGCGCGCGGGGCGTGGTGACCGCCTCGGCGGGCAACCATGCCCAGGGCCTGGCCCTGGCGGCCAAGGTGCTGGGGGTCAAGGCGACTATCGTGATGCCCAAGACCACCCCGGAGATCAAGGTCGAAGGCGTGCGCTCGCGCGGCGGCAAAGTGGTGTTGCACGGCGATTCCTTCCCGGAAGCCCTGGCCTACTCGCTGAAGCTGGTCGACGAAAAAGGCTACGTCTACATCCACCCCTACGATGATCCGCACACCATTGCCGGGCAGGGCACCGTGGCGATGGAAATCCTGCGCCAGCACCCAGGGCCGCTGGACGCCATCTTCGTACCGGTGGGCGGCGGCGGGCTGATCGCCGGTATTGCGGCGTACGTGAAGTACCTGCGCCCGGACATCAAGGTCATCGGCGTCGAGCCGGACGACTCCAACTGCCTGCAAGCGGCGATGGCTGTGGGTGAGCGCGTGGTATTGCCGACCGTCGGTATCTTCGCCGATGGCGTGGCGGTGGCGCAGATCGGCCTGCACACCTTCGAGATCTGCAAAGACTATGTGGATGAAGTGATCACCGTCAGCACCGATGAAATCTGTGCGGCGATCAAGGACATCTACGACGACACCCGCTCCATCACCGAGCCGGCAGGCGCGTTGGGCGTGGCCGGGATCAAGAAGTATGTCGAGACACGTGGCGTCAGCGGCCAGACCTTTGTCGCCATCGACTCCGGCGCCAACGTCAATTTCGACCGCCTGCGCCATGTCGCCGAACGCGCCGAACTGGGTGAGGGCCGCGAAGCCATCATCGCCGTGACCATCCCGGAGAAACCGGGCAGCTTCAAGGCCTTTTGCGAGGCCGTGGGCAAGCGCCAGATCACCGAATTCAATTACCGCTATCACACCGGCAGCGAAGCGCACATTTTTGTCGGCGTGCAGACCCATCCCGAGAACGACCCGCGCAGTGCGTTGATCGCCAGCCTGACGGATCAGGGTTTTCCGGTGCTGGACCTGACCGAAAACGAATTGGCCAAGTTGCACATCCGCCATATGGTGGGCGGGCATGCGGCCAAGGTCAGCGACGAGCTGGTTTTTCGTTTTGAATTCCCGGAACGTCCGGGAGCATTGTTCAACTTTCTTAACAAGCTGGGCGGTCGCTGGAACATCTCGATGTTCCACTATCGCAACCACGGAGCGGCCGATGGCCGTGTGGTCGCGGGCCTGCAAGTGCCGGCGGACGAGCGCCACCTGGTCCCCGCCGCCCTCGCCGAGATCGGCTACCCGTATTGGGATGAAAGCGAAAACCCGGCCTACCAGTTGTTCCTCGGTTGAGCGACTAGACTGATCTGAGCGGCCTTCAAGGAATCGACATTATGGAAACGCTGACCACCCTCAAGGTTATCCACATCTCCGCCACCGTGTTGCTGCTGCTCAGCGGCCTCGGCCTGGCGGTACTGGCCTGGCGTAAACGCAGCGCCGGCCCGGCGGTGACCGTGCAACGCCCGTGGGCGTTTGTGTGGCTGCTGATGGGGATTTGCCTGGTCAGCATGCCGTTCACCGGTTGGTGGCTGGTGCACCTGACCGGCTGGCCCCTGGGGCAAACCTGGATTCTGGGCTCGAGCATTCTCTACACCGTGGCGGCTTTAGCCTGGTTCTGGCTGGTGGCGCGGCTTAATCGGCTGCGTAAAGGCGAGGGCGGTAGCTTGAACTTCACCTTGGTGCTGGCAGTGGTCAGCCTGGTGGGGTTTGTGGCGATTGCGGGGCTTATGGGTGCCAAACCGGTTTAAGGCTTCAAGCCGCGTCGCCTTCCTCGCAGCATAGGTCTCTACACAGCTTTGAGTGCGACGCTGAACCAGTGGCGAGGGAGCTTGCTCCCATGGCGGCGGGGCAGTCGACGCACAGTTAACGAATGCCCCGCGCCAAATGTGTGTGGCTTGCCTGCGATGGCATTATCAGCTGCGCAGGGTAATCACCGGCCAACCCCGCTTCTGCGCCTCAGCGCGCAAGTTCGGATCCGGGTCCACGGCCACCGGGTGCGTCACCTGCTCCAGCAACGGCAAGTCATTCATCGAGTCGCTATAGAAGTAGCTGTCTTCCAGGTTATGCCTGGTCTCTTCCAACCAACGGTTCAAGCGTGTCACCTTGCCTTCGCGAAAGCACGGCACGTCGGTGCTGCGCCCCGTGTAGCGGCCATTTTCCATCTCGCATTCGGTGGCGATCAGTGTTTCAACGCCCAGCCGCGCGGCAATCGGCGCGGTGACGAAGCGGTTGGTGGCGGTGATGATCACCAGCTTGTCGCCGGCGGCGCGGTGTTTGGCCAGCAGTTCCACGGCCTTGGGCAGCATGATCGGCTCGATGCAGTCGCGCATATAGTCGTTGTGCCATTCGTCCAATTGAGCCATCTCGGTGCGGCCGAGGATTTCCAGGCAAAAGTTCAGGTAGGCGGCGTTGTCCAGCTTGCCGGCCAGGTAGTCCTGATAGAACGCGTCGTTGCGGGCCTTATAAGCCACCGGGTCGAGAATCCTGCGTTCACACAGGTAATCGCCCCAGGCGTGATCGCTGTCACCGCCCAGGAGCGTGTTGTCCAAGTCGAATAAAGCCAGGCGCATTGCAGTTACTCGCTGAAAAGTCTGTAAAAAGGCGTCCAGAATACGGTCTTTTCACAAGAGTGCACATAACGTAAGAAGCCTCGTTGCCGCTGGATGAACCTTTGTGGAACAATGCGGCGACATGCGTTTGCGAGGTTGTTGCCGTGATCGACCCCGATGGTTTCCGTCCTAATGTCGGGATTATTCTTACGAATGATGCCGGACAGGTGCTATGGGCTCGCCGAATCAACCAAGATGCCTGGCAGTTTCCTCAAGGCGGAATCAACCCCGACGAAACCCCTGAAGACGCCTTGTACCGTGAGTTGAACGAAGAAGTCGGCCTTGAGCGCGAAGATGTGCAAATTCTGGCCTGTACCCGTGGCTGGTTGCGTTATCGTTTACCGCAACGCCTGGTGCGTACCCACAGCCAACCGCTGTGCATCGGCCAGAAGCAGAAATGGTTTCTCCTGCGCCTGATCTCCAATGAGCAGCGGGTGCGGATGGATTTGACCGGTAAACCGGAGTTCGATGGCTGGCGCTGGGTCAGTTATTGGTACCCGTTGGGCCAGGTGGTGACATTCAAGCGCGAGGTTTATCGTCGCGCTCTCAAAGAGCTTGCCCCGCGCCTTTTAGCGCGCGACTGACGACGGAGTTCGACCCCGAGCCATGCTCAATACGCTGCGCAAGATCGTCCAGGAAGTTAACTCCGCCAAGGATCTCAAGGCGGCGTTGGGGATTATTGTGTTGCGCGTCAAGGAAGCCATGGGCAGCCAGGTCTGCTCGGTTTACCTGCTGGACCCCGAGACCAACCGTTTTGTGCTGATGGCGACGGAGGGCTTGAACAAGCGCTCCATCGGCAAAGTCAGCATGGCGCCCAATGAAGGTCTGGTGGGCCTGGTGGGGACGCGTGAAGAACCCCTGAACCTTGAAAACGCGGCCGATCACCCGCGTTATCGCTACTTTGCCGAAACCGGCGAAGAGCGCTACGCCTCGTTTCTCGGCGCACCGATCATTCACCACCGCCGCGTCGTCGGCGTGCTGGTCATCCAACAGAAAGAACGCCGCCAGTTCGACGAAGGTGAAGAAGCCTTCCTGGTAACCATGAGCGCGCAGCTCGCCGGGGTTATCGCCCACGCCGAAGCCACTGGCTCGATACGCGGCCTGGGTCGCCAGGGCAAGGGCATCCAGGAAGCCAAGTTCGTCGGTGTGCCGGGTTCGCCGGGTGCCGCGGTCGGTACCGCCGTGGTCATGCTGCCACCGGCCGACCTCGACGTGGTGCCGGACAAAACCGTCGATGACATCGACGCTGAAATCAAGCTGTTCAAGACCGCCCTGGAAGGCGTGCGCGCCGACATGCGCAACCTGTCGACCAAGCTGGCGACCCAGTTGCGCCCCGAAGAGCGTGCGCTGTTCGACGTCTACCAGATGATGCTGGACGACGCGTCCCTGGGTAACGAAGTCAAAACCGTGATCAAGACCGGCCAGTGGGCCCAGGGCGCACTGCGCCAGGTCGTCACCGATCACGTCAACCGTTTCGAAATGATGGACGACGCCTACCTGCGCGAGCGTGCCTCGGATGTACGTGACCTTGGTCGCCGTCTGCTGGCCTACCTGCAGGAGGACCGCACCACCAACCTGGTCTACCCCGACAACACCATCCTGATCAGCGAAGAACTGACCGCCACCATGCTCGGCGAAGTGCCTGAGGGCAAGCTGGTGGGCCTGGTCTCGGTATTGGGTTCGGGCAACTCCCACGTGGCAATCCTGGCCCGGGCCATGGGCATCCCGACGGTGATGGGCCTGGTGGACCTGCCGTATTCCAAAGTGGATGGTATCGACATGATCGTCGATGGCCATCGCGGCGAAGTCTTTACCAACCCCAGCGAATTACTGCGCAAGCAATACGCCGAAGTGGTTGAGGAAGAGAAACAACTGGCGCTGGGCCTGGACTCGTTGCGCGAGCTGCCGTGCGTGACCATCGACGGCCACCGTGTGCCCTTGCTGGTAAATACCGGCCTGCTGGCCGATGTGGCCCGTGCGCAACAGCGCGGCGCTGAAGGGGTGGGGCTGTACCGCACCGAAGTGCCGTTCATGATCAACCAGCGTTTCCCGAGTGAGAAGGAGCAGCTGGCGATTTATCGCGAGCAACTGCAAGCCTTCCACCCGTTGCCGGTGACCATGCGCAGCCTGGATATCGGCGGCGACAAGTCACTGTCGTATTTCCCGATCAAGGAAGACAACCCCTTCCTCGGCTGGCGCGGTATTCGCGTCACCCTCGACCATCCTGAAATTTTCCTGGTGCAGACCCGCGCCATGCTCAAGGCCAGCGAAGGCCTGAACAACCTGCGCATCCTGTTGCCGATGATCTCCGGCACCCACGAGCTGGAAGAAGCGCTGCACCTGATCCACCGTGCCTGGGGCGAAGTGCGCGACGAAGGCGCCGACGTGCCGATGCCGCCGATTGGCGTGATGATCGAAATCCCGGCGGCGGTGTATCAGGCCAAGGAGCTGGCGCGGCAGGTGGACTTCCTGTCGGTAGGTTCCAACGACCTGACCCAATACCTGCTGGCCGTGGACCGCAACAACCCTAGGGTAGCCGACCTCTACGACTACCTGCACCCGGCCGTGCTGCAAGCGCTGCAACACGTGGTGCGCGACGCCCATGCCGAAGGCAAGCCGGTGAGTATCTGCGGTGAAATGGCGGGCGACCCGGCGGCGGCGGTGCTGTTGATGGCGATGGGCTTTGACAGCCTGTCGATGAACGCCACCAACTTGCCCAAAGTGAAGTGGATGCTGCGTCAGGTCGAATTGAGCATGGCCAAGGATTTGCTGGCTGAGCTGATGACCATCGACAACCCGCAAGTTATCCACAGCTCGCTGCAACTGGCGCTGAAGAACCTTGGGCTGACGCGAATGATCAACCCGGCTTCGGCGAAAACGCTCTAGACCGAGCCGCCTTTGTCGCAGCCATCTGCACAACTTTGGGTGCGGTACAGATTCTGTGGCGAGGGAGCTTGCTCCCGTGACGGCCTGACAGCCGACCCGGCTATGCTGCGATGGCGCCAGTCCAGCCCCCTCAAATCTTCAGTTCAACCTCGCCCAGCCTGCCACCCTGCGGTCCAAAACTGCGCTCCACCATCCGCCGCGTTCCGTCGGCATTCACAATCAGCGCCGTGCTCGCCCGCGTCCCGTAACTGGGGCTGGCGATAAACACGCTCGACAACAGGCTCTCCGTCGCCAGGCCGACGCCGGTGTCCGGCAGCTCAGCAAACGGTGCGGTCTGCGGGTCGCTCAACATCTGCAGCAAGGTTTGCGGCTGCGGATCGTCGAGAATTTCAGCGAATGCGGCCTTGGCCTTGAGCAACTTCGGCCATGGCGTATCCAGTCCTGCATTGGATAAACCATAAATACCGGCTTTCAACCGCGTCGGCTCGGTGTCGTTGGCGTTGTAATGCCACAGCTGGTCCGGCGTGCCCACCAGCAGGTTGAACCCTGCATATTCAATCGAACGGCCGTTAACCTGCGCCAGATAATCGTCGATCGGTAGCGAACCACTGAGAAAGCGCGCCACCAGCTCGCCACGAGACTTGCGTGACGGTGACTGGTGCGGGTCGCGGATATTGGTCAGCGCGGCAAAGCGCCCGTCGGCATTGACCCCCAGCCACGTGCCGCCCGCTTCCTGATCGCGGCCGGCGTAGACGTGTGGGGCATCCGGCCATTGAGCCAGCGGCAGGCTGGGCCGGGCGTAGAACTCATCGCGGTTGGACGCGACGACCAGCGGGTGGGCATGGCCTGGCCGCCAGGCGAAAACAATCAGGCACATCGGGCGATCTCTTATGTGTTTTTCCTTACTTTAGCCATAGAACCGCAGGCGTTCCATCGTAACGAAGTTGGGCCGCGCACCTTCCATCCGTTAACATGCCGGGCCGTTGGGTGTGTATGTGAACTTCTTAATTTGATCTCGCAGCTGTAACGCAGGCTTAATCGCGCACCGGCATGGTCCGGTGCGTCATGACTAAATGTTTAACGAGGAGTCGCAATGCTGCCTTACCCGCAGATCGACCCGGTGGCCCTGGCCATCGGTCCGCTGAAAATCCATTGGTACGGGTTGATGTACCTGATCGGCATCGGCGGTGCCTGGCTGCTGGCTTCCCGGCGCTTGAACCGTTTCGACCCGACCTGGACCAAGGAGAAACTCTCCGACATGGTGTTCTGGATGTCGATGGGGGTGATCGTCGGCGGGCGCCTTGGGTATGTGCTGTTTTACGATTTGTCGGCGTATATCGCCAACCCGACGCTTATCTTCGAAGTGTGGAAGGGCGGCATGGCATTCCATGGCGGCTTTGTCGGCGTGATGATCGCTGCCTGGTGGTTCGGTCGACGCAACGGCAAGTCGTTCTTTCAGTTGATGGACTTCGTCGCGCCGTTCGTGCCCATCGGCCTTGGCGCCGGGCGCATCGGTAACTTCATCAACGCCGAGTTGTGGGGCAAGCCTACCGACGTGCCGTGGGCCATGGTGTTCCCGCCGTTCAGCGACCCGGCGCAACTGCCGCGCCATCCGTCGCAGCTGTACCAGTTCGCGCTGGAAGGTGTGGCATTGTTCCTCATCCTTTATCTGTTCTCGCGCAAACCACGGCCAACCATGGCGGTTTCCGGGTTGTTCGCGCTGTTCTACGGGATCTTCCGCTTTATCGTCGAGTTCGTGCGGGTGCCGGATGCGCAGTTGGGCTACCTGGCGTGGGGCTGGCTGACCATGGGGCAGGTCCTCAGCATCCCGATGATCCTGGCGGGCCTGGGCATGCTGTGGTGGGCGTATAACCGTCCGCAACCGCTGAAGAACGCCGCGCTTTAAATTCGAATGCCAAGGCCGGGAGGTCTTGGCTTCAACGCTACGGGTAATAACATGAAGCAATACCTCGAACTCCTGCACGACGTCGTGACCAATGGCCTGACCAAGGGCGATCGTACCGGTACCGGCACCAAGGCCGTGTTCGCACGCCAGTATCGGCATAACCTGGCCGACGGCTTCCCGCTGCTGACCACCAAGAAGCTGCACTTCAAAAGCATCGCCAACGAGCTGATCTGGATGTTGAGCGGCAACACCAACATCAAGTGGCTCAACGAAAACGGCGTGCGCATCTGGGATGAGTGGGCCACCGAAGACGGCGACCTGGGCCCGGTGTACGGCGAACAGTGGACCGCCTGGCCAACCAAGGACGGCGGCAAGATCAACCAGATCGACTACATGGTCGAGACGTTGAAGACCAACCCCAACAGCCGCCGCATCCTGTTCCACGGCTGGAACGTCGAATACCTGCCGGACGAAACCAAGAGCCCCCAGGAAAACGCGCGCAACGGCAAGCAAGCGCTGCCACCGTGCCACCTGCTGTACCAGGCGTTCGTGCACGACGGCCATCTGTCGATGCAGTTATATATCCGCAGCTCCGATGTATTCCTCGGCCTGCCCTATAACACTGCCGCCCTGGCGTTGCTCACCCATATGCTGGCGCAGCAGTGCGACCTGATCCCCCACGAGATCATCGTCACCACTGGCGACACTCACGCCTACAGCAACCACATGGAGCAAATCCAGACCCAGCTGGCGCGCACGCCGAAAAAGCTGCCGGAACTGGTGATCAAGCGCAAGCCGGCGTCGATCTACGACTACAGGTTCGAAGATTTCGAAATCGTCGGCTATGACGCGGACCCAAGCATCAAGGCCGAAGTCGCGATCTAACAAGCTGCCCCGGTCCAAAATGTGGGAGCGGGCTGGCGCGCGAATACGGAGTGTCAGTCGCTGGATTAATTGACTGATGCACCGCATTCGCGAGCCAGCCCGCTCCCGCATTCAGTTGGGTTTTATCTTTTGATCAATGACCGTGGCTTCTGCCCACATGTGAAGGCTCCGCCTCGCTGGCCTGCACGCTCCCGCTGACCTCCAGGCGCTGCAAGATCCCGCACTGCTCCCCGCCACCACAGCGCTGGCGCAGGTCCAGCAATTGTTCCTGCAATGCCAGCAGGCCATCGATCCGCGCCTTCACGTGGTGGATATGTTCGTCGATCAATGCATTCACGCTTTCGCATTGATCCTGGGGGCTGTCGCGCAGGCTGAGCAGGCTGCGGATTTCTTCCAGGGTCATGTCGAGGCTGCGGCAGTTGCGGATAAAGATCAGCCGCTCGGTGTGCGCCTGGGTGTACACGCGGTAGTTGCCCTCCGTGCGCGCGGGAGGTGGCAGCAGGCTTTCCTTCTCGTAATAACGGATGGTTTCCACCGGGCAATCGGTCAGTCTGGCCAGTTCGCCGATCTTCATTGCAGCAATCTCCAAATGGGTGCTTGACCCTATAGTGGCTACAGGGTCTTTACTTGGCAACAGGCACCTTTACGGACGCAACACGATGAGCGATTCCATCCACACCCCGCATAAGCACGACCACGATCACGGCGAGCAAACGCTCAAGCCGGTGCATGACCACGGCGGCGCCTGCTGCTCGGGCACCCCGGCGCCTGCACGGGTGCAGCTGAGCGAGGCCCCCACCGCTGGCTCGCGCCTGAGCACTTTTCGCATCGAAGCGATGGACTGCCCCACCGAACAGACGCTGATCCAGAACAAACTGGGCAAGCTCGCCGGTGTGCAGCAGTTGGAATTCAACCTGATCAACCGCATCCTCGGCGTCACCCACGATTTGCCGAGCACTGCGCCGATCATCGACGCGATTAAAGCCATCGGCATGCAGGCCGACCCGATCGAAGAAGGCACCCCCGCCGCCGCGCCGCCCGCCAGGAAGCATTGGTGGCCGCTGGCCGTGTCGGGCGTGGGGGCAGTGGGCGCCGAAGTCCTGCATTTCAGCGGCGTGGCACCGACCTGGGTGATCGCCCTGGTGGCGCTGGTATCGATCCTCAGCGGCGGCCTCACCACCTACAAAAAGGGCTGGATTGCCCTGAAAAACCTCAACCTGAACATCAACGCGCTGATGAGCATCGCCGTGACCGGCGCCGTGTTGATCGGCCAATGGCCCGAAGCGGCAATGGTGATGTTCCTGTTTACCGTGGCCGAGTTGATCGAAGCCAAGTCCCTGGACCGTGCGCGCAACGCCATCAGTGGCTTGATGCAAATGACCCCGGAACAGGCCACCGTTCGGCAATCCGATGGTTCCTGGGTGGAGAAAGCGGTCAAAAGTATCGATCTCGGCGCCATTGTGCGGGTCAAGCCCGGCGAGCGCATCGGACTGGACGGTGAGGTCACCGCTGGCCAATCCACCATCGACCAGGCGCCTATCACCGGTGAAAGCCTGCCCATCGAAAAAACCGTGGGCGATAAAGTTTTCGCCGGTACGATCAACCAGGCCGGCTCCCTGGAATACAAAGTGACCGCGGCGGCCAACAATTCCACGCTGGCGCGGATCATCCATGCAGTCGAGCAGGCCCAGGGCGCCCGTGCCCCGACCCAGCGCTTTGTCGACAGCTTTTCGAAAATCTACACCCCGGCGGTGTTCCTGTTTGCCCTGGGCGTGGCGGTCATACCGCCGCTGTTCATGGCGGGCGTCTGGTTCGACTGGATCTACCGCGCCCTGGTATTGCTGGTGGTCGCGTGCCCGTGCGCCCTGGTGATCTCCACCCCGGTGACGATTGTCAGCGGCCTTGCGGCGGCGGCGCGCAAAGGCATCCTTATCAAGGGCGGCGTTTATCTGGAGGGCGGTTACAAGCTCGACTACCTGGCCCTGGACAAGACCGGCACCATCACCCACGGCAAGCCGGTGCAAACCGACTATGTACCGCTGTTCGACACCGTGCAGGACAGCGCACCGGCCCTGGCTGCGAGTTTGGCGGGGCGTTCCGACCACCCGGTGTCCCTGGCAATCGCCAACGCGGCTGTGGATAAAAACCTGCCGTCCCACGTTGTGGATAACTTCGCGGCGTTGCCCGGTCGTGGCGTGCGCGGTGACATAAACGGCGAAACCTACCATCTGGGCAACCACCGTCTGGTGGAAGACCTTGGGTTGTGCTCGCCGGCACTGGAAGAGAAACTGTTCGCCCTGGAGAAACAAGGCAAGTCCGTGGTGTTGCTGCTCGACAAGTCCGGTCCGCTGGCACTGTTCGCGGTGGCCGACACGGTCAAGGACAGCAGCCGCGAAGCCATCCGGCAATTGCACGACCTGGGCGTCAAGACCTTGATGCTCACCGGTGATAACGCCCATACCGCCCAGGCGATTGCCACTCAGGTGGGTATCGACCAGGCCCAGGGCGACTTGTTGCCCACCGATAAACTGCAAGCCATTGAAGCGCTCTACGGCCAAGGCTATCGCGTTGGGATGGTCGGCGACGGCATCAACGACGCCCCGGCCCTGGCCCGAGCCGAGATCGGCTTTGCGATGGCCGCGGCGGGTACCGATACCGCCATCGAAACCGCCGATGTGGCATTGATGGACGATGACCTGCGCAAGATCCCGGCATTCATTCGGCTCTCCAGGCAAACGTCGCGTATCCTCAAGCAGAACATTGCCCTGGCGCTGGTGATCAAGGCCATCTTCCTGGCGGTCACGTTCCTGGGCCTGGCGACCATGTGGATGGCGGTGTTTGCCGACATGGGCGTCAGCCTGCTGGTGGTGTTCAATGGCCTGCGGCTGTTGCGCAAATAAACAATGAGGGCGTGGTGTGCTGAGTGCTGAGCTTAAGGCGTTTTTCATGGTCGCCCGCCTGGGCAGCATTACCCAGGCGGCGAAAAAACTCGGCCTGAGCCAGCCTACGGTCACTACCCAGATCCGCAACCTGGAAAGCCAGTACGGCGTTGAACTGTTCTACCGTGGCGGCCGCCGCCTCACGGTCAGCGACGAAGGCGCGCGGCTGCTGCCGATGGTCAAGGCGCTGTTGCAGCAGGAAGCGGATATCGAGTTCTTCCTGCGCAACAGCGGCCAGGTCCAAGGCGCCTTGCGCATTGCCGCCACCGCGCCGTACTACATCCTTGATCTGGTCAAAGCCTTTCGCGAACGCCTGCCGCACGTGGAAGTGTCGGTGGAAATCGGCAATTCCCAGCAGGTGCTCGAAGCGCTGGACGACTACCGCGTCGACGTCGCCGCCTCGTCGCAATTGCTGGAAGACTCCCGCCTGGTCCGCCGCGTGCTGGGTACTGATCCTCTGGTGCTGGCGGTGCATCGCAACCATCCGCTGGCCAAGCTTGATCATGTGCCGTTGACTGCGCTGGCCGGGCATACGTTGTTAATGCGTGAGGCGGGGTCCACCACCCGCAGGCTGACGGAAGACATGCTGCTGGGCGCCGGCGTCAGCTATGGGCCGCTGCTGGAAATCGGCAGTCGTGAATCGATCCGCGAGGCGGTGCTGCGCAACATCGGCATCAGCATCATTGCGCGGCAGGAGGTGCCCCACGATCCGCAGTTGCGCGTGCTCACCATCGAGAATGCGCCGCAGATTCCCGAGTACCTGTATTGCCTCAAGGAGCGCAAAGGTGCGCGACTGCCAGCGGCGTTTTTAGGCCTGGCACAGGAAATGTCGCCACTGTAAGAGCGAGCTGGCTCGCGAAAAACCTCAACGATGACGCAGTGCTATCAGGCAGCCCTCGTTGTCCTCAAGTACTTCGCGAGCCGGCTCGCTCCTACAAAAAATACCAATACCTCTATCACTCCCTTTTGCCCTTCTGCCACATCAGCGACGCATTGCCCCCCTAGCATGGCCTTCATCAGTTCGATGAGGTGCCACCATGAACGCAGCCCTGCCCCATCCCGGCGCACCGATGAAGGTGCGCGGTATCCAGAAACGCTTCGGCGCTTTCACCGCGCTGGACAACGTGTCCCTGGACGTCGCCGCCGGCGAGCTGGTGTGCCTGCTGGGCCCGTCCGGCTGCGGCAAGACCACGTTGCTGCGCTGCATCGCCGGCCTCGAGCGCCAGGACAGCGGTGAATTTTACCTGGGTGACCGCGACGTTTCCCGGCTGCCGCCCCAGGCGCGGGACTACGGTATTTTGTTCCAGTCCTACGCGCTGTTTCCCAACCTTACCGTTGAAGCGAACATCGGCTACGGCCTCACCGGCAGCGGCCGCGATGAGCTGCGCAAGCGTGTCGGGCAGATGCTCGAACTGGTCGGCCTGCTTGGCAGCGAAAAGAAATACCCCGGCCAGCTGTCCGGTGGCCAGCAACAACGTGTTGCCCTGGCTCGTGCCCTGGCGCCGGCGCCGTCGTTATTGCTGTTGGATGAACCCATGTCGGCCCTCGACGCCCGGGTTCGCGAGCACCTGTGTACCGAGTTGCGCGAACTCCAACGGCGCCTGGGCATCACCACGTTGATGGTCACCCACAACCAGGACGAGGCGATGTTGATGGCCGACCGCATCGCGGTAATGAACCACGGCAAGGTCGAGCAGTACGCCACGCCGCAGGAAATTTATGACCGCCCGGCCACGCCGTTCGTGGCGGAGTTTGTCGGCCAGGGCAATTGGTTGCCGTTCAGCCGCAACAGCGCCAGCCACGCCCAGGTCGGTGGGATGAATATGCGCCTGGCCGACGACGCCGGCATGGCCAAATCCGGTCGCCTGTTCTGCCGTCCGGAAGCGATCAGCGTGAACCCGCCCGTGCATGAAGAAAACCTGTTCCCGGCCGAGGTCCGCGAGATCACCTTCCTCGGTAATCGCTGTCGCATGAGCTTCGAACTGGCGCAGCTGCCAGGCCATCCGTTATTGGCCGAAGTTGCGCCGCAAGCGATGCCGCGCCTGGGCGCCCAGGATATTTGGGTAGCCTTGCCGCCGCGCAGCCTGCAGGTGTTTGCCTGAAATGGCCGCTGTCATGACAGTGCCGCTGCCGCTGCCGCATCAGGCGGCCCGCGCCGAGTGGGGCGACCGCCTTTTCGTGGTCGGCGGCAAATGGCTTTGGCTGGGCCTGTTGGTGGTGGCGGTGTTGCTGCCGCTGCTGGCGATCTTCTGGCGCGGCTTCAGCAGCGAAGCCGGGCAGGGCGGTGGCCTGGTGGCCGCACGGGAATTGCTGCGCAGTGCCAACTTCCACTGGTTGCTGGGCAATAGCCTGAAAGTCTCCCTGAGCGTAGCGGCCATCGTCGTACCGCTTGCTTATCTGTTTGCCTACGCGCTGCAGCGCACCTTGATTCCCGGCAAGGTGATCTGGCGCGGCGTGTCGCTGCTGCCATTGATGGCACCCTCGATGCTGCCGGGCATCGCGCTGGTGTATCTGTTCGGCAACCAGGGGCTGTTGCGCGGTTGGCTCTCGGACAATATCTACGGCTTCTGGGGCATTGTGCTGGGCGAAGTGATTTACACCTTCCCCCACGCCCTGATGATTCTGCTGTCCGCCTTGTCGCTGGCGGATGCACGCTTGTTCGACGCGGCCTCAAGCATGGGCGCGAGCCCCGCCCGAGCGTTTCGCAGCATCACCTGGCCGGCCACGCGCCAGGCCGTGTTCGCGGCATTCTGTCTGGTGTTCACCCTGACCATCACCGACTTCGGCGTGCCGGTGGTGGTGGGTGGCGACTATCAAGTGCTGGCGCTGGAAGCCTACAAGGCGGTGGTCGGCCAGCAGCAGTTCGGCCGTGGCGCGTTGATCGGCATGGTGCTGCTGTTGCCGGCGCTGTTCAGCTTTGGCGTGGATGCCTGGCTGCGGCGCCGTCACGGGGATGCCATGAGCGGCCGTGCCCAGGTATTTCAACCGCTGCCGTCGCGGTCCAGGGATAGCTGCTACCTGGCTATCGTGCTGCTGATCTGCGCGGCGCTGTTGCTGGTGTTCGGCATGGCGGTGTACTCCTCGCTGGTCAAATTCTGGCCCTACAACTTGTCGCTGTCATTGAACCACTACCAGTTCGAAGACACCGCCGGCGGCGGCTGGCTGGCCTATCGCAACAGCCTGACCATGGCGCTGTGCACGGCATTGATCGGCAGTGTGCTGATTTTTACCGGCGCCTATCTGATGGAAAAAACCAAGGGCCAAAAAGGGCTGAACCTGGCCTTGCGCCTGCTCAGCTTTGTGCCGATGGCCGTACCAGGCCTGGTGTTGGGCCTGGGCTACGTGTTCTTTTTCAACCTCAGCGGCAACCCGCTGCACGTGTTTTACGGCAGCATGGCGCTGCTGGTGGTGTGCACCATTGCTCACTATTTGACCACCGCGCAAATGACCGCCACCACCGCTCTGCGTCAGCTGGACGTCGAATTCGAAGCCGCCGCGTTGTCCCTCAAGGCGCCGCTCTACCGCCATTACCTGAAGGTGACGGTGCCGATCTGCCTGCCCGCGCTGCTGGACATTCTGCGCTACCTGTTCGTGTCGGCAATGACCACCGTGTCCGCTGCGATCTTCCTCTACAGCCCCGACACCATCCTCGCCGCCGTCGCCGTGTTGAACATGGACGACGCCGGCAATGTGGGCGGTGCGGCGGCCATGTCGACCCTGATTCTGTTCACTTCGGGCGGCGTCTCGCTGCTGCTGGCGTGGGCCTCGCGTGGCGCCTTGCGCCGCTCCCAAGCCTGGCGCCAGACCGCGCCCGGGCGATGATTCTTCAACGGAGGTATTCGATGTTCAAGCCCCTGGCGCTGGTCGCTGCCGTACTCACTGCATTCAGCCTGAATGCCTTCGCCAACACCGAGCTGACCGTGTACACGGCCCTCGAAGCCGAACAGTTGAAGACCTATAAAAAGGCCTTCGAGCAAGCCAACCCCGATGTCGAGATCAAGTGGGTGCGCGACTCCACCGGCATCATCACCGCCAAGCTGCTGGCCGAAAAAGACCGCCCGCAGGCCGACGTGGTGTGGGGGCTGGCCGCTTCGAGCCTGGCGATCCTCGATCAGCAAGGCATGCTCGATCACTACGCCCCGAAAGACTTGGACAAGATCGGCGAGCACTACCGCGACGCCGCCAACCCACCGGCCTGGGTCGGCATGGACGTGTGGGCGGCAACCATCTGCTTCAACACCGTCGAAGCCGAAAAACAGGGCCTGAGCAAACCGGTGAGCTGGCAGGACCTGACCAAGCCTGAGTACAAAGGCAAGATCGTGATGCCCAACCCGGCGTCCTCCGGCACCGGCTTTCTGGACGTGAGCGCCTGGTTGCAAACCTTCGGCGAGAAGCAGGGCTGGCAGTACATGGACGACCTGCACCAGAACATCGGCCAGTACGTTCACTCCGGTTCCAAGCCGTGCAAGCTGGCGGCGTCCGGGGAGTTTCCGATTGGTATTTCGTTTGAATACCCGGCCGTGCAGTTGAAGCGCCAGGGGGCGCCGCTGGACATCATCCTGCCCAAGGAGGGCCTGGGCTGGGAAATCGAAGCGACGGCGGTGATCAAGGGCACGCCTCGCGCCGATGCGGCAAAAAAACTTGCGGACTTCTCCGCAAGCCCCGCAGCGATGGAGCTGTACAAGGAAAACTTCGCGGTTCTGGCCCAGCCAGGGGTCGCCAAGCCGCAGACCGAATTGCCGGCCGATTATGAGCAGCGGTTGATCAAGAACGACTTTGCCTGGGCGTCGAAGAACCGCGACGGCATCCTGACTGAGTGGCGCAAGCGCTATGACGGCAAGTCGGAGAAGGTGGCGGGTCAGTAATTTCCGATGGCGGTCTTGAAAACAGGACATCACTAAATGACACACCACAGCGACCTGCTGATCATCGGCGCCGGCATCCTCGGCCTGTCCCACGCCTATGCCGCCGCCAAACGCGGCCTCAAGGTCAAGGTCTTCGAGCGCAGCGCCACCCCTCTGGGCGCCTCGGTGCGCAACTTCGGCCAGGCCCTGGTCACCGGCCAGCCACCGGGGACAATGCTCGACCTGGCGCGACAAAGCCGCGATATCTGGGGGCACTGGGCGCAGGTGGCCGGCCTTGGGCTCAAGCGCAACGGCTCATACCTGTTCGCCCGTACCGAAGCCGAAGAGCACCTGCTCGAAGCCTTCTGCGCCGGACGTGCCCGCGAGCACGGCTACAACGTCGAGTTGCTGCAAGGCGCGGCGCTGAACGACCTGTACGGTGGCCAATTTCGCCATCACCGCGCCGCGCTGCATGGCAGGGACGATCAGCAACTGTATTCGCGCGAAGCCATCCCGGCGCTGATCAACTACCTGGCTCAGGAACTGAAGGTGGAGTTTCACTTTTCCACCCTGGTGCGCGAGGTCGAGCCGGGCCAGTTGCACAGCACGGCGGGGCATTTTCGCGGCGAGCAGATCATTGTCTGTTCCGGTCACGACTACCAGACCCTGCTGGCCGAATCGATCGCCTCGCTCAACCCGCAAATCTGCCGCCTGCAAATGTTGCGTGCGCGGCCGATGCTTGACCTGAACCTGCAACACGCTTTGTTGACGGGCCTCAGTTGCGTGCATTACGGCGCTTTCGCCGACTTGCCGGAGGCCGCGCAGGTGCAGGCGCAGATCCTGCGCGAAACACCGCACCTGCATAAGCACGGGATTCACCTGCTGATGAGCCCCACGCCCCATGGCGAATTGATCATCGGCGACTCCCACGATTACGGCAGCGATGCATCGCCGTTCAACGCCGAGCAGGTCGATGACTGGCTGATCGAACTGGCCGAGCAAACCCTGGGCTGCAAAATCCAGGTAGTGGAGCGTTGGCAGGGTGTGTATGGCTCGCGTGGGCCCGGGCCGTTCTCGTTTGTACAGGCGGCTGCAGGCGTCAGCGTCGCGTTGATGCATACCGGTGTAGGCATGAGCGTGGGGCCGGCGATGGCCGAGCGAAATATCACAACACTGTGGGGGGCGGCGCCATGAGTCGGGAGCGGGTGATTGCCGAGGTCTTCGGCCTGTACGAGCGGCATGGCACGGCCGATTACATCGGCGAGCCGGTGTCCCAGATCGAACATATGTCCCAGACGGCGCAGTGTGCGATGGCCGAAGGTTTTGACGATGAAGTGGTGCTGGCGGCGTTCTTCCACGATATCGGCCACCTCTGCGGCCAGGGCGGCGAGGGCATGGGCGGTTATGGCATCGCCAGCCATGAGCGGCTGGGCGCTGATTATCTGCGCCGCGCAGGCTTCAGCGAGCGCATGGCGACGTTGGTGGAGTGCCACGTGCAAGCCAAGCGCTACCTCACGTTCAGCCAGCCGGACTACTACGCGCGCCTGAGTGAAGCCAGCCGTAAAACCCTGGAGTACCAGGGCGGCGTGATGACGGCAGAGCAAGCGCGGGCCTTCGAGCAAGACCCGCTCTACCACACCAGCCTGCGCATGCGGTGTTGGGACGAACAGGCCAAGCAAATGCACGTATCGTTGCTGGACCTTGAGATGCTGAAGGCCAAGGCCCTGCTGCTATTGGCGGATCAGGCGTCGTCCAGCCGTTGAGCCAGCGCTTCGACTTGCTCCTGACGCTCGGCCTGGCTCAATTTGGGGTGTGGGTTGAGGGATGACCATTGCGGATAGGCGCGCGCCTTGTTCAAGGCGTCCGGCAGCTTGCCTTCACGCCAGGTTTTATCCTGGGGCGTATCGACCTTGATGCTGTGCATCGCCGCATGGCCGCGCAGGTTCAGGGCCTTGAGCAACTGGCGTTGGCGCAGGGCGAGCAGGCGTAACACGCTGTCGTCGACGGTCAGCTCGCGCTGGCCCTTGATTTTGCCCAGCAGGCGGCCGCCATAACTGCGTGCGGTTTGCAGCGCGCCACCGGCAATCGCCCCGGCGATGGCGGCGGCGCCGAGCGTTAACCCGCCGACCAACAGGTCCACGCCCGCTCCCGCGGCTGCGCCTGCGGCGATCCCGCCACCCACGCGCACGCCAAGCTGTTTGACGGTTTCGGGGTTGAACAGGTCGTCGCCCCAGCGCCCGTCCAGCAACGGCAAGTCGCTGGCGGCGGCGTCCTGCGGGCGGAAACCGAACAGCTTGAGCAGGGCTTCCACGCACTTTTGTTCGCGTTGGCGCACGGCCTTGCGCAAGTCGCTGATCGCGTGTGGCTCATCTTCGGTCACTACGCTGCGCCGGCACGCCGCACAGTCGATCAACAGTTCGGCGATCAAACGCGCGGCGCTTTGCTGGCGGGCCTGGCGTTGGGCTTGCTGATCAAGGATCAGCCTCTCCAGCTGCGGCCGCGCGCTTTCCAGCAGCAGGGCGAGGCTTTCATACAACCGGCGTTCGCCATCTTCCGGCGGCGCCACGCTGTCGAAACGCACCAGCGCATGCAGGCCAAGGCGTGCCAGGGCTTCGCGCCAGTCCGGCTCGCGGTGCTCGTTGCTGCTGACGAAATTGAGCACCGGCAACAAGGGCTTGCCGCAACTGGCCAGCACTTGCAGCTCGTCGCGGTACTTGGCCAGCACCGGCTCGCGGGCGTCGATCACGTACAGGCCGGCGTCCGAGGCCAGCAGTTGGCGCAGCACCTTGGCTTCCTGTTCGAAGCGTTGGCGCGCCTCGCTGCCTTCCAGGAACCGCGTCAGGCGTGCCGGGCCATCGAGGCGTTCGCCGGGGCGGTCCAGGCGTTCCAGATAATCGAGCAGGGCGATGGCGTCTTCCAGGCCTGGCGTGTCGTACAGCTCCAGCAAGGCTTCGCCGTCCACCGACAAGCGCGCGCCTTCGACATGCCGCGTGGTGCTGGGCCGATGGGAGACCTCGCCAAAGCCGACGTCGCGCGTGAGGGTGCGCAGCAATGAGGTCTTGCCCACATTGGTATGGCCGACCACGGCGAGCTTCAGTGGCTTAGTCATGACCGCTCTCCAGCCAGTTCAAGGGCGCGCAGTCGGCGAAGGGCAGTTCAAGTTGTTGCAGCGCGCCGTGCCAGTCGCCCAGGCGCTCGGCGTCCAGCGCCTGACCGGGCGGCGCTTGCAGCAGCCACACGCGGGTGGCCGTGGCGTTGCGCGCCAGTTCGGCGATCAGCGCCAGGCTGCCACGGTCGGGCGAGCGACGCGGGTCGCAGGCGATCGCCAGACGCGCGGGCGGAAAACGGGTGAGCTGGTCCAGCAGTTTGTTGCGCGACTCACGGCTGTCGAGGATGCCGGCGTTCTTGACGTTGCCAGGGAGTTTGGGAGGCCAGGGGCGCTGGTCGTCCAGTTCGATGGCGACCAGCAGCGCGCCGTCGCTTTCCAGCTCGCTGACGCCGCCGGTCACGTGGTGCAGGTGTTCCGGCGCCGCATCATTGACCCCCAGCCGCTCGCTGCTCGGCATCAGGCGCTCGCGCAGTTGGGCGTAGCCGGGCAGGTTGAGGTCCAGGCGCAAGGCAGCACGCCCGCGTTTCCAGCGCCATAGGCACAGCAGGGCGAGTATCAGCCGAGGCAGCACCCCGTAAACCAGTAACACACCCACCAGCCAAGTGGCCCAGGCCTGGCGGGCGCTTTCGATATTCAGCGCGGAGTCGCCGCTGGCGCGGATCATCTCCACCGTCGGTACATTGAAACCGAGCAGTGCGGGCAGGGTGCCGAGGGCCTGGGTGATGGCGATGAAGGTGTCGGCACCAAGGAGGGTGGTTTCCCACACAAAGCCGTAACGCCGGGTGGCGAGCAGCAACAGCAAAATCACCATCGCGCTGAGCAGCGCCAGCAACCACAGACTATTGACCAGCACACCGACTGCCCAGCGGTTGAGCTTCTGGCGTTGCAGCAACAGCAGCAATGCCGGCGCCAGTTGCGCGGCCTTGGCGTCGCGGGCGAGTTTTTCGCTGAGCCACAGCCACAGGCGACCGAGGCTGGCACTGTGTTCGCCGGCAAACACCAGGCCCAGGGCCCAACTGAGCAGCAGGATCAGGTTCAGGCCGAGCAGGCTGCCCAGGGCCCAGAACACATTCACCGGGGCCAGGCCGTTGCCCAGCGCGGCAAACGCCAGGCCGGCGCCGCTGATAACCGCGACTATCGCCAGCAGCACCAAGGCCAGGCGCGCACCTTGCAACCAGCGAGTGAGCGCGCCCGTCAGGCCATCGCGTTCGGCCAAGTGCAGCGCGCGATGCACGATGCGCGTCGGCAGGTCGCCGCCGGCCGTGCGGGCCAGGCGGTTGGCTTCGAGGTCTTCCAGGGGGCCGGCGTGTTCTTCACGCAGGCGCACGGTTTCGGTCAGCCAAAGTGTGTGCAGCGGGTTCAGTGCAGTCACGCGCCATCCTGTTGTGTTCGTGAGGTTGGAGCATAACCGCTGACTCGCGGCTCTGGTATTCTCGTCGCCATGAAAAAAACTCTCCCTTTAAGCCTGATCGCAGCGCTCGGTGAAAACCGCGTGATCGGCGTCGACAACAGCATGCCCTGGCATTTGCCGGGGGATTTCAAATATTTCAAGGCCACCACCCTTGGCAAGCCGATCATTATGGGACGCAAGACCTGGGATTCCCTGGGCCGACCGTTGCCGGGGCGGCTGAACATTGTGGTCAGCCGTCAGACCGATCTGGTGCTTGAAGGTGCGCACGTTTTTCCGTCACTGGAGGCGGCGGTGGCACGGGCCGATGCCTGGGCGCTGGAGCAGGGCGTGGATGAGCTGATGCTGATCGGCGGTGCGCAGCTGTATGCGCAGGGGCTGGAACAGGCGGACCGCCTGTATCTGACGCGGGTGGCGCTGAGCCCGGAAGGGGATGCGTGGTTTCCGGAGTTTGATCGGAGCCAGTGGACGCTGGTGTCGAATGTTGAGAATGCGGCTGAGGGGGATAAGCCGGCGTACAACTTTGAAATTTGGGTACGAGCCTGACTGTAGGAGCGAGCGTGCTCGCGAAAAGGGTACATCCGACACGGCCATGTGCCTGAAGTACCTTCGCGAGCACGCTCGCTCCTACAATTGATCCGACTTCAAGCCTGCGCTAGTTCGGCATGCTCGTCGGCGTCCAGCAACGCTTTATCCGTTTGCCCCATGACCTGGCTGGTAATCGCCCCGGCCGTCATCGAGCCGTTCACGTTCAGCGCCGTACGGCCCATATCGATCAGCGGCTCCACGGAAATCAGCAACGCCACCAGCGACACCGGCAAGCCCATGGCCGGCAGTACGATCAACGCCGCGAAGGTCGCGCCGCCGCCCACGCCCGCCACACCGGCCGAACTCAGGGTCACAATCGCTACCAGCGTCGCGATCCACAGCGGGTCCAGCGGGTTGATGCCGACGGTCGGCGCAACCATCACCGCCAACATCGCAGGATAGAGCCCCGCACAGCCGTTCTGGCCGATGGTCGCACCAAACGAAGCGGCGAAACCGGCGATCGACTGCGGAATGCCCAGGCGACGGGTTTGCGCTTCAATGCTCAAGGGGATCGAGGCGGCGCTGGAGCGGCTGGTGAAGGCAAACGTCAGCACCGGCCATACCTTGCGAAAGAAGCGCAGCGGGTTGATCCCGGCCAGCGACAGCAACAGGCCGTGCACCACGAACATCAGGCCGAGGGCCAGGTACGACACCACGACGAAACTGCCGAGCTTGATGATGTCCTGCAGATTGGAGCTGGCGACCACCTTGGTCATCAGCGCCAGTACGCCGTACGGGGTCAGCTTCATGACCAGGCGCACCAGGCGCATCACCCAGGCTTGCAGGGTGTCGATGGCGTTGAGCACTTTCTGGCCTTTTTCCACGTCATCCTTGAGCAGTTGCAGGGCGGCAACCCCCAGGAAAGCGGCGAAAATCACCACGCTGATGATCGACGTCGGCTTGGCCCGAGCCAGATCGGCAAACGGGTTGGCCGGCACGAACGACAGCAGCAGCTGCGGGACATTCAGCTCGGCGACCTTGCCCGCGTAATCGTTCTGGATCACTTGCAGGCGCGCCATTTCCTGAGTGCCGGCGACCAGGCCTTCGGCGGTAAGGCCGAACAGGTTGGTCAGGCCGATACCGATCAGCGCTGCAATCGCGGTGGTGAACAGCAGGGTGCCGATGGTCAGGAAGCTGATCTTGCCCAGGGACGAGGCGTTGTGCAGACGCGCCACGGCACTGAGGATCGAGGCGAACACCAGCGGGATCACGATCATTTGCAGCAATTGCACATAGCCGTTGCCGACCAGGTCGAACCAGCCGATCGAGGCCTTGAGCACCGGGTGGCCGGCGCCATAGATGGCGTGCAACACCACACCGAATACCACGCCAAGCACCAGAGCGACCAGGACCTTCTTGGCCAGGCTCCAGTTCGTGCGGCCGGTTTGTGCCAGGCCCAGCAGCAGGGCCACGAACACCAGTAAGTTGAGAATCAGGGGAAGATTCATTGAAGCTCCGTTGATAAGGCAGCCAATCGCTCGAGCCTGCGACTGCGAGCCGGGAAGCCTAACAGCTTGAAATATATTGATTTAATACCGATATGGAATGGTCACTGTCGTTTTTGGAATAAGCGTCTGACGCTCCCGCACATGCCTGCGGCGTAATCAAGACGCACGCGGTCGTGCTCAACGCGGGTACTGTCATACAGATTTGCTAGCGTCGGTGTCTTTCACTCAGGAAATAAACGCTTATGAAGCTCGCGCCGAAATTGCTTGCCGCTCTTTGCCTCGGACTTGCCAGCCAGGCGTTCGCCGCCACCGAGTTGAAGCACTGGCCGGCGCCTGCCGCCAAACAGTTGAACGAGATGATCGCCGCCAACGCCAACAAGGGTAATTTCGCGGTGTTCGACATGGACAACACCAGCTACCGCTATGACCTTGAAGAATCCCTGCTGCCGTACATGGAGAACAAGGGGCTGATCACCCGCGACAGCCTCGACCCTTCGCTCAAGCTTATGCCGTTCAAAGACACCGCCGACCATAAGGAAAGTCTGTTCAGTTACTACTATCGCCTCTGCGAAGTGGACGACATGGTCTGCTATCCGTGGGTGGCCCAGGTGTTTTCCGGGTTCACTCTCAAGGAACTCAAAGTCCAGGTTGATGAGTTGATGGCCTCCGGTAAACCCGTCCCTGTTACCTATTTTGAAGGCGACGCGGTGAAGCAGTCCGAAGTGCAGCCACCTAAAGTCTTCACCGGCCAGGCCGAGCTGTACAACAAGCTGATGGAAAGCGGCATCGAAGTGTATGTGATGACGGCCGCCTCGGAGGAGCTGGTGCGCATGGTCGCGGCCGATCCGAAGTATGGCTACAACGTCAAACCCGATAACGTCATCGGCGTGACCACCCTGCTCAAAGACCGCAGCACGGGCGAACTGACCACCGCGCGTAAACAGATCGCCGCCGGCAAGTATGACGAGAAGGCCAACCTCGGCCTGGAACTGACGCCCTACCTGTGGACCCCCGCCACCTGGATGGCCGGCAAGCATGCGGCCATCCTCACCTACATCGACGAATGGAAAAAGCCGGTGATCGTCGGCGGTGATACGCCCACCAGCGACGGTTACATGCTGTTCCATGATGTGGACGTGGCCAAGGGGGGCATCCATTTGTGGATCAACCGCAAAGACAAATACATGACCCAGCTCAACGGCATGATGGCCAAACATGCGGCGGCGCAGGCCAAGGAAGGGTTGCCGGTGACGGCGGACAAGAACTGGGTGATCGTCAAGCCGGAGGACATCCAGTAACCACCGGTAAATGCGGGAGCGGGTTTGCTCGCGAAAGCGGAGTGTCAGTCACTGGAATATCAACTGAAGTACCGCATTCGCGAGCAAGCCCGCGCCCACAGGTGATTTTGTTTGTCAGGCGACTTTCGGCAGATTTTTAGTATCAAACCAGCACGTACAACGTTAGTGCTCGGGATGCGGGTTGTTCAATGACCTGCAAGTCTCAAGCACTGTTTGATAGGCATGATTAACCGCGTCGGCGTTATATGCGTCCGCGCCTGCCAGCTGGTTAAAACAGAGCGGCGTGAAGTCCTTTTTGTCGTTATACGAAAATACCGTATAGGCTTCGTTAAGCGAGTGGCCTCCGCTGAAGGTGAGACAGGCGGCGGTCAGCGTTTTCGCATGTTCCATGGAAAATACCTTTCCTTCCTGGGCCAGATTTATAAATAAATGGTTCAACAGGTTGGTGCTGCCGGACATGCCGACACCCATTGAGCGTTCGGCGTGCAGCGCGGCTCGATTGTGAGGGGTTATTCCCTGGGTGGCGGGTTGGTAGCGGTCGATAGGCCTGATGCCCAACGTACCCTGCAGGTGGGTCTGTTGGTGTGGCGCTGACTGATAAGGCAGCAGCACGCCATATTGATCGCTGCGCAAGCTTCTGTTTTTGAGCGATTTAATCAGCTGCCGCTGGCCGTCGATGACATCCGCATAGTGCCGTGTTGCCGTGGTGGTCACAGACTTTAATTGGGGGGCGACCAACATATATTTCACTGCCAGCGACAACGTCAGTGGAATGGCATAGCGGTCGCGACTTTGCAGCATGGCGACAAAATTCTGCGGCGTGGGGTTCTGCAGGAATGTTTGAGCTTCCTTGATCTGTTCGCGCCAGCCGGGTGGGTCAGCGAGCATCTTTTGATGAATGTCGGCGCACACACCAAGTTGCGTGGCAGGCGGGTAGCTATTGAAGTCCGTTAGAATTTTGTGCGTGAGCACGTCATTGATGCGGTGTGATTCCGGCGAGGGGTTGTTAATTACATGCCCTGAAAAGGCAGTGTCGAAAAGACGCCCATAGTAGTTGTCATTACGCTTGGTGATGTAAAACTCTTTTTCCAGGCTATTCGATATTGCCTCTATCTTCGCCAGTAAGGCCTGGTTTTTTTCCGGTTCGGATGACAGTTTGAGCTGAAGTTGGGTTATGAGGTTTTGCGTAATATCTTTTGAGCTTTTGTTATCCAGCCAGCTCACTTTCAGCTTCTCGATGACGGGCGCTTTGACCGAGGCATCCAGTGCCGACTCTGCAACCGCAAGGGTCAGCGCCAACAGCACCTCCTTGGGCGTTCTTATCAGCTCATGCGCAGGCTGTGGCCGGTGGGTCAGGGGTGGGGTGATTGCATGGGTAATGTCTGTAAAGTTTTTGCTGGACAAGTGCCTGGCTTGAACTTTAGTGATCATGCCTCGGCTGTCCACCGTGACCCTGTCCTTCATCTGGAATGCAGTTTCAGGGCTGATTGTTTTGCCGAGCAAGGTACTGGCCTTTTCGTCAGGGCATAAACGCCTGATGCTGTTTTGAGAACGCTGAAATGCAGAGGGTGCGTGGTCTTGGGCCCGAAGGCTGGCGGA
The DNA here is from genome assembly GCF_030147005.1 of Pseudomonas sp. Taxonomy (GTDB): domain Bacteria; phylum Pseudomonadota; class Gammaproteobacteria; order Pseudomonadales; family Pseudomonadaceae; genus Aquipseudomonas. The sequence goes on from NZ_JASLAW010000074.1 coordinate 26,722, forward strand.
AAGAGCGCCGTCTAATGGTTTCATCGTCCCACCTTTTATTAAGCCGATTGTCTCGGTTGGTGGGCGATTCGGGAAAAGGGTTCCACTTGCCAGCGCAAGAGCCCAGGCGCGTCAGACGGGGTAAAAAAATGCCCCGCTTGTGCGGGGCATTCTGTTGGGGCAACGATAGGTTGAAGGCGGGTTAAAGCTTACAGCCCATCCAACATCGCCTTGTTACGCACCGCGCCTTTGTCGGCACTGGTAGCCAGCAGCGCATAAGCCTTCAATGCGGTGGTCACTTTGCGTGGACGCTTCTCCACCGGCTTCCAGCCTTTTTTGTCCTGCTCAACCCGGCGTGCCGCCAGTTCTTCGTCGCTGATCAACAGGTTGATCGAACGGTTCGGGATGTCGATCAGCACCTTGTCGCCATCCTGCACCAGGCCGATCGCACCACCGGCAGCGGCTTCCGGCGAAGCGTGGCCGATGGACAGGCCCGAAGTGCCGCCGGAGAAGCGGCCGTCGGTGAGCAGGGCGCAAGCTTTGCCCAGGCCCTTGGACTTGAGGTACGACGTTGGATAGAGCATTTCCTGCATACCCGGGCCGCCTTTCGGGCCTTCGTAGCGGATGATCACGATGTCGCCTTCTTTCACTTCGTCAGCAAGGATGCCGCGCACCGAGCTGTCCTGGCTTTCGTAGATCTTGGCACGGCCTTCGAAGACGTGGATGGACTCGTCCACACCGGCAGTTTTCACCACGCAACCGTCGAGAGCGATATTGCCGTACAGCACGGCCAGGCCACCCTCTTGCGAATAGGCGTGCTCGACGCTGCGGATGCAGCCGTTTTCACGATCGTCGTCCAGGGTGTCCCAACGGGTCGACTGGCTGAACGCGGTCTGGGTCGGGATGCCGCCAGGGCCTGCCTTGAAGAAGGTGTGCACGGCTTCGTCGTCAGTCTGGGTAATGTCCCATTTGGCGATGCCTTCGGCCATGGATTTACTGTGTACGGTCGGCAGGTCGGTGTGCAGCAGGCCGCCACGGGCCAGGGAACCGAGGATCGAGAAGATCCCGCCGGCGCGGTGCACGTCTTCCATGTGGTATTTCTGGATGTTTGGCGCGACCTTGCACAGTTGCGGTACGTGGCGCGACAGACGGTCGATGTCGCGCAGGTCGAAATCGATCTCGGCTTCCTGGGCGGCGGCCAGCAAATGCAGGATGGTGTTGGTGGAACCGCCCATGGCGATGTCCAGAGTCATGGCGTTTTCGAACGCCTTGAAGTTGGCGATATTGCGCGGCAACACCGACTCATCGTTGTCGGTGTAGTAACGCTTGCACAGCTCGACGATGGTGCGGCCGGCCTGCAGGAACAGTTGTTCGCGGTCGCTGTGGGTGGCCAGCGTCGAGCCGTTGCCCGGTAAGGCGAGACCCAGGGCTTCCACCAGGCAGTTCATCGAGTTGGCGGTGAACATGCCGGAGCACGAACCACAGGTTGGGCAGGCGCTGCGCTCGTATTCCGCGACCTTCTCGTCAGAGGCGCTGGAATCGGCGGCGATCACCATGGCGTCGACCAGGTCGAGACCGTGGGAAGCGAGCTTGGTCTTGCCGGCTTCCATCGGCCCGCCGGAGACGAAGATCACCGGGATGTTCAGGCGCAGGGCGGCCATCAGCATGCCTGGCGTGATCTTGTCGCAGTTGGAAATGCACACGATGGCGTCGGCGCAGTGGGCGTTGACCATGTACTCCACGGAGTCGGCGATGATCTCGCGGCTCGGCAGCGAGTACAGCATGCCGTCATGACCCATGGCGATGCCGTCATCCACGGCGATAGTGTTGAATTCTTTCGCTACACCGCCGGCGCGTTCGATTTCACGGGCGACCAGTTGGCCCAGGTCCTTGAGGTGGACGTGACCGGGTACGAACTGGGTGAAGGAGTTGGCAATCGCGATGATCGGCTTCTTGAAGTCGTCATCTTTCATCCCCGTGGCACGCCACAGTGCGCGCGCGCCGGCCATGTTGCGGCCGTGGGTGGATGTTTTCGAGCGGTAATCAGGCATTGGAGCACTCCGGGCGGCTAATCAAGTACTAAAGGGGAGTGAGCTTCTAATTGACGACTGGAGCACCCGAAAAATGGCCGTGTGTCCGGAAGTTGCCACTCGCGTCGCGGGATCGCCGCGTGCTCGGGCCTCGAGCTCATAAACCCGCCGGGGGATGACTGGCGATGAATAGGGCCGATTCTACACCGTCTTCCTGTAGGAGCGAGCTTGCTCGCGAAAAACGTATAGATGACGCGGTTTACCTGACAGAACCGCGTTATCGTTGGCGATCTTCGCGAACTAGCTCGCTCCTACAGTGGACAGTGTCAGCGGGTGATACGGGCGTTTGTCAGCCAACCCCACAGGCTGAAAACGATGAAGCTCAAAGCAATTACCATCAATAAATGAGTTCCGGTTTGCGCAAGGGCTGCGCTGCTGACGGCGGCGGTAAGGAACATGATGCTGTTGCCAGCTGATGCGGCTGTACCCGCACTGTTTGAGAACAGTAGCATCGCCGCGGAGATGGCGGCGGGCCGCACCAGCGTGACGGCGAGGGCGCTGATCAGCATCGGGATCAGCAGGGTGACGGTGGTGATGGCATCCCACATCAGGATCAGCGTTAACAGCACGCCGGCGACGCAGAGTAAGCCAAGGCCGATATTGATTTGCCGGGACAATGAAATGCGTTTCTGCAGATACGAGGCCGCTACACCGCCAAGCAGATAGACCACGCCGTACACCATCAGCACCAGTGCGTATTGATATTCGGAAAGCTTCAGCTCATCCATGAAAATCATCGGCGTCACGCTGATCAAGGCGAAGTAGCAGGCGAATACCAGCGCGGCGATCCACCAGTAGCGCAGAAAGTCGCGATTCGAAGCGACAGCTTTCAGTGTGCCTAGGATCGATACAGCGGCACGGTGCGGGCTGGCGGACTTGCAGGGCAGGACGCAAAACGCATGAATCAACATGCCCAGCGCCATCACGGCAAACCCATAGAAGGTGCCTTGCCAGTCGAACGTGGTTTGCAGCCATGAGCCGATCAACGGTGACAGGGCGACAAACGAACCGCTGAGGGTCATGTAATACAGGCGCACACGGGCGCGGTCCTGTTCCTCGAACAGGTCTTCCACCAGTGCATGACCCAATACGAAAAAACCACACCCCATGGCCTGGACGCTTCGAAACAACAGAAAGGTCAGGTAGTCCGTCGCCAGTGCACAACCAATCGCCCCCAGGATCGCTAGCGTGATGCAGCCGATGAGCACTTCCTTGCGGCCCCACTTATCCGATAGCGGGCCGGCGATCAATTGGGAAACCGAAAAGACGAGCGTGAACAGGCTGATGGACAGTGCAATGTCTGCCGATGGCGTATCGAATTTGGCGGACAGGGCGGGGAAAGAGGGCAGCAGGATATTGATCGGGAAGAAGCTGATCAGGGAGATGCAGGTGATGAGAATGAAGCGGGATAGCGAAGAGCCAAACATTGTTGTTTTCCGGGATGAAACCAGAAACCGATACAAGTCTGCGAAAAGTGGAATTCAATCAAAACTACGGTGAGATGTTTCTTGGATTCATGTGGTTTGAGGTTGTAGGAAAAGATTCCTGACGCAGCGCGGTTCAAATGTGGGAGCGGGCTTGCCCCAATGCCAGTCAGTTAAGCGCTAGAGCAGGCAACCGTCGGCCTGTGGCGAGGGAGCTTGCTCCCGCTGGGCCGCGAAGCGACCCCAGAAAATGGGACT
>NZ_JASLAW010000159.1 GCF_030147005.1 Pseudomonas sp.
CACCGCCAGGTCACGTTCGGTGCTGGTGAATTCCACCCGATAGCGGAACGGCCGGCTTAGGTATTCGTGGCCTTCGAACGCCAGGACATCGAGCCGGACGTCGACGTTGCGCACGCTCAGCTGATGCCGGCTGTGGTCGAAGAAGTTTTGCAATCCGCCAGCCATGCTCACACCTCCGAGGCAACGGACTGAGCCGTATATTGAACATCGGTGAACTGCAGACTGATGCCTTCATCATCGGTGTAACCGAGGCTCACGCCCTGGGTGCGCTGACGAGTTGCCCGACGCTCCAGCAGTTGCTGACTAAGTACAGGCAGAATCTGTTCGTTGAGCAGGCTGTCGATGTTGCGCGCGCCGGAGTCGGGCAGCAGGCAAGCGGCAACCAAGGCATCGTTCAGCGCATCGTCAGTCTGGCAGGCCAGGCCGTAATGGCGGTGCAGGCGCTTGGCGACCTGGGCCAGCTTGATCGCGACAATGCGCTTGAGCGCGTCGGCTTGCAGGGGGCGATAGATCAGGGTCTGGAAACGGGCGAGCAATGCGGGCTGAAAGTGCTCGCGCAGGACGGGGCGCAGCAGTTCGTGCAGCACGCTGTCCGGTGCATCCGGTTGTTCCTGCACACAGGTTTGCAGCAGGTCGCTGCCCAGGTTGGACGTCATGAGTATGACGGTGTTGCGAAAGTCGATCTCGCGCCCTTCGCCGTCGCGCATGAAGCCGCGATCAAAGACCTGATAGAACAGATTCAGTACGTCGCGATGGGCTTTTTCCACTTCGTCGAGCAGCACAACGCTGTAGGGCCGGCGGCGCACGGCTTCGGTGAGCACGCCGCCCTGCCCATAGCCGACGTAGCCGGGCGGCGAGCCCTTGAGCTGGCTGACGGTGTGAGCTTCCTGGTACTCGGAAAAGTTGAGGGTGATCAGCGACTTTTCGCCACCGAACAGACTGTCGGCCAGGGCCAGGGCTGTTTCGGTCTTGCCCACGCCACTGGTGCCGACCAGCAGGAACACGCCCAATGGCGCCTGATCGTTGGTGAGGCCGGTTCTGGCCGCGCGCAGGCGCTGGGCCATGGCGCTCAAGGCGGGGGCCTGCCCGATAACACGCTCGCCCAATTGTTGCTCCAGCATCAGCAGATTGACCTGTTCGTCCTTGAGCAAACTGCCCAGGGGCACCCCGGTCCAATCGGCAATCACTTGCGCGACGCTGCGTGCATCGACATCCAGCGACAGCAATGGTTGATTGCCCTGGACCTCGCTCAACTGCCCCTGCAGCTGCGCACAGGTTTCCCGCTGCGGCGGCTGCGCCTGACGCGCATCCAGCAGTTGCCGGGTCAGGTCAAGTTCATGCCGGTATTGCTGCTCCAGGGCAACGGATTGGCGTTGCAGGTTGGCGTGCTGTGCGGCAATTGCGGTCAGGCGCTCACTGGCGCCGTCGCCGCCAAACCGCTGATCCTGCTCCAACGCTTGCCCCTCGAGTTCCAGGGCTCGTTGCCGAGCGCGCAAGCGCATCAACGCCTGCGGCTCGCAGTCCAGGCTCATGCGCACCCGGGCACTGGCGGTGTCCAGCAGATCCACCGCCTTGTCCGGCAGTTGACGGCCGGTGAGGTAGCGCCGCGACAGGCTGACCGCAGCCTGCACCGCCGTATCCTGGATGTGCACACCGTGATGGGTGGCGTACCGTCCCTTGAGCCCGCGCAACATCAAGCTGGCGTTGGCATCATCCGGCTCATCCACCTTGACCCTCTGGAAGCGTCTTTCCAGGGCAGCGTCGCGCTCGAAATACTGCTTGTACTCGCTCCAGGTGGTAGCGGCGATGGTGCGCAACTCGCCACGGGCCAAGGCGGGCTTGAGCAGGTTGGCCGCGTCGGCGCCGCCGGCCTGGTTGCCCGCACCGATCAGGGTATGGGCCTCATCGATAAACAACAGCCCCGGTTGTTCCGATTGCTGCACGGCGTTGATGACGTTTTTCAGCCGTTGTTCGAACTCGCCTTTGACGCCGGCGCCGGCTTGCAACAACCCCAGGTCCAGGGTGCGCACGCTGACCCGTTTGAGACTGTCCGGCACATTGCCTTGGGCAATGCTCAGCGCCAAGCCTTCGACCAGTGCCGTTTTGCCAACACCGGGCTCACCGACCAAGAGCGGGTTGTTCTTGCGCCGACGGCTGAGAATATCGATGACCTGGCGGATTTCGTCGTCACGCCCAAACACCGGGTCGATCTTCCCTGCTGCCGCCTTGGCGGTAAGGTCCTGTGTGAATCTGTCCAGCACCGCTTGCAACGCGTCATCTTTTTGGGTGCCGGTTGGAAGAACAGTGAGCTCATCCGAGGACGTGACAGAACCGTCCAGCTCGGCTGACGCTTGCAACTGCGGGCGCTCCTCGGATGTTTGATCCAGCAGTGCAGTGAGGCGCTGCAACTGAGCCTCGCTCAGGCTCAATAACGGCCAAGCGGCTTCACACGCCAGCAGGCTGGGTGTGTCCATCAACGCGCTGAGCAGATGGGCAGAACGCAGGCTGTTATTGTTATCGTCCAGCGAGGCAAGCAACCAGGCGTTCTTGATCAGTTGCTGCAACGAATCCGACAATTGCGGCTTGATCTGCACACTGCGTGGCAATCGATCAATGTGGTCTAACAGCCCCTGCCATAACGCGTCCAGATTCCATTCATAACGACGCGCAATCACCGTCAGGTCTCCCTCCCCTTGCCCCAGCAATTTGAGCAGCCAGTGCTCAATGGTGATCTGTGCGTGTGCTCGGGTTTGGCACAGCGAGGCCGCCGCACTCAATGCTTGGGCGCAGTAAGGGTTAAGGCGGCGAAGCAAGCGGGTGGAATGGGGTGCCATAGGGTTACATCCTTGTTCGGGGTTCTGGGTGTGTCGTCGATAGACCGGCCATGGTTTTGCAATGCGATGTGTTTGGCTGAACGCCCGCGAACGGACGCTCAGCCCAGCACACCGCCAGCAGCAGGCAAGCGTCTGCCTGCTGCTGCACACGCATCACGCGCTCTGGCGCTCGTTCCACGAGTCGGAGTGGATGATGTTGCCGTCCTTGTAGGTCCAGGTAACCTTCTCGTAGCGCAACTCAACCTGCTCCAAGTGGTTGTGTTTCTCTTTGCTGGCGTCCTTGACGTCGTGCATTTTCGGCGCGACTTTCACCACCTTGACGTCCTCCAGCTTGGTAATGAAATACTCCACCTCCTGCCCCGCATCATCGATGCGGTACCACTTGAACTCAGCGCTCTTGAGGGTTTGCCCAGTGGTCACGGCTTTGTAAAGGTAAGGGCTGGACGCATCGATTTCCTTGGTAAATAGAAACGGCGTGTGTACCCGCGTACCGGTCAACTTGCCGGTGTTGTTGTCAGTCGGGATGTACAGGCTGTGATCCTGGGCGACGACTTCAATACTGCCTTCGCGCTTTTGCACATCCACCGACCCCTTGATGTTTGCGCCGCCGTCATCTTGCAGCCAGAGGTAAACGGGAATTGCCATGTGAAGCTCCTTTTCTTGGGGATTTAAATGTCGCTGGATGCGACAGGGGGTTGTCTGTCCGGTCCGTGAGTAGAGAGCGCGCACGCCCCTGCCTCGGGTACCAGACGGATATCAACGCGGCGGTTGGCTGCACGCCCCGCCTCAGTGTCATTAGTTGTGATCGGTTGGCTGGCCCCGAAGCCCTGCACCGCAAAGCAGCTCTCGGGAATGCCACCCATCTGCTGCATCCAAGCATGCACGGCCGCTGCGCGGGCGTGGGACAGCTGAAGGTTGCGCTGCGGATCGCCCGTGGCGTCGGTGTGCCCCGCGATCACAATCAGCCAGCCTGGCTGTGCCTTGATGTCGACCAGTGCATTGACCAGCACCTTGGTCGAGCCGGGCTTGAGTTGGGCGCTGCCGGTTGCGAACAGCGACAGGCTGTTCAGTCGCACCGGTGTTGCGATGCGCACGGGGATCGCAGTCGGCGCAGGTTCAACATGAGCGGCCAGTACCGCCAGCAACGGCGCGCGCAGGCGTTCGCCGCGATACAGACCCAGGCCCAATGCCAACGGCACGCCGTTGCGGTAGTAAGCGTCCAGACGCTGGGCGTCCTGACGAAGAACGGTTACGGCATCTTCTCGCACAAGAAATTCGCGCTGCTCGCGCCGGCTCGGCTGGGGAATCGAGGCATAGCGCCGTAAGTCATCGCTGACTTGGCGCACCAACAAGGTGTTCTGCCACGCCGAGCTTGCGAGTGCGACGACACCGGCGACGGCGAACAGCCACAGTGCCAAGATGCTTGCCCTCTGCACCGGAGAGCGCCGCGGGCCGAGCGCGAGCAGGTCGAGCAACGCGTCCGGGAAAGGCAAGACCGCATCCGCCACTGCCGACCTGTTGTCAGCCAAAGCCACTCTGCTGCGCAACCACTGCTGCCACAGGTTGCCCTCTGCCGAATAGGGCAAGGTCGGTACCAGCCTGAGGGCGCACACCGTGGCCAACCCTGGGGAGCGGCGAGTGGAAAGGTGCGGCAACACCGCTTCATGCAACCAGGCCACAACACTGTTCAGCTGCACACCGGCACGCATCCGCGCCGATTGTACGGACGAGTCGGCGCTGTGCTGCTGCCACTCATCCAGCCTGACGCTGGCGCCCGCTTCACGCACAAGGGCGTCCACCTGGTCATTGCCCCAACTGAACCAGGGCGCCTCGCCCTGCAAGGTTTGCAGGTAGCTCAGCAGCAATAATGGCAGGCTAATGCCGCGTTTACGTACCAGGGACAGTTGGTGGCCGAAGGCCCGCACCTGCCCGGCGAGTACAGCGCTATCACTGTGCGCGCCGGGATTAACGATGAACATCACACTGAGTTGCGTGCGCCAGCCTGGGCGTAGCGCCAGGACCCCATCGGCGACGGCCAGCAGTTGCTCCAGGCTTGGCACACGCACGTAACACCCTTGTTCGGTCACGCGCAGGGCCATTTGTTCGGCCGGCACCCGGCCGAACAATCCCTCCAGGCCATCACCGCAGACCAGTACCACAGGATGACGAAATGCCGCTGGCGGGAGGACCTTGTCAGCGTCCAATGAAACCAATCCACCGTGCTGAACTGCGCGATGCCCTAACACTGCCCAGGCCCAGGCAACGCAACTCACTGCGATCAACACGCCTAAAGCTCGCGCCCACATTCCGAGCGGGCTGATGCCGAGCAAAGCCAAGGCCAGAGCGCCCGCCCACAGGCAAAGGGCTCGATGCAGGTTCAAGGTCATCTCGCCCTCACCCCTGGTCCGACAAGAGCGAAGCAACAGCGTCGCTCAATAGATGATCCAAGCCCCACCAGGCCGCGGTCAGCAGCACCCCACCGCCACTACATGGGTCAGCGGTGATCGCAGCCAAGCCCGGCCTGCCATCAGCTCATTGCCACTGGGCTGCGTGACCAAGCGTTGACTGACCTTAAGCGGTGTAGTCTGCGCACCGAGGGAAACCAATAGCTGCTCACGCTCGGGATCGTTCAGGTCACGGTAGCGACCGCGGAACCCCAGCATCAGAACCCGCTGAAACGCCGTCAGCACATGCACGTCCGGCGCTGGCTCGCGCAGGACGTCGCGCATGTCCTCGTACAGAAATTCACCCGCCTGGTGACGATTGAAAAATTTTGTCTGCAACGGTTCACTGGCCCAGTTGGTATGCGCCTCACCGTCAGCACAGGTGAGCACGGTTTCGTCGAGCAACGCGCATTGCGCATGAGTGATGTGGTCGATGCTGCGCGGGCTCAGGCCCGCAAGCTTGAGCCGTTGGCGTACCCGTTCGACCTGCGCCATGCAAAGCTGCGACAGTTCCGGCCCACTTGGCACCCCGGCCCCCTGGCGTAACTCAACCACCAGCAGGTAGGTGTCCTGCAACAACGCATCGATATCCACTGTTGCAGTATTTTCTTGGGTGGCAGTCCGGTTCATGAGCGCAACACCGCAAACAGCTCAAGCTTCACATCGGCCAAGGTACTTGGCACATAGAACGCGCAGACCCCTTCGTCGAGCACGGCCTGCCCCCTGGGGTGGCCCAGATTCAGCGCGAAATACTGGTTCTCCAGACGTAATGGAATAGCGGCGGGCACATGGCTGAGAGACTGCAATGGAATGCCGTCGAGGGCGGCGTTGACCAGGTCATCGACCTCGTCCGGGGTTCCGATTTTGCACAGGCGCGGGAACTGGTCCTGCAACTGCGCGGCCGGTAGTCGGCAGCGCACCGATAGATAGAAATCAGCACCGTCATGCTCACGTAGACGCGGTTCACTCAGCGTGACCTGCCAGCGATTGGCGCCATGCGCCTCCAACTGCAAGGCAATTACCCGAGAGGGCAGGCTGGCCTCAAGCAGCAAGGAAACAGTGTGCATCAAGGGTGGGAATACGCTCTCGAGATGCTCGTGCCGGTAGCCTGGAATTCTGTCGATATCGTGTTCCAACGAGAACGTCAACAGACTGCCGGCCAGCTTGATCAGTTGCTGATAAACCTGCTCCGGGTGACGTTCGGGGAACTCACACAGGTCCGCCAATACCGGTTGATAGGTATTCAAGGCATTGAGCAGCCAGAACAGCGAGACGTCCGCAACGGCAAAGTCGGCCATGCGCTGATTGCTTTCCCGGCGCATCCCCATAAGCCTTTGTCGCTTGGCCGATAGCTGCGTCAACAGGTTATCCAGCTGATTCAACAACCCCGCATGGGCAGCGAAGCTCAGCAGCGGCGGCACGTAGCTGGCATCCAGGCTCCAGGCACCCTGCGCGTCGCGCATCAGACGCGCGACCGGACAGGTCAGGTAATCAGCGTTGTCGTTGGTGTGCAGGCGCAGGCTCAGCGCGTGCTCCAGCACGCCGATCGACTGCACCTCATCCGCGTAGATGTCTTGCACTTCGCGCCAGGATTGGCAATAGCGTGTCGGTCGATCGGCTCTGCCCTCTGCAAACAAGCAGTTGTTGCCGTTGGCCTGCTCCAAAGGCAAGGCCAGGTGCACTAACGCTTGCTCACCGTCGTTTGTGAGCAGTTGCGCCAACGCCACAGCCGGAGGCAGCCGGTCCACCTGCTCAGTATCGATCCAAGTGCCATCGGGCAGCCTCAGACGAAGTTGAGTTGCCTTGAGTTTGCCCAGTCGCAGCGCGTCCAAGTCGAAGCCCACGGCCTGGACACCCCAAGGGTGCGCCAGGCTCAGACGAGAGAGCTGTTCGTTGGCCCAGGCCTCCCAGCGCGCCTGTTGCTGGAATTGCTGCGGAGACAGCAACGCCCCGGCGGCCCATAGAGGGCGATCGATCTTCATGGCATCGTTTCCTTACGACTGAATCAGGCTTTGGCCTTGGGCATCTGCGAAACCAACGACAGGTTCACGTCCATACCCTCGACCTGGAAGTGCGGCACGGCGTACAACTTGACCCGGAAGAAACCGGGGTTGTCCTCGATATCCTCCACCGTCACCTTCGCGTCCCGCAGGGGGTGTGAGGCCTGCAGGTCATCGCCGGGATCGGTCATCTCGGTCACCAGGCCACCGATCCATTTGTTCAGTTCAAGCTCGAGCAAACGCCGGTCCTTGGTCGTGCCGATGTTTTCGCGCTGGATCAGCTTCAGATAATGGGCAATGCGTGAAAGCAGAAAAATGTAGGGCAGGCGCGCATTGATTCGACTGTTGGCGGTGGCGTCGGCCGTGTCGTACAGCGCAGGTTTTTGCGCAGAGTTAGCCGAGAAGAAACACGCGTAGTCGCGGTTCTTG
>NZ_JASLAW010000163.1 GCF_030147005.1 Pseudomonas sp.
CACCGCCAGGTCACGTTCGGTGCTGGTGAATTCCACCCGATAGCGGAACGGCCGGCTTAGGTATTCGTGGCCTTCGAACGCCAGGACATCGAGCCGGACGTCGACGTTGCGCACGCTCAGCTGATGCCGGCTGTGGTCGAAAAAAACGCTCGGTACAACGCTGGAAGTCATCCCTTTTACTCCTGAACGCGAGAGAGTCCAGAGAGTAAAGATTTGTTATCGGTGATTAATGTCGGAAAATTCACCTTTACAAGAGAGATGCTTCTGCATTAGCACCCACAGGTCCGATAGGCCGGCAAACGAGGGTTGCCGTCGATCTTTTGGCCGAATGTGCCGGGGGTAGTTTGAAAATCTGTTGGCGCCGCTCAGGGCCTCTTCGCGAGCAAGCCCGCTCTCACAGGGGAAGGCATTTCAAATGTAGGTTTGCTCGCGAAGGCAATGGCTCAAGCGCTAGATTTCATCGATATGCCGATAATCCAGCTGCAGCCCGTTGGCCAGCGCTTGAGCCCGCCCCAGCTTGATCGGCCCGCGTTCGATATCCACCAGCAATCCCGGACACGCCAGCAGCGGCAACCCATCGATAACCTTAAGCCGCCCATCGGTGATCACCAGCAACTGCTGCTGCTCCGCCGGGTAACGCTTACGCCGGGCGGCCAGCCAATGGGCCGCCTCGGCCAAGGCCGCCAGCAACGGCGTACCGCCTCCAGCGCCTAGCTGTTCCAGCCAATCAGCCAAGCCCCTCGCGGCCTTCAAGCCTTGCACCTGCCACTTCGGCGATTGCCCGCTGGCCGTCAACAACGCCATGCGCGCCCGCTGCCGGTAGGCGTCATCGAACAACTGTGCCAACAGGCCCTTGGCATCGCTCAGCGCCCGATGCCGCCGGGTGGAAGCCGAAGCGTCGACAATCACCAACCACAGCTCATGGGCGGAACGGCTGCGCACGTGAAAGCGCAACGCTTCGCGGCTATGCGGCCGACCACCGAGCAAGGTGCCCGGCCAGTCGATCCGGCCCTGCTGCGCGCTGCGCGCCTTCCCCTGCCTGCCGCTGTCCAGACGCCCCGCTTTGGGCCGGGCATCCGCCCCCGCGTCAGGTCGGGGGCGAATGCCTAGGGCTTTTTTGGCCAGGTGGGAATATCGCGGCGGGGTCCGGTGGGCAGGGCCGGCGCGGGCATATCGCCCCATTGGCCTTGGCCGGGCGAAGTGTCCGAGGGTTGGGGGGCCTGTCCCTGATTGGGCGGGCTGGCCGCAGGTGGCTGTTCCTGGCGTCGATGACGCAAGGCAAATTCGGCCACCGCCTCTATATCCTCTTCGGCGATGGCAGCGGCACCGCGCCAGGCCGCATGTGCCCTGGCACCGCGCAGCCACACGAGGTCGGCGCGCATCCCGTCCACGCCAGCAGCAAAGCAACGCTGGGTAATCTGCGCCAGGGCATGGTCATCCAGCTCGATACTGTCCAGCCGTGCGCGCGCCTGGGTGCAGCGTTCGCGCAAAGCGGCTTGCGGCTCAGCCCACTGCTCACAGAACGCGGCGGGGTCGGTGTCGAAATCCAGGCGACGACGGATGATCTGCCCACGCTCGGCCGGCAACGTCTGCCCGCTCAACGCCACGTTGAAACCAAAGCGGTCGAGCAGCTGTGGGCGCAACTCGCCCTCCTCCGGGTTCATCGTGCCGATCAGCACAAAACGCGCCGAATGCCGATGGGAGATGCCATCACGCTCGATCAGGTTGGTGCCGCTGGCGGCCACGTCCAGCAACAGATCGACCAAATGATCGGCCAGCAGGTTGACTTCATCGACGTACAACACGCCGCCATCGGCCTTGGCCAGCACGCCGGGAGAAAACTGTGCGCGACCCTCGCCGAGCGCGGCGTCCAGGTCGAGGGTGCCCACCAGGCGTTCCTCGGTGGCGCCCAGGGGCAAGGTGACGAACTGCCCACTGGCGAGCAGGTCCGCCAGGCCACGGGCCAGGGTGGACTTGGCCATGCCTCGCGGGCCCTCGATCAGCACACCGCCGATCCTAGGGTCGATCGCGGTCAGGCACAGCGCCAGTTTCAACTCATCGGCGCCGACCACGGCGGCCAGCGGGAAATGCGCAATATCGGTCATCAGCTGTCTTCTTCCATATCCAGCAACAGGTTTTCCAACGCTTCGCGGTAGGCCCCCGGCTCTTGCCACATGCCGCGCTGCTGGGCTTCGAGCATGCGCTCGGTCATGTCGCGCAGGGCGTCGGGGTTGTGCTGTTGCACAAAGGCCCGGGTGTCAGGGTCGAGCAGGTAGGCGTCTGCGAGCAAAGCGTATTGGTGGTCGTCGATCAACGCGGTGGTGGCGTCGAAGGCGAACAGGTTGTCCACGGTCGCGGCCATTTCAAACGCGCCTTTATAGCCGTGACGCTTCACGCCTTCGATCCACTTCGGGTTGGCCGCGCGGGAACGCACGACCCGATTGAGTTCTTCTTTCAGGGTGCGGATCTTCGGCAGGTCCGGCTGGCTGTGATCGCCATGGTAGCTGGCGGCCTTGGCGCCGCTCAGGGTTTCCACGGCGGCGAGCATGCCGCCCTGGAATTGATAGTAATCATTAGAGTCGAGCACATCGTGTTCGCGGTTGTCCTGGTTCTGCACTACCGCCTGCACCTGGCTCAAGCGCTGGGCAAACTGCTCACGGGCGGCGGTGCCTTCGTCCGCGCCGCCATAGGCGTAGCCGCCCCAGTTCAGGTAGACCTCGGCCAAGTCCTCGCGGCTTTGCCACAGGCGACCATCAATCGCACCCTGCACGCCCGCGCCATAAGCCCCAGGCTTGGCGCCGAAAATACGCCAGCCGGCCTGTTTCGCCGCGGTTGCTTCGTCCAGGCCCGACTCACGCAAGGCCGCGCGCTCACTGCGCACCTTGGCGGCCAGCGGGTTCATGTCATCCGGCTCGTCCAGGGCCGCCACCGCTTGCACCGCCGCATCGAACAGGCGGATCAGGTTGGCGAACGCATCACGGAAGAAGCCGGACACCCGCAACGTCACGTCGACGCGTGGACGATCCAGCAGACTGACCGGCAGAATTTCGAAATCATCCACGCGCTGGCTGCCGGTGGCCCATACCGGACGCACGCCCATCAGCGCCATGGCCTGGGCGATATCGTCGCCACCGGTGCGCATGGTGGCAGTGCCCCACACCGACAGGCCCAACTGGCGCAGATGGTCGCCGTGGTCCTGTAGATGCCGCTCAAGTATCAGATTGGCCGACTGGAAACCGATGCGCCAGGCCGTGGTGGTCGGCAGGTTGCGCACGTCCACCGTGAAGAAATTACGCCCCGTGGGCAGCACATCCAGGCGCCCGCGGCTTGGCGCCCCGCTGGGACCGGCCGGCACGAAACGACCGGTCAAGGCGTCCAGCAGGCCGCGCATTTCTGCCGGTCCGCAGGCGTCCAGGCGCGGTGCCACGACGATGCGCAGGCTTTCGACAACCGCCTTCACCTCTTCCCAGCCGGCCTCTTCCAACTGCTCGAACGGCCCCTCCAAGGCCTGTTCGATCAAGCGCGTCGCGTAGAGCTCCAGACGCTCGCGCGTGTCGCCAGCGGTGCGCCACAGCTGCGCGTCGAGCTCGCGCAGCAACTCGGGCCGACGCCCGGTCCACGGCTCTGCGAGCGCGCAGTCCAGGGGGTCGAAACCCAGCTCGAAGGCGTTGGCCAGCACGCGCAGCAGGCTCGATTGCGCGCCACGTCCATCGCCACGCGGGATCCGCAGCAAGGCCAGCAAGGTATCGATACGCAAGCGTCCCGCAGGCGACTCGCCAAAGATATGCAGGCCGTCGCGGATCTGAGATTCCTTCAAATCACACAGGTAGGTGTCCAGGCGCGGCAGCCAAACGTCGGCTTCGGCATCGCCGTCCAGCTCCAGCTCCTGGTCGATACGGGTTTCGCGCACCAGTTTGAGAATGTCT
Source organism: Pseudomonas sp. (assembly GCF_030147005.1). Taxonomy (GTDB): domain Bacteria; phylum Pseudomonadota; class Gammaproteobacteria; order Pseudomonadales; family Pseudomonadaceae; genus Aquipseudomonas. The sequence goes on from NZ_JASLAW010000163.1 coordinate 3,927, forward strand.
TTCTGCAATTCCAGCGCGCGTCGCGGGTCTAGCAACTGCGCTTCATAATATTCGTCGGCCAGCAGCTCCAGGTTGCGCAGCGGGCCGTAGGTTTCGGCGCGGGTCAGGGGTGGCATCAGGTGGTCGATGATCACCGCCTGGGTACGCCGCTTGGCCTGGGCGCCCTCGCCTGGGTCGTTAACGATAAAGGGATAGATATTCGGCAGCGGGCCGAGCAGCACGTCCGGCCAGCAGTTTTCCGACAGGCCCACGCCCTTGCCCGGCAGCCATTCGAGGTTGCCGTGCTTGCCCACATGAATCACTGCGTGGGCGCCGTAGGTCTGGCGCAGCCAGAAATAGAACGCCAGATAGCCGTGGGGCGGCACCAGGTCGGGGTCGTGATACACCGCGCTCTGATCAACCTGATAACCCCGCGCCGGTTGAATACCGACGAAGGTCTGGCCCAGGCGCAGGCCGGCGATCATCAGCCGACCGTCGCGGCACATCGGGTCCTGATGCGGCGGGCCCCAGCGTTCCAGTACGGCTTGGCGATTGGCGTCCGGCAGTCGCTGGAACATCGCTTCATAGTCATCCAGGCCCAGGCTTTGATGGCATGGGCGCAGGTCGAGGCTGTCCAGGTCGTTGGTGACGCCGCCGAGCAACGCATGGATCAAGTCAGTGCCGCTGTCCGGCAAGGTGGGTGGCACCGGATACCCTTCGGCTTGCAGCGCGCGCAGGATGTTCAGCGCCGCCGCCGGCGTATCCAGGCCCACGCCGTTGCCGATACGGCCGTCGCGGGTTGGGTAATTAGCCAGGATTAACGCAACGCGTTTTTGCGCATTCGGCACCCGCGCCAGCTCGACCCAGCGTCGCGCCAGTTCGGCGACAAAATCCATGCGTTCGGGCGCGGCGCGGTAGCACACCACGTCCGACTGGCTGCGCTCACTGCGCCAGGCCAGGTCCTTGAAGCTGATCGGCCGGCTGATGATGCGCCCGTCCAGCTCGGGCAAGGCAATGTGCATCGCCAGGTCGCGAGGCCCCAGGCCTTGTTCGCTGGCTTGCCAGCCGGGCTGGTTATCCTGGGCACAGATCGCCTGGATCACCGGGATATTGCGGCGAAACGGGCGCAAATGCGGGGCTTCGGGGCTGGATTGAGCAAAGCCGGTGGTGTTGAGAATCACCGCCGCCTGCACGTGATCCAACAGATCCTCGACCACCGTCAGGCAGCCGGGCTCTTTCAAACTGGCCACCGCTATCGGCAACGGGTTAAGGCCCGCCGCCTGCAAACGCTGGCAGAACACATCAATAAACCCGGTGTTGGCGGCCTGCAAATGCGAGCGGTAGAACAGCACCGCCGCCACCGGAAACTCGGCGCGCCAATCCGCCTGCCAGTGATCAAGGCGGGCGTTGGGGTTATGCGGGTGATAGATCGAGGTGCGCGGCAAGCTTTGCGGCTCAGCCCAGGCATAGTCGCGGCCCAGATAGCCGCTGGCCAGGCAGTGATAGAAATCCAGCGCATTGCTCAGGCCACCCTGGCGCAGGAACTGCCACAGCCGGTCACGGTCCGCCGCGCCGACGGTACTCAAGCCGCTGAGTTCCGGGTCCGGGCGGTCATCCCCCGGCACCATGATCAGTGTGACTCCGCGCTCCGCCAATTCCACCAGGCGTTCAATGCCATAGCGCCAGTATCCGATGCCGCCATGCAGCGAGATCAGGATCACCTTGGCGTGGCGCAGCACCTCGTCGACGTACAAGTCGACTGAAGCATGGTTCTGCACTTGCATCGGGTTGGCCAGGCGCAGGCCGGGGTAATCCTCGGGCAACTGCGCGGCCGCCTCGGCGAGCAACGCCAGGCTGGAGTCGCCGCTGCACAGAATCACCAACTCGGCGGGCGTTTGTCCAAGGTCGGCGATATTGTCGTCCGCAACGAAGCCACCGGGCTGGGTCCTGAGCAGGTGCATGGGTCAGGCGCTGATCGCGGCGCGCAGTTGCGCTTCAAGGCCTGCCGCGTCAAGCGCCTGGCCGATCAGCACCAGGCGCGTGATGCGTGCCTCATCAGCGCCCCAGGCACGGTCGAAATGCTTGTCGAACCGCGTGCCCACGCCCTGGATCAGCAGGCGCATCGGTTTGTTCGGGATGGCGGCGAAGCCTTTGACGCGCAGGATGCCGTGCTGCACCACCAATTGCGTCAGGGCATCGAGCAGCAGGGCTTCTTCGGCTTGAGGCAGGTCGATGAAAATGGAGTCGAAGGCATCGTGATCATGGTCGTCTTCACCGTCGTGGTGATGGTCATGATGGCTATGGCGCGCGTCGATATGTTCCTCGGAACCGGCGCCAAGGCCGATCAACACCTCCAGTGGCAAGCGACCGCTGCTGGCTTCGATGACTTTCACCGCCGGCGGCAATTCCTCGGCCACTTCCAGGCGCACGCGGGCCAGGTCTTCGGCGCTGATCAGGTCGGCCTTGTTGAGGATCACCAGGTCGGCGCTGGCCAGTTGGTCGGCGAACAGCTCATGCAGGGGCGATTCGTGATCCAGGTTCGGGTCGAGCTTGCGCTGGGCGTCGACCTGGTCCGGGAACGCGGCGAAGGTGCCGGCGGCCACGGCCGGGCTGTCGACCACGGTGATCACCGCGTCCACGGTGCAGGCATTGCGGATTTCCGGCCATTGGAAGGCCTGGACCAATGGCTTGGGCAGGGCCAGGCCCGAGGTTTCAATGAGGATATGGTCAAGGTCGCCACGACGGGCCACCAGTTCGCGCATCACCGGGAAGAATTCTTCCTGCACGGTGCAGCACAAGCAGCCATTGGCTAACTCATACACACGGCCGTTGGCTTCTTCCTCGGTGCAACCGATGGAACACTGCTTGAGAATTTCACCGTCAATGCCCAGTTCGCCGAATTCGTTGACGATCACCGCAATGCGACGGCCCTGGGCATTGTCGAGCATATGGCGCAGCAACGTGGTTTTACCCGAGCCGAGGAAACCGGTAACGATGGTGACGGGGAGTTTGGCCAGTGTTTTCATCGGATGCCCTTTGGGGCGGGCATACGGGACGATGGGCCCTGCGACGGGGCGCAGCAGCAGGTTTCGTCACCGGATCACCCCGCCCGGTTGAATTGAAAAATCGATTACGAGGCAGGTCTCCTGGCTTGGGGCTTGCGGGGCTTGCGACCGGCACTGGCTGCGCCTTCCCGCCGTATCGGCAGTGGCGTTGCAGTCAGTAGAACCCTTCACAGTTGCGGGGGCAGCCGCGGCTTGAACCGCGTTCCCTTCTTAGCTTCGGCCTGAGCCGAAGAACCTCGAGCAAGCAAGGCTACGCAGTGCATGGCCGGCGGTCAATGTTCCCATCTTCCTACACGGAGCAATAAAAAGAGCCCACAAGCGACGTTAAACAATTAAAGATATTACCCGCCCGTTGTTCAGTTGCTGAACTCGCGGCCGACCCGGGCCTCAATTGACGCCCCGGTCTCGCCCGTGTTTTCCTACACATCTTGTTTCGGGTGCCCTTCACAGGGTGAAACGGGAAACCGGTGACCTATGCCTTATTTTGATCAAGGCATAACAGTCCGGTGCTGCCCCCGCAACGGTAAGCGAGCGAAGCGTCAAATCCACTGTGCCTGTGCATGGGAAGGAGACGCTTGATAGGCCAGGCGCCCCTCGCAAGCCCGGAGACCGGCCCGAAAAACTCAGATAACAAACCCGCGGTGGGCGGGCGCTGTTCAGAACCCTGCGGGCTCGGCTCGCGGGGTTTTCATGCGCTCGTTTCACTCAAGACACATGAAAGGGACGCGCCATGTCGATCATCAGCAGCACCTCGCCTACTGTCGGTAACACCTCCACTTTGAGCCAACGCCTGACCGCCGCTGTCGGTGCGTCGATCCTCGGTGCGTGCCTGGTGTACTTTGCCGGCTTCTCGCATATCGAGGCGGTGCACAACGCTGCCCATGATACCCGCCACAGCGCCGCGTTCCCGTGCCACTGAGGCCTGCCGACATGATTAAGCGTATCGCGCAAACCGCAGTTTTCACCGGCTTGCTGGCCGCCCTGCTACTGACCCTGCTGCAAAGCCTTTGGGTCGCCCCGCTGATCCTGCAAGCGGAGTCCTTTGAAAAAGCGCCGACCACCACGCAGGCTGTGCATGAACACCCCGTCGGCACCGCTCCGCATATGCATGACGCCGAAGCCTGGGAGCCGCAGGACGGCTGGCAACGCGTACTCTCCACTACCGGTGGCAACCTGGTGGTGGCGGTCGGTTTTGCGCTGATGCTGGCCGGGCTCTATACGCTGCGCGCGCCCACTCGCACTGCCCAAGGCCTGCTGTGGGGCCTGGCCGGTTACGCGACCTTTGTACTCGCCCCCACCTTGGGCCTGCCACCGGAACTGCCGGGCACCGCCGCTGCAGACCTGGCACAACGCCAGATCTGGTGGATCGGCACCGCCGCATCGACTGCCGCGGGTATTGCGTTGCTGGTGTTCGGGCGCAACTGGCTGCTGAAGGTGCTGGGCGTGGCGATCCTTGTCGTGCCCCACGTGATCGGAGCACCGCAACCCGAAGTGCATTCGATGCTGGCCCCAGAAGCCCTCGAATCCCAGTTCAAGATCGCGTCGCAGCTGACCAACGTTGCGTTCTGGCTGGCGCTGGGTTTGATCAGCGCCTGGCTGTTTCGCCGTCACCGCGACGACTCATACTCGGCATGACCCTGGTCGTCGGCCTGGGCTGTCAGCGTGGCTGTGATGCTCAGGCCTTGCTCGAGCTGGTTGACAGGGCCCTCGCCGAGGCTGGGATCGACCGTCAGCGCGTGAGCGCATTGGCAACGATCGAGCGCAAACAGGATGAGCCCGGACTGTTGGCATTGGCTCAAATACTGAATGTGCCGCTGCTGTGTTTAAGTGCCGCGCGGTTGAGCGTTTATGAAGAGCGCTTGAGCCACAAATCCGCCGTCGCGTTTGCCCATACCCACTGTTACGGAGTTGCCGAAAGCGCCGCGCTGGCCGTGGCCGAGCAGCTCGGCGACGCCCCTGCCCGGCTGCTGATCACTCGCCGCAAAAGCGCGCGGGCCACCTTTGCATTGGCCGGCGTCGACAACAACCCGGATTAACACCGCACCCGATCTTGAGCACCGTTCATGCTCGGGCGTGCCAACAGGAATATTGCATGACCGTTTACTTCATCGGCGCAGGCCCCGGCGACCCGGAACTGATCACCGTCAAAGGCCAACGGCTGATCCGCAGTTGCCCGGTAATCATCTATGCCGGCTCGCTGGTGCCCGCCGCAGTGCTGGAGGGCCATCAGGCGCAGCAGGTGGTCAACAGCGCCGAATTGCACTTGGAACAGATAGTCGAGCTGATCAAGACGGCCCATGCCAGAGGCCAGGACGTCGCACGAGTGCACTCCGGCGACCCGAGCCTGTATGGGGCGATTGGCGAGCAGATCCGCCACTTGCGCGAATTGGGCATCCCTTTCCAGATCATTCCGGGGGTCACCGCGGTAGCGGCTTGCGCAGCGCTGCTGGAAACCGAACTGACCCTGCCGGACATCGCGCAAAGCGTGATACTCACCCGATACGCCGACAAGACCAGCATGCCTGCCGGCGAAGATTTCGACAGCCTGGCGCGGCATGCCACCACCATGGCGATTCACCTGGGGGTCAATCATCTGGAGAGAATCGTCGCCCAACTGCTGCCGCACTATGGCGCGGATTGCCCGATTGCCGTGGTGCATCGGGCGACCTGGCCGGATCAGGATTGGGCCGTTGGCACGCTTGAAGATATTGTCGGGAAAGTCGAGGCAAAGGGCTTTCGGCGTACTGCACTGATTCTTGTAGGCCGGGTGTTGGCCGACGATAGCTTCAGCGAGTCGTCGCTTTACCGTGCCGGCCATGCCCATCTTTATCGTCCAGGGTAAAAACCCACGTGTTGATGCGCTGCGATAGGAAGACGGCATAATTCATTGAATTCAAAACATAAAAAAACGGCGCTCACGGGGCGCCGTTTTTTATGCTCGCAGTGAACACCTTACTCAGTAGTAGGCGTTTTCTTTCTGCGTGTGGTCGGTCACGTCACGTACACCTTTAAGCTCAGGAATGCGCTCGAGCAGGGTACGCTCGATGCCTTCGCGCAGGGTCACGTCCGCCTGGCCGCAGCCCTGGCAGCCACCGCCGAACTTCAACACGGCGATACCGTCATCCACGACATCGATCAGGCTCACCTGACCGCCGTGGCTGGCCAGCCCCGGGTTGATCTCGGTTTGCAGGTAGTAGTTGATGCGCTCGTTAACCGGGCTGTCGGCATTGACGTTCGGTACCTTGGCGTTCGGCGCTTTGATGGTCAGCTGGCCACCCATGCGGTCGGTGGCGTAGTCAACCACGGCGTCGTCGAGGAAGGCTTCGCTGAAGGCATCGATATACGCGGTGAAGCTTTTCAGCCCCAGTGCGGTGTCTTCAGGTTTCTCTTCACCAGGCTTGCAGTAGGCAATGCACGTCTCGGCGTACTGGGTGCCGGGCTGGGTGATAAAGACGCGGATGCCGATGCCTGGGGTGTTCTGCTTGGACAGCAGGTCGGCCAGGTAATCGTGGGCGGCGTCGGTAATGGTTATGGCAGTCATGGAAACTCCTCACAGGCTTGCCCGCAGTTTACGCCAAAATATTACGCAGGTACAAAGTCCTAGTGTTTTTGTCGGGAAATAGCCTCCCGAGCCTCAAGGCCTAGCCACTGCTTGAGCACGCGGTAGGTTCTTTTCTCCAGCCACTGGTAACTTGCGAATGCGCCGAGTGCGATCACTACGATGCACGCGAGGAGCATCGCATAAGGGTTTATGCCCCTCTGTTCGGCCACGAAGTGCCCGACCGCGAGTACCGGCACGTGAATCAAGTACACCGAATAAGAACAGTCCCCGAGCATCTTCAACAGCCGGGAGCCCTGGAAGTAAGGCTCCAATGCCACACAACTGATGACCACTATTGCGCTGGGCACGCCCCATTCCAGCGCACGCGGTATATCTGCCCCGTGATACACCGCCATCGACGCAATCACGATGCCCAACAACGGCAGCCAAGGCCTGGTCCTGCATAAACCACGGCGATACAGCATGCCGATCACAATGCCCATCAGAAACTCGAGGACAATGCCATTAGTGTAGAAACCGCTGGCCAAGCCCAGGGTGGGGCCGATGTAGCACGCCAGGTACAACAGCGTTGCCGCTACCCACACACGACAGGATTCGCGAACCAGCAACGCGAAGCAAAACAGCGCATAGAACATCATTTCAAAGTTCAAGGTCCACCCAACACCCAGCAGCGGATAAACCTCCACGCCCGGTTCACTTGGGGCGGCAATAAACAGCAGCGACATGAGCACATAACCCGGCTCAAGGTGCTCATCAGGAAACACGGCGGGCAGAGCAGCGACCAGAAAAATCATAAGAAGGGTGTAGAACCAGTACGCCGGAACGATTCTGGCCAGGCGCATGAGCATAAAACGCCAAGGGGTCAGCGCTTTGTCCGCAGTCGCAAGGAAGATTACAAAACCACTGATGACAAAGAAAATATCCACCCCGATACCGCCTTTATCGGCCAACAGATACTCCAATGCGTTATGGGCCTCAAAGTTGAAGAACAGCTGCATGAAGTGAACACCCACCACAATCCATGCCGCGAAGGCGCGTAATGCCTGCACTGAAATCAACATCGGAGTACCTTTTCCAGTCCCGTAAGGTAAATATCCGACTGCTTCAGCGCCCGCCTGGAGAGATGACCGGATCAGTGAGAGTAGTTATAGATTCTCATCGCGGCCCATGTCCAATACCGGTGTTGTTACATGAATATACCGCTGATTTTACCGAGCCTTGACTCCGGTTCAACATGAGCGATATTCATGCAGAACCCAGCACGCTCAAAATCGGCACAGGTTTGCTATGATTCATGCCCTCCGTGATACCTGACCAGAGTAGTCCCATGTCCGATCGTAGCGCTCGTCTGCAAGCCCTTCACCACGCCCTCAAGGAACGTATCCTGATCCTTGACGGTGGCATGGGCACGATGATCCAGAGCTATAAGCTTGAGGAGCAGGACTACCGTGGCAAACGCTTCGCCGACTGGCCAAGCGACGTCAAGGGCAATAACGACTTGCTGGTGCTCACCCGCCCGGACGTGATCGGCGGGATCGAAAAGGCCTACCTGGATGCCGGTGCCGACATCCTTGAAACCAACACCTTCAATGCCACGCGGATCTCCATGGCCGACTACGGCATGGAAGAACTGGCCTACGAATTAAACGTAGAAGGCGCGCGGCTGGCACGCACCGTGGCCGATGCCAAAACCCTCGAGAACCCGGCCAAGCCGCGTTTCGTCGCCGGCGTACTCGGCCCCACCAGCCGCACCTGCTCGCTGTCCCCGGATGTGAACAACCCCGGCTACCGCAACGTGACCTTCGATGAACTGGTGGAAAACTACACCGAGGCCACCAAAGGTTTGATCGAAGGCGGCGCCGACCTGATCCTGATCGAAACGATCTTCGACACCCTCAACGCCAAGGCCGCAATCTTCGCCGTGCAAGGGGTGTTCGAAGCACTGGGGGTGGAATTGCCGATCATGATTTCCGGCACCATCACCGATGCGTCCGGCCGTACGCTGTCCGGTCAAACAACTGAAGCGTTCTGGAACTCCGTGGCTCACGCCAAGCCAATCTCGGTGGGGTTGAACTGTGCGCTGGGTGCCAGCGAACTGCGCCCGTACCTGGAAGAACTGTCGAACAAAGCCAACACCCACGTTTCCGCGCACCCTAACGCCGGCCTGCCCAACGAATTCGGCGAGTACGACGAACTGCCAGTGGAAACGGCCAAGGTCATCGAGGAATTCGCTCAGAGCGGCTTCCTCAACATCGTCGGCGGCTGCTGCGGCACCACGCCGGGCCATATCGAAGCCATCGCCAAGGCCGTGGCCGGTTATGCGCCGCGGGCGATCCCGGACATTCCCAAGGCCTGCCGCCTGTCCGGCCTGGAGCCGTTCACCATTGATCGCAGCTCGCTCTTCGTCAACGTCGGCGAGCGCACCAACATCACCGGTTCAGCCAAGTTCGCCCGCCTGATCCGTGAAGACAACTACACCGAAGCCCTGGAAGTCGCCCTGCAGCAGGTGGAAGCCGGCGCCCAGGTGATCGACATCAACATGGACGAGGGCATGCTTGACTCGAAGAAGGCCATGGTGACCTTCCTCAACCTGATCGCCGGCGAACCGGACATCTCTCGCGTGCCGATCATGATCGACTCCTCCAAATGGGAAGTGATAGAAGCCGGCCTCAAGTGCATCCAGGGCAAGGGCATCGTCAACTCCATCAGCATGAAGGAAGGCGTGGAGCAGTTCATTCACCACGCCAAGCTGTGCAAGCGCTACGGCGCGGCGGTGGTGGTGATGGCGTTCGACGAAGCCGGCCAGGCCGACACCGAAGCGCGCAAGAAGGAAATCTGCAAACGCTCCTACGACATTCTGGTCAATGAAGTCGGCTTCCCGCCGGAAGACATCATCTTCGACCCGAACATCTTCGCGGTCGCCACCGGCATCGAAGAGCACAACAACTACGCCGTCGACTTCATCAACGCCTGTGCCTATATCCGCGACGAGCTGCCCTACGCGCTGACCTCCGGCGGCGTGTCCAACGTGTCGTTCTCGTTCCGTGGCAACAACCCGGTGCGCGAGGCGATCCACTCGGTATTCCTGCTGTATGCGATCCGCAACGGCCTGACCATGGGTATCGTCAACGCCGGCCAGTTGGAGATCTACGACCAGATCCCGGCCGAGCTGCGTGATGCAGTGGAAGACGTGGTGCTCAACCGCACCCCGGACGGCACCGACGCCCTGCTCGCCATCGCCGACAAGTACAAGGGCGACGGCAGCGTCAAGGAAGCCGAGACCGAAGAGTGGCGTGGCTGGCCGGTGAACAAGCGCCTTGAGCACGCGCTGGTCAAGGGCATTACCACGCACATTGTCGAGGACACTGAAGAGTCGCGGCTGTCGTTCGCGCGCCCGATCGAGGTGATCGAAGGCCCGCTGATGTCCGGCATGAACATCGTCGGCGACTTGTTCGGCGCCGGTAAAATGTTCCTGCCCCAGGTGGTGAAATCCGCCCGCGTAATGAAGCAGGCCGTGGCCCATTTGATCCCCTTTATCGAGCTGGAAAAAGGCGACAAGCCGGAGGCCAAGGGCAAGATCCTGATGGCCACGGTCAAGGGCGACGTGCATGACATCGGCAAGAACATCGTTGGCGTCGTGCTGGGTTGCAACGGTTATGACATTGTCGACCTGGGCGTCATGGTGCCTGCCGAAAAAATCCTGCAAGTGGCCAAGGAACAGAAGTGCGACATTATCGGCCTGTCGGGCCTGATCACGCCTTCTCTGGATGAAATGGTGCACGTGGCCCGCGAGATGCAGCGCCAGGACTTCCACCTGCCGCTGATGATCGGCGGTGCAACCACCTCCAAGGCCCATACGGCGGTGAAGATCGAGCCCAAGTACAGCAACGATGCGGTGATCTACGTTACCGACGCCTCCCGCGCGGTGGGCGTGGCCACACAACTGCTGTCCAAGGAATTGAAGGCCGGTTTCGTCGAGAAAACCCGCCTGGAATACATCGATGTGCGTGAGCGCACCGCCAACCGCAGCGCCCGCACCGAACGCCTGAGCTACCCGGCGGCGATTGCCAAGAAGCCGCAGTTCGACTGGAGCAGCCATACCCCGGTGAAACCGACCTTTACCGGCACCAAGGTGCTGGATGACATCGACCTCAACGTGCTGGCCGAGTATATCGACTGGACGCCGTTCTTTATCTCCTGGGACCTGGCCGGCAAGTACCCGCGCATCCTCACTGATGAAGTGGTGGGTGAAGCGGCCACCGCGTTGTACGCCGACGCCCGGGAAATGCTCAAGAAGTTGATCGACGAAAAACTCATCAGCGCCCGTGCGGTGTTTGGGTTCTGGCCGGCCAACCAGGTGCAGGACGATGACCTGGAAGTCTACGCTGACGACGGGCGGCCGATTGCAAAGCTTCACCACTTGCGCCAGCAAATCATCAAGACCGATGGCAAGCCGAACTTCTCCCTGGCCGACTTCGTCGCGCCCAAAGACAGCGGCGTCACCGACTACATCGGTGGCTTCATCACCACCGCCGGCATCGGTGCCGAGGAAGTCGCCAAGGCTTACCAGGACGCCGGCGACGATTACAACTCGATCATGGTCAAGGCCCTGGCCGACCGCCTGGCCGAAGCCTGCGCCGAGTGGCTGCACCAGCAGGTACGTAAGGAACACTGGGGCTACGCCAAAGACGAGCAATTGGACAACGAGGCGCTGATCAAGGAGCAATACAGCGGCATCCGCCCTGCCCCCGGCTACCCGGCCTGCCCGGATCACACTGAAAAGGCCCAACTGTTCCAGCTGCTCGACCCCGAGGCCCGCGAAATGCATGCCGGGCGCAGCGGCGTGTTCCTCACCGAGCATTACGCCATGTTCCCGGCGGCGGCGGTCAGTGGCTGGTACTTCGCCCACCCGCAGGCGCAGTACTTTGCCGTGGGCAAGATCGACAAGGACCAGGTGCAAAGCTACACGGCGCGCAAGGGCCAGGACTTGAGCGTCACCGAACGCTGGCTGGCGCCCAACCTGGGTTACGACGCCTGACACCTGTTTGCGGTAGCCCCCTACCGCACGCGCAACGACGAAATTCGCTTTCCTGTGGCGGACCGATTAACGGTCCGCTGACCCGGCAGCCAACCAGCACCGGAGTGACACAGGAAACAGGATTTCGTCATGCCCGCCTCAAACCCTCCCGTCTCATCTACGCCCCTGGGCCAATTGCCAGCCCAGGCGATCCATCAGCGCTTCGCCGATCGCCCCGCCGTGTTCTCAGTGGTGTTCAACGCCCTGCGCGACCGCATCCTGGAGCACTATCCAACCCTGGAACTGGACCTGCTCAGCGTCAGGCTGGCCAGCCCCGATGACGCGGGCGGTTATACCTACCCGCTGTTGATCAATGTCGCTGTCGCCCACGTTCTCAAACCACAGTTGCTTGACTGGCAATCAAAGCGTGAGCTGCCGTACTTTCTGAGCCAAACCCCACCCGCCGTGCTGAAAACCGCGAGCCTGGCGCCAATCGACATGCAGCTGATCGCGCAAATCATCGACGCGTTGCCCTCCTCGCTTTACCTGTATTTCCAGCACGCCCTGGCCGATTACTGGAGCGCCATCGACAGCCATGGGCAAAGCCGCTGGCAATGGCTGGGCGAGTTTCTCAAGGGCCGGATGACCGCCGCGGCGGCCGGTGGCGCGCACCTCACCGCCACGCAACAGGACATGCTGGCGGTCACCGCTGCGTGGCCGGAGCGCGTTAAACGCTTGTCCCGCTCCACGCCGCCCACCTATGCCTATTTCATTGAAAACACCCTGGTTAAAGCCGGCAAAGACAGACGCCTGCTGACGGCGGATGTGTTACTGGCGCGCGGCAAGCAGGTGCTGCTGTGCAGCGTGGCCGGGGCTATCGAGGCATTCGACAGCCTGGATGCCTTTGGCGAGGCCTGGGCGGCGCGGATGCAAAGCCAGTTCGACTGCGACAGCATCACCTGGCGGCGTAACGAGCCGGATGGCAATGTATTCGAACAGCAGGCCGGGCTTATTCTCAACCAGCAACTTGAGGATCTGGAGACCGTGCCCTTTCAAGCTCAGAGCGAAGAGGCACTGAGCCGAACCCTGGATAAATTGACCGATCCGGCGCTGGTTTTCAGCAGCGTCGCGTTGCCCAGCGCAAACCTGCAAAAAATCCACACGCAACTGCCCGCCTGGCTCAAGCACGCCAACGCCGATGACCGCTTTGCCTACCATCGCCACCTGCAGGACATGGCGCAAGTGGTGAAACACAACCACGGCCGCTCGTTCAATGAGGGCATTGAAACGATCCAACGTTTCAGCCGCGACGCGTTGCGCAAGCAGATGCAAACCGACCACGAAGATTACGACCCCGACGATGTGCTGCTGGACTTCGCCGTAGCCGCCGGCTACCCAGGCGGTGCCGGTATTATCGAACATGTGCAGATGTCGCTGTCGGAGCTGGCGCTGAAGAACCTCGCCGGCAGGCCCAAAGGCACGCTCAAGCTCTACTCCAAAAGCGCCGCGACACTGCCGGCCTGGCTGGACGCAAAATACCTGTTGGGCAGCGAAGGCTTGATCCAGCGCGTCGACATCGGCACCACCTACCCGCAAACAATCAAGGCGCTGTTGCTGTCCGACACCGCCGATGCACGGCGCCGGGAGGCCCTGTTCACCCGCGAGCTGAAGGTGCACCTGCCGATGCAGGCGCTGGAATACGCGATCCGCCGCCAGCACGGCGTCACCACCACCGGCTACCGCTATGTTAAAGCGCTGATGGGCGAAACCCCGGAGGACAGGCGCGTGGATGATCAGGAAATCGTCCTGCGCCCGCTGGGGCTGTGCCGCAAACCCGGGGCCACGCCCGATTCCGTAAACAACATGTTCATTATCGAGCCACGGGACGCCAGCGTCGGCCCACACCTGTTTTATCGACCGTTGTACGCCGACGCCCTGCATCAATACCCTACGCGCCAGGCGCTGCTGGATGCGCTGGCCACGCCCGGCGAACTGCAAAACAGCGTGCTCACCTGGCTGCCCGACAAGGCCCGGCCCATCTATGACCACGGCGGGTTCACCGAGCCGCACATCATCCGCTTCCTGCCCGGGGATGAGTCCACCGTGCCTGAAAAGCCGGCCGCCGCGACGCTGGCCGTGGATGAAGGCGCCGGTGAATGGTTGCAGTCGCAAATCAACGGCCAACTGCTCAACCACCTGTTCGGCAGCACGGCACGGGCCATGGTCGACCTGGCGGACCGGCAATCGGTATCTAACCTCGAAAGTCGCTGGGCGATTGTGATGGAAGGCGCCTGGTTGCTGTTCAACACCCTGGTGTTGCCGCTGGTGCGCGGGCCGGCGATGTTGGCGGGCTGGTTTTTGGTGCTGGTGGCCAGCATCGAGCAAGACCTGGCGGGCCTGGACAGCGACGACCCGGTCACCCGCGAGCTGGCGCTGGTTGATCTGCTGCTCAATACCGCGATGGTGCTGTTACACGCCAGCGCGCCTCCAGGCCGTGCGCAACAACCCTTACCGGCGCTCGCCCCGCAGGAGCACACGCTGCGCCTGTCGCGCTGGCGTCGCCCCGCAGGCCAACTCGCTGCGTCCAGCGCCCCCGTGGTGCGTGATGGCCCGGTGGCGCTGCCCGGCGAGCCACCGGCGACAGGCCACACCACTCTGGACTTCAGCCACTCGCTTGCCAGCCCCCAGGCGAGCGCGACGTTGTTCAAGGCGTTGCGCGATGTTCACGTGCCCTGGCCCGAAACCTTGCCGCCCGCAGAAGCCGGCGGCCGGCTCAAGGGCCTGTACCGCATTGACGATACCTGGCACGCCAGCGTCGGCGGGTTGCTGTTCCAAGTCAGCGTGGTGCGCGGTTTCGGCGAAGTCTACCTGGTGGACCCGCAGCACCCGCAGCGTCCGGGGTTCAAACTGATCAGCGACAACCAGGGGCATTGGCGCCTGGACCGACGAGCCCGGCTGGAGGGCGGCATGCCCAGGGAACGGTTGAGTGAATGGCAGAAACAGCGCACCGAACGTTTGAACGCGCTACGCGTCGAACTGCGGGGCCTGAATACCGAGATCGTGCCACAGGCGGTCGCTTTGAACAGGTTCAGGCTAACGGTGGACAGTACCCGCATCCGGCTGGTTGAAAGTAAAAAAAGCCTCAGAGAGGATTGGTTAAGGCTCGGCACCTCGGCGGCTATTCCAGACCTGCACGCCAGAATCGCAGAACGCTACGAGCAACGGCGACTGGCGACCGCAAAGGCCAAGGTCGAATGGGAAATCGCCTTCGACAATTACCGGCAGAACTCGCAGAGCTTTTTTTCGATGCTGCAAAAGATCGAAGCCAAGGCTGGCGAACTGATGCAAGTCGACCGAACGAATCCCGCATACAGACGCTCCCGGGACGATGCCACCAAGGGCATCTACAGCTACTGGGCCTCGGTCTACGAGGGCTTGTTGCAAGGGTTTGTCGATCACGTTCAAACCGAACGCGGCGAAAGTACCCAGGAGATCATTCAACGTGGCCGTGAAGAGTTGCGCGACAAGATCACGGACGCCTACCAGACGCTGATCAACACGAAGCAAGCGCAGTTTGAACTGCATAAACAGATGATTGAGCCGGCGGAGAAAATTGAAGCCATACTCAAACAGGCGGACCCTGTGTTGCGAGCTTTTCTATTGAAAGAAAAACCCGCCGACAAAGATATTTCCTCGGTCGCTATCAAACAAAATCTACTGGTGTTGTTGGTCGATCTGGTACTGGATCGCAGCCACGGTTCGGAAAAACCGGAAGAATTTCCTTTTCTTGTAGAGCTCTACAGCGGAAAAAACACCGACAACATCATCTCCCATATAGATATGCGCATCACCAGCGGCTACTCGATAGCCGAGCAAATCGACGTGCTCAAGGACGTGCTTGCGGGGTATGAGCGCATGGAGAACGCCGTCAACTCATTGGTAGAAATGGGCTCGGGCTACATACGAGAGGCCTACCGCATGACCTTCATGGAACACCTCGTTGACGCACGCACCAGCCTTGAAGCAGATCTGGCCGACTTGATCCTCACCACCGAAGGCTTCGCTCACCTGCCCGGCCCGGCAGCGCCCACACGCGCGAAACCTGCCGGCAGAAAGGTCTTCAAGAGCCGCAACAAAGGCACGCTTGTGGGTGATTTGCGGCCCTCCCAGCCCGATGATCCCGGCCGATTGGTCGACATCAAAGACCCGATCTCCGGGGAGACCATCGCCACGTACCTGGAACACGCCCAGGAAGGTGTGTGGGTTGAAGTGGTATCGGCACCGCCGACCCTGCCGCCCGCGCCACCGGCGGCTCGCGCGCTGGCCGCGATCAAACGTAACGCGCAAACCGTGATGGCCCAAAGGGCCGACATCGAACGCACGATACGCACCCAACAGAAAAAACTTCAGGACCCCGCGCGCCGCGAAACGCTCAGCCCGCTGGACTGGGACGACATGCTGACCCGGCACGCCGAAAAAATCGAAGCCCTGGCCGAGGAAATCAAACGCGACCACGCCGCGAACCCGGAGGCCGACGCGTTGATAAGCGCGTACGTTGAAGAGGCGAGCGCCCTGAAAAAACTGGCCCGAAAAGTGTGCAGCGAGGGGTACAAACAGCAACGCCCCAAAGCCTCCAATATTGCGTATCTGTGGAAGCACGGCTTTGTCGATATCAACCTGGTCAGCAGCCGAGTCCTGACCAAGGCGGGCGACTACCTGAGCGAGTACGCGGTGCGTGAAAAGAACACCCCCAACGTGTTGTGGTATGCACACTTCCACTACTCCAGCGTCAACAGCCCCGCGGCGCAATACAACTTCGGCCATCTGAAGCTTCCGGCGCAGCGGTTTCTGACACGCAAACAACTGCTCGAAAAGGTACTGGCAGACAACCGCGCCGTGGTCGACCTGTACAAAGCCACGCTCAAAGCGCCGCTGGATCAACAACTGTTCCTGGGACTGGAGCCGCCGAGGGTCTGATACCTGGCGAGGCTGCGAAGGCGGCGGCACAGTCACCCTCTTCAGCGCTTGAGGCACCGCTTTCGCAGCCTCGTTAAAGCTCGACAACTCCCACAGGGGATTGGCTGTGTTGGGGGGATTTTGGTCAGCAGGGCCATTGCGACAAGCGCAGCGCTCAATAACGGCGCCGTTCAAATGTGGGAGTGGTCGAGCCCCAGCGAGGCTGCGAAGGGGCCGGCACAGTCACCGTCTTCATCGCCTGAACCACCGCTTCGCAGCCTCGCTAAAGCTCGACAACTCCCACAGGGGATTGGCTGTGTTGGGGGGATTTTGGTCTGCAGGGCCATCGCGACAAGCTCAGCACTCAGTAACGGCACCGTTCAAATGTGGGAGTTGTCGCGCCCCAGCGAGGCCGCGAAGGGGCCGGCACAGTCACCGTCTTCATCG
>NZ_JASLAW010000192.1 GCF_030147005.1 Pseudomonas sp.
GCAAGATCGACGCCGCCCGCGCCAACTACGATACCGACAAGGAATCGAAGATCGCCAAGTTGCTCGAGGCCGACCGGCTCAAGCGCGCCCAATTGCAGGATGAACTCAGCGCCCTGCGGTTGCAGATGAAAATGGAGCGTACCAACCGCCTGGCGGAATTGTCTGAAGCCATCGGCATCGCTCAGTCCATGGGGATCAGAACACCGACCACGCCATCCTCCATGGCGGACTCCACGCGAACCGGCTCGAGCCAGGTGATGCGCACCGAGGTTAACAATCAGAAGATTCCGCTGTACTTCATGGGCACCGAGGCCCTGGAGGCCGAGCGCGCCGCGCTGCAAAAGCGCACCAGCGATGACTTTACCAACCCGCGTATTGCCGAAATCGGCAAGGAACTTCAGCTGTTGGACGCCAACCGCGAAGTCGAAGTCCTGCGCAAGCGGGCCAACGAAGACATCTTCCTGCAGGACGTTGAGCCGCTGCGCGCCGAAGTCGCCCGACTGCGCGGTTTGAACATCGACATGAGCAACCTGAAACTGGTGACGATTGACCGCCGCGCCCAAGAGCCGTTGTCACCGGTCAAACCGAAAAAAGCGCTGGTCATTGCCCTGAGCCTGGTGGGCGGTTTGCTGCTCGGGCTGGTGGTCGCGTTGATCCGCCACCTGGTGCTTACCCGGCGTCAGGCCGTCCCTTATGGGGCATTGGAAGACAGCAGTTTCTCGCGTCGTGAGCCCAAGGACGATCAGCTGTAACCCGTCGCAATGCCCTCCGGTGGGCGGGTCCTGGGGCCCGCCTGCTCATCCCCCCAGCACACTTCTTCGACAGCTTTTCACAATTCTTAGTTAACCTTTGGTTACAAAGTATGGCTAAATAACGGCCAATGGTTACACATCGAATGGCTCTCCAGCCGGTCGTGTCACCTGTATGTGAATTGTGATTTCAGGTGCTGCTTATCCATCCTCGGCCGTTGTGGGCACGCAGGAGCAGCCTGTTCTCTCCCTGACGTGTGACGAATCCCTTGAAACTCATCATTGTTGCTCTCTACGTTGCCTCCATCGCGTATGTACATTTGCGTGGCCGGGTGCGACACAAGCTGGGCCGCCAGCTTAGCGATCACTCGACGTTCCTGGCGCCGATCAACTGCTTCCTGTACCTGTTCTCCAGGCAACCCAGCCGCCCGTTCCTGTCGCCCGGCGACTTTCCTGACCTGAGCCCCTTGCAGGAGCACTGGGAAGAGATCCGCCAGGAAGGCCAGAACCTGATGCGGGCCGGGGAGATCAAACGATCCGAGCAGTACAACGATGTGGGTTTCAACTCGTTCTTCAAGTCCGGCTGGAAGCGCTTCTACCTGAAGTGGTACGGCGACAGTCATCCATCAGCGATGAAGCTGTGCCCACGCACCACCGAGCTGGTGCAAAGCATCGGCTCGATCAAGGCTGCGATGTTCGCCGAGCTGCCGCCCGGTTCCAAACTGGTGCGTCACCGTGACCCGTACGCCGGCTCCTACCGTTATCACCTGGGGCTGGATACGCCTAACGATCCGGGTTGCTTTATCAATGTGGACGGCGAGAGCTATTACTGGCGTGACGGCGAGCCGGTGATGTTCGACGAGACTTACATTCATTACGCGCAAAACACCACGGCACATAACCGCATCATTCTGTTCTGCGACATCGAGCGGCCGATGAAATACCGCTGGGCCGGCGCATTTAACCGCTGGTTCAGCCGCAATGTGATGGCCGCCGCAGGCTCGCCCAATGATGCGGGCGACAAGACCGGCGGGCTAAACCGGGCGTTTACCCGCCTGTACAAAATCCGGTTGCGCGGCAAGGAGCTCAAAAAGCGCAATCGCACGCGCTATTACCTGGAAAAATGGGCGATCTTCGCCGGCCTGGCGTTGATCTTCATCCTCATCTGAACCCTGGCCGGGCGCGAATCACTTCGGTGGTTTCGCGCCCAGCTTGTCCCACATCTGTTTGCTGATTTTTTGCCGATTGGCGTAGCCGGCCCAGGGGTCGGCTTTCAAATCCTGCAAACGTTCGTGCAGGTTGGCCACGGTCCATTGCTGGGCGCCGCGCAAACCACTCAGTTCATCCCGACTCACCGGTACCGACACCGGCAGGCCGGGTCGTGCCCGCACGGAGTAAGCGGCAACCGTGCTGGCGCCCCTGGCGTTGCGCAGGTAATCAATGAAGATTTTGCCCACGCGATTTTTCGGGCCGCTGGTGGCGGTAAAGCGCTCGGGCAGTTGCTGGGTCATAAATTGAGCGATGGCCTTGGCGAAGGCTTTCACGCTGTCCCAGTTGTCGCGCCGCGCCAGCGGTACGATCAAGTGCAGGCCTTTGCCGCCGCTGGTTTTGACGAAGGCTTGTAAGCCCAATTCGTCGAGTACCGACAGGGTCAGTTGCGCGGCTTCCAGCATGGACTTCCAGGGCAACGCGGGGTCCGGGTCGAGGTCGAGTACGAACAAGTCGGGCGTTTCGATCTTGTCCGTGGTGGCGCCCCAGGTGTGCAACTCAACGGTGCCCATTTGCACAGCGCCGATCAGGGCATCGGCCGTGTCTATTTCCATCAGGCGGGCGTGGCCGGGGTCCAGCGCCTGATCCAATTGCTTGACGTGGGGGATGGTCATGCGCTCGGCATGCTTCTGGAAGAACTGTTCGCCTTCGATGCCCTCCGGCGCCCTGAGCAGCGAGACGGGCCGGTTGCGCAGGAAGGGCAGGATCGATGCGCTGATGTCGGCATAGAACTGCGCCAGTTGCTGCTTTTGCAGGCCGCTCTGCTTATCGATGATGCGATCAGGGTGGGTGATTTTCATGGCTTTCACGGTTTTCACGTCCTTCACGGCCTTTTTTGCCTTCGGCGCCTTGACCGATTTGGCCGTGCGCGGCTGTTCATGAATGATTTGCGCAGCGGGCTTGTCGGTGCGCATGCCCACGAAAGCAGCCTGGCGCACCACGCCTTCACGGGTCCATTCGGCAAATTGCACTTCACCGACCAGACTCGGCTCGACCCAATGCACGCCACGCGCCTGGGCGCTGGTCAGCGGCTTTTGCAGTGGTGAGTCTTTGCGCTCGATCGGGGTGAGCTTGGCGTAGATAGCTTTGAGCGACGCCTGGTCGAAGCCGGTGCCGACGCGCCCGGCGTACACCAACCCGTTGTCGTCGTTGACCGCCAGCAACAGCGCGCCGAACCCGGTGCGCGAGCCTTGGGGGCGGGTATAACCGACAATCACGAATTCCTGGCGCAAGCGGCATTTGAGCTTGATCCAGTCGGCACTGCGGCTGGACACATAAGGGCTGCCGGCACGCTTGCCGATTACGCCTTCCAGGGCCAGGTCGCAGGCACTTTCGAAAATGTCATGATGGTTGGCCGCGAACGCTTCGGAGAAGCGCAGCAGCTTGCTCTTGCTGGCGGACAACGCGGATTTGAGCGCGGCGCGACGGGCTTCCACCGGGTCTTCGCGCTGGTCGCGGCCGTTCAGGAAGGGGGCATCGAACAGGTAGTACACGATGTCGAGACTGCGGCCGATGTCGAAGGCATTCTGCAGCGCCTGGAAATCCGGCAAGCCGTCGCCGTTGAGACTGACCACTTCGCCATCCAGCCAGCTGTCCTTGAGCTTGAGCGCTTGCAAGGCTTTGGCCTGGCGCGGCAGGCGCTCGGTCCAGTCGTGCCCGTTGCGCGTGAACAGGCGCACTTCGCCCTCGTGGACGCGCGCCAGAATGCGGTAACCGTCGAATTTGATCTCGTAGTGCCAATCACCTTCAGGTGCACGATCGACCAAGGTGGCCAGTTGCGGGGCGAACTGCTCGGGCACGGCGGTTGCCGGCTTGCGCGTGCTCGCCTTGGGGGGCGCCTTGGGTGCAGCTTTGGACGCCGCTTTGGTTTTCGCCCCGGCTTTGGATGTGCCCTTGGGTTTGCCCACCACGGCGTCGCTGAGCACGCTGCCGGGTTCGGCCTCGACGATATCGTATTCAGCGGTGGGGCGTGCCTGTTGGTCCTTTTCTTTGATCAGCAGCCATTGCTGCTTGTCGCCGCTGCCCTTGAGGCGGGTGCGTACCAGGGTCCAGTCGCCGGAGAGCTTTTCGCCGACCAGGCTGAACTTGAGCTTGCCGGCCGCATAGGCCTTGTGCGGGTCGTCGTGGGGTTGCCAGATGCCGCGGTCCCATACGATGACATCCCCGGCGCCGTATTGGCCGGCGGGGATACTGCCCTCGAAGCCGCCATAACTGAGGGGGTGGTCTTCAACGTGGACCGCCAGGCGCTTCTGGCTTGGGTCCAGGCTCGGGCCTTTGGGCACTGCCCAGCTCAGCAGCACGCCGTCCAGCTCCAGGCGAAAGTCGTAATGAAGGTTGCGCGCATCGTGCTTCTGGATCACAAAGCTGAGGGCCGAAGCTTTGCGCTTGCCCGCCGGCGATTCGCCTGAAGGTTCGGCGGTGATCCCGAAGTCGCGTTTACGGTTGTACTCGCTCAGGGGCTTTGCCATGTCGTTCTCCAGCCAATGGCAGGCTCAAGAGGCCTTTTTGTTGGACTTTTTCGCGGCGGTTTTTTTCGCTGCGGGCTTACCCGCCAAGCTGCGCTTGAGCAGTTCCGTCAGGTCGATCACATCGGCGGATTTGCGCTCTTCGCTGCCTTCGGTCGATTCCACGTCTTCGATCTTGCCGGCCTTGGCCTTTTTCTCGACCAGCGCCATGATCTTTTCCTGGAAGCTGTCGCGGTATTCCTCGGGTTGCCAGTCCGCACTCATGTCTTCCACCAGACGCTTGGCCATGTCCAACTCACCCTTGGCCAGGGTCGGCTTGACCACGTCGCTGCCCAGTTCCAGCTCATCCAGGCCGCGCACCTCGGCGGGCCAGCGCAGCATGACCAGCACCAGGGCCGACTCCAGCGGCATCAGTGCCGCGAGGTGTTGCTTGGTGTGCAACACCACATTGGCCAGGGCCACTTTGCCGGTTTTCTTGAGGGTTTCGCGCAGCAGCGCATAGACCTTGCCGCCGCGCTTATCCGGTGCCAGAAAGTAGGGCGTGTCGATGTTTTGCAAGGGGATCTGGTCACTGGCGACGAAGGCGATGATTTCGATGGTCTGGGTCGACTTCGGGTGGGCTGAGCGTATTTCTTCTTCGCTGAGCACCACGTAGCGGCCTTTTTCATAGGCGACGCCCTTGACGATATTTTCCTTGGTGATTTCCTTTCCAGTGGCCTTGTTGATGCGCTTGTAGCCCACCGGGTCCATGCTGCGTTTGTCCAGCCAGTCAAAATCCACGCCTTGGGAAGACGTCGCCGACACCAGCGACACCGGGATGTGAACCAAACCGAAGCTGATGGCGCCTTTCCAGATTGCCCGGGGCATAAGTACATCTCCTTCAAAGATAAGCCTGTGTTCTGGTGACTCGTGGGGCCGGGCAAAAGTTTCGGCGAGCGGATGCGTGGACAGATCGTGTTACACCTGATGAGAAACAATTTAATGTCCAAGCCGAACCCCTCGCGTAGCGTGTTATCGAAAGCACGTATTACTCGGCATAGGGAGGCATCGTCATGAACAGTTGTGTGCGTCATCTTGCAGTGCTGGTTGCAACACTGGCATCTGGCCTGGCCCTGGTCCCAACAGCCCAGGCGCAAAACCTGCCGGGGCGTTACGACTCCAACAACAGCCCTATTCATCGGGCCAACCCCAATAGCATGCAGGGCACTCAGCCCAACGCGCCGGCCGTTCGCGGTATTCAGACCGCCCCGACCCACCCGCGGCCTACGTTGGAAAACGGCGGGATCGGCAACGGCTATCCCAAGCGTGATGCCGCGCCGAGTCGCCCGTCCACCGACACCAAAGCGCCCACCTATGATGCCAACGGCAATCGCCGGTAAGGATCCCTCTTATGTTTCTACGCAAAACCCTGCTAGCCGCTCTCTGCGCAACCACGCTGCTGCCATTGGCCACGGTTCAAGCCGCCGAGGGGCGGCAGTTTCCCAGTGAGCAAGGCAGCATCACCGCGACGCCGGTCGCCAAGGGGCTGAATCATCCCTGGGCGCTGGCATTCCTGCCGGACAGGCAAGGTTTCCTGGTAACCGAGCTTCCCGGCCAACTGCGCTTTGTCAGTCAGGACGGCAAGCTTTCCGCGCCGTTGACGGGCGTGCCGCAGGTGTGGGCCAACGGGCAGGGCGGCCTGCTTGACGTGGTGCTCTCGCCCGACTTCAAGCAGGACCGCATGGTCTACCTGTCGTACGCCGAAGGTGGCGGCGAGGACGGCAAGGCCGGGACCGCCGTGGGGCGAGGGCGCCTGGCCGATGACTTGAGCGGCCTGAAGGACTTTACGGTGATTCTGCGCCAGGAACCCAAGCTGTCCACCGGCAATCACTTCGGTTCGCGGCTGGCGTTCGACCGTGACGGTTACCTGTTCGTGACCCTGGGCGAAAACAATGTGCGGCCCACCGCCCAGGACCTGGACAAACTGCAAGGTAAAGTCGTGCGCATTTATCCGGATGGCCGCGTGCCCGACGATAACCCGTTTGTCGGCCAGCCAGGGGTACGTCCCGAGATCTGGTCCTACGGCCAACGTAACCCGCAAGGTCTGGCGTTGAACCCGTGGAGCGGGACGATCTGGGAAAACGAGCATGGGCCACGGGGCGGTGATGAAATCAACATCATCGAACGCGGCAAGAACTATGGCTGGCCGTTGGCGACACATGGCATCAATTACTCCCTCACGCCGATTCCCGAGGCCAAGGGCAAGACCGCCGAAGGCACCGTGGCGCCGCACCATGTGTGGGAGAAGTCACCGGCGATCAGTGGCATGGCGTTCTACGATGCCGACCGTTTCAAGGCGTGGCAGCACAACCTGTTTATCGGCGCATTGGCCAGCCAGGAGCTGATTCGGTTGCAGTTCGATGGTGACAAAGTTGTCCATGAGGAGCGATTGCTGGGTGATTTGAAAGCGCGAATTCGCGATGTGCGGCAGGGGCCGGATGGCTACCTGTATGTGCTGACGGATGAAGATGACGGTGTGCTGTATCGAGTGGGGCTGAATCAGGACTGATTCACGTCTGTGTAAGCGGGCTTGCCATAATGCCAGTCAGTTAAGGAGGAGCGCTTTACCGTGGCGAGGGAGCTTGCTCCCGCTGGACTGCGCAGCAGTCCCATTTTCTGGGGTC
>NZ_JASLAW010000227.1 GCF_030147005.1 Pseudomonas sp.
GGACTGCTACGCAGTCCAGCGGGAGCAAGCTCCCTCGCCACAGAGACCGGTTCTGTCTTAACTGACTGGCATTAGGGCTGGCCCGCGAATGCGGTGGGTCAGTCAATTAATCTGTCGACTGACACGCCGTATTCGCGAGCAAGCCCGCTCCCACAGGGGTATTGCAGTGTGCTTGAGAGCAGATTACTTGGCCGTGAACGCCGAGTAGCTGTTCATCAGGTTGCGGTAGTTGGGGATGCGCGGCGACAGCAGGTTGGCCAGGCCTTCCATGTCGTTGCGCCAGTCAACCTGCAGCTCGCAGGCAACGGAGAACCAGTTCACCAGTTGGGCACCGGCAGCGGTCATACGCGCCCAGGCAGCTTGTTGTACGGTTTCGTTGAAGGTGCCGGAGGCGTCGGTGACCACGAACACTTCGAAGCCTTCGGCCAGGGCGCACAGGGTCGGGAAAGCGACGCACACATCGGTCACTACACCGGCAATGATGATCTGCTTGCGGCCGGTGGCCTTGACGGCCTTGACGAAATCTTCGTTGTCCCAGGCGTTGATCTGACCAGGGCGGGCGATGTACGGCGCGTCCGGGAACAGTGCCTTGAGTTCTGGCACCAGCGGGCCGTTGGGGCCGGATTCAAAGCTGGTGGTCAAGATGGTCGGCAGGTTGAAGAACTTCGCCACGTCGGCCAGGGCCAGCACGTTGTTCTTGAATTCGTTGGGGGAGAAATCCTGCACCAGCGAGATCAGGCCGGTCTGGTGATCAACCAACAGTACGACAGCATCATCTTTGTTCAAGCGCGAGTAAGTCATGCGGGTAACTCCTTTGGGTAGTGAAAATCAGAAGGCAAAGCACGAACAGCCAAACGCACCCCAGAAGCCCTGGAAGTCGCTGACCGGCACGCTGGAAAGGCGGGCTTTTTCATGGCTGTGGGCATGCACGCCGCAGGGGCCGCTGCACTGGTGCACCTGGGCCTGCATCGGCGAGCTTGGGCGCCAGTGCCCCGGTACCTTGACCACCGGTGACCAGTCCGGCAGCACCGGCACCCGTGGTGGCGCGAAATCTTCAAAGTCGCCGGCGCCATAGACCACCTTGCCGCCGACCACGGTCAGCACCGACTCGATCCACTTGATGGCTTCTTCATCAACGCTGAAAAAATCCGCCGACAACGCCGCAACGTCCGCCAACTGGCCCACCTTGATCTGGCCTTTCTTGCCCTGCTCGGACGAGAACCAGGCGCTGCCGTGGGTAAACAGCTCCAATGCGGTGAGGCGCGGCAAGCCCTCGGCGTGCAGTTCCAGGCCACCGACGGTGCGGCCGCTGACCATCCAGTACAGCGAGGTCCACGGGTTGTAGCTCGACACCCGCGTGGCGTCGGTGCCCGCGCCGACCGGCACGCCTTCGGCGAGCATGCGCTTGATCGGCGGCGTGGCCTCGGCGGCCTTGGCGCCGTAGCGCTCAACGAAGTATTCGCCCTGGAACGCCATGCGGTCCTGGATTGCGATGCCGCCGCCAAGGGCACGCACGCGCTCGATGTTTTTCGGGGTGATGGTCTCGGCGTGGTCGAAGAACCACGGCAGGCCATTGAACGGAATGTCGCGGTTGACCTTTTCGAACACGTCGAGCATGCGCGAGATCGACTCGTCGTACGTGGCGTGCAGGCGGAACGGCCAACGCTGCTCCACCAGGTGGCGTACCACCGGTTCCAGCTCCTGTTCCATGGTCAGCGGCAGGTCCGGGCGCGGTTCGAGGAAGTCTTCGAAGTCGGCGGCCGAAAACACCAGCATCTCGCCGGCGCCGTTGTGGCGCAGGTAGTCATCGCCCTGATGCAGGGTGACGCTGCCGGTCCAGTTCTTGAAGTCGCTGAGTTCTTCCTTGGGCTTCTGGGTGAACAGGTTGTAGGCGATGCGCACCGTCAACTGTTGGTCGCGGGCCAGTTGCTCGATCACCGCGTAGTCGTCGGGATAGTTCTGGAAACCGCCGCCGGCATCGATGGCGCTGGTGAGGCCCAGGCGATTGAGTTCACGCATGAACTGGCGGGTGGAGTTGACCTGATATTCCAGCGGCAGTTTCGGACCTTTGGCCAGCGTCGAGTACAGAATCATCGCATTAGGCCGCGCCACCAGCATGCCGGTGGGGTTGCCGTTGCTGTCGCGCACGATTTCGCCGCCCGGCGGGTTCGGCGTGTCCTTGGTGTAACCGGCCACGCGCAATGCCGCACGGTTGAGCAAGGCGCGGTCATACAGGTGCAGCACAAATACCGGGGTGTCCGGCGCGGCCTGGTTGAGTTCTTCCAGGGTAGGCATGCGCTTTTCGGCAAACTGGAATTCGTTCCAGCCGCCCACCACGCGCACCCATTGCGGTGTGGGGGTGCGGTCGGCCTGGTCCTTGAGCATGCGCAAGGCATCGGCCAGGGACGGCACGCCTTCCCAGCGCAACTCGAGGTTGTAGTTCAGCCCGCCGCGGATCAGGTGCAGGTGCGAGTCGTTGAGGCCGGGAATCACGGTGCGGCCCTTGAGGTCGATGACCTGGGTGGCGCTACCGCGCAGGGCCATGGCTTCGCCGTCGGTCCCCACGGCGACGAAGCGCCCGTCACGTATGGCGACGGCACTGGCGTGAGGGTTTTCCCGGTCCACGGTGTGGAACTGGCCATTGAACAGAATCAGATCGGCGTTCATAGGGTTTCCTTTACAGAGGCTTCAAGCCAGGGAGCGAACAGACGGGTGGCCGCCGGCATCAGCAGGTAAACCACCAGCAGTACGATGGTGAGGGTGACCAGGAAGGTGGACACCACGTAGTTGGACAGAAACGGGTGCAACCGCAGGATCGGCCCCCAGATAAACGGCAGGAGCAAGGTTTGCGGCAGGATCACAAACAGGCTGACCACTGCTTGCTTCCAGCGCGGCGGCTTGGCGGCGCCGTCGGGCTGGGGCGAGAACCAGAATTCATTGGCGGCGCCGATTTCCGTCTGGTCGCCGTCCGCCAGCATCGGTGCGGCTTCGTCGATCAGGGCTTGACGTTGCGGGGAGTCGAGCCACAACTCCAGGGCGTCGGTGGAGCGGTAGCGCAGGACGCACGTGAACAGGGCCATGCCGCTCTGTCGGCTGCGCACCACGTCGACGCCAAGGTGACCGGGGCGTTCGCCGGCGATACGCACGATGCGACGCAGCCAGGCTTCGTACTCGGTTTCGCGGCCGGGTTTGACCCGGTGTTTGACGACCAGCGTGACGACTTCGTCGGCGCTGGTTTTGGGTGTTGGGTCCATGATTGGGTGTTCCCCCGCAGGATTGAGCGATGGAGGGAGTTTGCCGGGCTGGGGGGTGTGGGGAATTGGATGTATGTGCTGTTTGGGCTTTTGTGGGGGGGAACCCATAGCGGCCGCTACCTGAACAATGGAGATGTACTCGAACCAACCCACCATGCGGGTCGGCTGTCAGGTCGCCTCCGCATGCAAAACAGCTCCACATTCGGATCGCGGGGCGTCAGGCGCAGAGCTATAAGCTGCCAGGCCGCCACGGGAGCAAGCTGCCTCGCCACAGGCTCAGCGCCGCACCCGACGTTGTGTCGATACCTAGGCTGCCATGTGCTCGGCAATCTTCCCCCGCAGCCAGCGCTCGGCCGGGTCATTGTCATGCACCCCGCTCCACACCATCGACAGTTCTGCCGCATCAATCGCAAACGGCGGGTCCTCGGCCCGCAGGCGAGTGCCCTCGGTCAAGGCGCACGCCGCGTAATCCGGCACCGTCGCGATGATCTGCGTACCCGCCAGCAATGCGCGCAACCCGCTGAACTGCGGCACCGCCAGCACCACCCGCCGCGAGCGGCCGATACGTGCCAGGTCAAGGTCGATATTGCCGCTCAGGTCGCCCGAGAACGACACCATCGCATGGGGCCTGGCGCAATAATCGTCCAGGGTCAGGGGCGCCTCGCCGTCATCCCCGCGCAGCACCTTGCAGGGAATATCGCGCAGCTTCTTGCGCTTGGCGTTGGCCGGCAGTTCGGTGGTGTAGCTCACCCCCACCGAAATTTCACCACTGGCCAGCAGCGACGACATCAACAGGTAATTGGCCCGGCGCACCACCACGATGATGCCTGGCGCCTCTTCGCGCAGGCGGCTGAGCAACGGCGGAAACAGCCCGAACTCGGCATCGTCGGACAGGCCAATGCGAAACACCGCGCAGCTGGTGGAGGGGTCGAAATCCTTGGCGCGGCTGACGGCGCCTGAAATGGTGTCCATGGCCGGTTGCAGCTCCTTGAGTATCGCCACCGCCCGTGGCGTGGGTTCCATGCCGCGACCGTTGCGCAGCAGCAACGGGTCGTCGAACAAATCGCGCAGGCGCCCCAGTGCCGCACTCACCGCCGGCTGGCCCATAAAGAGCTTCTCGGCGACCCGGGTCAGGTTTTTTTCGAACATCAGGGCTTCGAAAATCACCAGCAGGTTCATGTCGACGCGGCGCAGGTCGTTGCGGTTCATGGCGGTTTCCAGACGGTTTGCAATGGGGTCAGGGAAGCATGCCCGGAACACTCGGGATTGCATACCTGTGCTGTCTTTTCCACGCTCGCACTTGGCAAAATTAACAACGATTAACTCGTCAGCCAGGCGGTCCGGCAACAAGATGAGCGGCGTCTACACTGCATCCATTCACCGGGAACGCTCCCATCGACTACGGATATTTGTCATGGCCCGACTCGAGCAATATGCCCCTCGTCTAGCCGCCACCGGAGGCCTGTGCAGCCGGCGCGAGCGTATCGCCAAGCAACTGATTCTCGCCAACCTCGGCGAAAGCCTGAGCATCGCCGAGCTGGCCCAGGCGTGCGCCTTGTCGCGCAGCCATTTTTCCCGCGCGTTCAAATGCTCCACCGGGGTCTCGCCCCAGGAATGGATTCGCCGGCAACGTATCCTGCGCGCCAAGGAACTGATCACCAGCTCGTCCCTGAGCCTCACCCAGATCAGCCTGGAATGTGGCTTCTGCGACCAGGCGCACTTCTGTCATATATTCACCCGCAGCGAGGGCGTTAACCCGATGACCTGGCGAAACCACCACTCGCGGCCCAAGCCTGAAGTGATTGCCGCCTAGTGGTCTTGAAGCACCTGGAATATGCTGGCCACCCTTCACTCCAGAACCTTCACAGCATGAATGATTTGAGCGACCAGGCCGTGCATTTCGGCCCCTACCGCATCCATCCGCGCCAGCGCCTGGTGCTGGAGGCCGGTCGCCCGCTGCGCCTGGGTCGGCGGGCGGTGGACATTCTGCTGATCCTGCTCGAGCACGCCGGCAATGTGGTGAGCAAGCAGGAACTGATCGCGCGGGTCTGGCCCAAAAGCGTGGTGGAAGACGGCAACTTGCGGGTACACATGGCCGCGCTGCGCAAGGCCCTGGGCGACGGCCAGGCCGGGCAGCGCTATATCGTCACGGTCGCCCAGCGCGGCTACAGTTTTGTCGCGCCACTGAGCATCGAACCGATGACGCTACCTACCGACGGCGCGCCCCAACGCCCGAGCCATAACCTGCCGCTGCGACGCACGCGAATGATCGGCCGCCAGGCGCTGATCGACGCCCTGGTGCAGCAACTGCCGCAGCAACGTTTCATCACCCTGACCGGCGCCGGAGGCATCGGCAAGACCACCGTCGCCCTGCGCGTCGCCGAGTTGCTGATCGGGCATTACCGCGACGGTATACACCTGCTGGACCTTGCGCCGCTCAGTGCCGCCTCGATGATCCTGCCCAACCTCGCCGCCCTGCTTGGCGTCACACCGGGCGAAAATGCGCCGCTGGCCAGTTTCGCCAGCAGCCTGCAATCCAGGCAGATGCTGCTGGTGATCGACAACTGCGAGCACCTGCTCGACGACATCGCCCTGATCAGCGAAACCCTGTTGCGCTACGCGCCGCACCTGCACATTCTCACCACCAGCCGCGAAGCCCTGCGCGCCGAAGGCGAATCCGTGCAACGCCTGGAACCCCTGACCTGCCCGCCCGCCAGCGGCAACCGCGCCCAGGCCCTGGGTTACCCGGCCATGCAATTGCTGATCGAGCGGGCCATGTCCCACCAGGACAGCTTTGCCCTCAGCGACGCCGAACTGCCGCTGGCGATTGATATCTGCCAGCGCCTGGACGGCATTCCCCTGGCGATCGAGCTGGTGGCCGCGCAGATCGAGCGTTTTGGCTTGTCGGGGCTGCTGGTGCAGATGGAAGACAACTTCCGCCTGCTGACCCGAGGACGGCGCAGCGCCCTGCCCCGCCACCAAACCCTGCGGGCCACCCTTGATTGGAGCTTTGACCTGCTCACCGAATGCGAAAAAATCTGCTTGCGCCGGCTTGCGGTCTTTCGCGGGGGCTTCAGCCTGGTCAGCGCGGCGGCGGTGATCGCCGGGCAACACATCGCCCCGGCCGAAGTGCTCGGTTCCATTACCCAACTGGTGGCCAAGTCGTTGCTGAATGTGGACGCCAGTGACGACGAGATGGTCTATCGCCTGCTCGACATCACCCGCACCTACGCCCTGGAAAAGCTCAGCCTCGCGGGTGAGCTGCAAGCCACGCGCGAGCGCCACGCGGCACGCTGCCTGGCACTGATGGAACAGGCCCAGGAGGATTGGGAGCTGATCGCCACACAGCCCTGGATCGAGCGCTACGCACCGCTGCGCGAAGACGTGCGGGCCGCGCTCGACTGGGGGTTTGCCGACGACGCGGGGCACTTGCTGGCGATCCGCCTGACGGTCAGCGCGATGCCCCTGTGGCAAGAACTGTCGTTGCTGCGTGAGCACGCCGGTTATGTGGACAAGGCGCTGGCGCTGATCAATAAGGTCGAAGCGCCTTGTACGCAATTGACCCTGCAGCTGCAACTGGCCCTGGGCAGCCTCTCCTACCACGCCCTCGGTGCCGCGCCCCAGACCATCGCGGCGTTTGTCGGTGCTGCGCGCCTGGCCGAAGAGCGCCAGGACCTTGCCGGCCAGTTGCGCGCGGTCTCCGGGCATATGGCGGTGAACCTGTGCGCCGGGCGCTATGGCCAAGCGCTGCAACAAAGCCTGCAATTTGATCGCCTCGACCCGCGCACCGAGCCGCTGCTGGACCTGAGCGCCCAACGATTGCGCGCCCTGGCCCAGCATTACACCGGCAACCAGGCCCTGGCCCGCCACTATGCCGAGCAAGTGCTGCAACGCATGAGCCACGGCGGCCACGTGAACCGCTTCGCCCACGGTGTCGGCGTGCAATACGACCAGAGCGTCGCGTCCTTGACCGTGCTGGCGCGGGTCCTGTGGTTGCAGGGCTTTCCCGAACGCGCCTGGCGCACCGCCCGCCAGGCACTGGAACTGGCGCTGCAGATCAACCACGGCACATCGATCTGCTACACCCTGGCCCTGGCCGGTGTGGTGATTGCCCGCTACAACGGCGACCAAGACGAGGCGCACGCCATGCAACGCCTGCTGCTGGAGCAGTCGCACAAGCATTCGGTGCAACTGTTCCAGACCTGGGCCGGGCACTACGCCGGCACCCTGGGCAACCCGGATTTGCAGGGCCTGGGACTGATCGAGGACACCCTGGTGACCTTCGGCATGAATCAAGTCGATGAGGCGGGTATGGAGCGCGCGCGCAGCGGCGCGGCGGGCTGGTGCGCCCCGGAGATCATGCGGGTGTACGCCGCGCAGGCAATGCTCAAAGGGGATACCCATCGCGCTGAAACGCTGCTGCTCGAAGCCCTTGGCCTGGCGCGCCAGCAAGGTGCCCTGGCCTGGGAACTGCGGTGTGCCGGCAGCCTTGCGCAACAGTGGCAACAGCAAGGCCGCAAGCAGGCCGCCCTCGACCTGCTGGACCCACTCTACGCCCGATTTACCGAAGGCTTCGCTACCCAGGACCTACTGCGCGTAAGCCGCCTGCTCGACCAGTTGCAGGACAAACGGCCGGCCTGAAGGCGCGCCCAGGCAATGGCCGTAGCCTTGCTGCAGGCGCTCGACCTGATGCGGGTCGCGCAGTTGCGCCAGGGCGTAGCTGCGCACGCAATTGAGCAGGCGATAGCGCGTCGGGCCCAGGCCGGGCTCGACGCTCAGCAGCGAGGTGTTGACCAGACGCGCCAACAGGTGAGACAGGTCGGCGTGTTCAAGCTCGGTACCGGTCACCATGTCGCTCAGGGTGGGCAGGGTCACCGCCATCTTGAACAAGCCAAGCTGCAGAAACAGCCAGCACTCCGGCAGGCTCAGGCGCTGGTAGCTCCAGTCCAGCGCCGCCGTCAGTGAACGATGGCGCTCGACCGCCGTGCGGCGACCGCGCATCAGCCCGTGCAAGCCTGTGCACAATTGCCTCTGCACACCGCCGATGCCCAGCGCGTCGACTTGGGCGGCCGCCAATTCAAGGGCCAACGGGATACCGTCCAAGCGCCGGCAAATATCTCGCAGCGGCTTCAATTCCTGGGGCCGCAATACAAACCCCTGCTGACTGGCGCGCGCGCGCGCGACGAACAGTTGCACCGCAGGGCAGGCCATGGCCTGTTCGACACTGCCCAACGTCGACGGTGACGGCACGCTCAGCCGCGGCACGCGCACCACCCATTCGCCAGGCGCCAACAAGGCCTCGCGGCTGCTGATCAGCACGCTGACCTCGGGCGCCCTCTGGTGCAGCGCGCGCACCAGCTTGCGACAGGCACCCAGCAGCAGGTCCGCCCCATCGAGTACCAGCAGCAACTGACGCGAGGCCAAGCGCCGGCACAGCTCTTCGAGGCCGGCGGCGGGGGCCAGTTGCAATAGCGTGGCCAGATGGCCGAGCAGGTCGCTGGCAGCGCGCAGGCAGGTCACGTCGACCCACCACACCCCGTCGCGATAGCGTGGCAACACGCGCTCGGCAAGGGCCAGGGCCACGGTGCTTTTGCCGACGCCGGCCACGCCCGTCAGGGTCAGCAGCCGTTGCCTGGCGATGCGCCGCACCAGCACGCTCACCAGTTCATCGCGACCGACCACCGGGCTGAGCCGCGCGGCCAGATTGTGCTGTGGCAGCAGCGTCGGCAGCGTGCCCTGCACGGGCGCGGCAAAGCAGTACCCGCGCTGCGGGTGATTGAGGATCAACCGTTGCACATCGAGGGCGCGACGCAACGCGGCAATGTGCACGCGCAGGTTGTTGTCTTCGACGACGCTGTTGGGCCAGACCCGCTCGATCAAGGTCGACTTGCTGATGAATTGCCCCGGTGTTTCCAGCAGCACCGCGAGAATATCCAAGGCGCGACCGCCCAACGGCACCGGCCAGCCTGCCTTGCTGACCAGGCGCTGTTGCCGATGAAAGGTGTAGGGGCCGAAGCTCACCGCCGCAGAATGATTCATGTCCGTAACAGCGCTGAAACACCCGTGCTTGAGTGCCTGCGCAACCTTTTCCGTGGGCTCGACGGTATCTTGCCAGCTAGCGATGACAGGACAATGCTGGCACGGGGAGCGATACGGACAATTGGGTGCCTCAGACGGACATTTTGTCGTTAACTGAACTGTTGTCGGTATTGGGTAGGGTTCAGGCCGAGCTTTTCACTGAACAGAAAGCGCATATGCCGCACGCTGCCGAAGCCGGCGTGGAAAGCCACGGTCTTGAGCGGTAAGTCGGTGGTTTCCAGCAGCTGCCGGGCACGGTCGATGCGCGCCCCTTGCAAGAACGCCATGGGTGTCATCTGCACTTCCTTGGCGAACAGTCGCGCAAAGTGGCGCGCGCTCATGCCGGCCATTTCGGCCATGGACTCAATGGTGAAGGTTTGTTCGAGATGAGCCAGCACGTGGTGCTGCACGCGGGTTATCGGTGTTTCCTGGGGCGCCACGGCGGCGGTCATCGGGCTGAACTGGGCCTGGCCACCCTGGCGTTTCATTACCACCAGCAACACCTTGGCCACGTCCACCGCCACTTGCTTGCCGTGGTCCTGGGCGACTACCCAGAGGGCCAGGTCGATACCGGCCGTGACGCCACCCGAGGTGATCAGGCGCCGGTCCTGCAAGTAGATGCGATCGGTTTCGACGATGGCGTTGGGGAACGCCTTGATCAAACGCTCGGTGTAGTGCCAATGGGTGGTCACGCGGTGGCCGTCAAGCAAGCCGGCATGCCCGAGCACAAAGGCGCCGGTGCAGATCGAACCGAAACGCTTCGCCCGCGGCGCCATCGCCTTCAGCCAGGGCAGCAGCGCCGGATGGCATTCGTTATAGGCACCCGGGCCGCCCGGCACCAATAGCAGGTCGTAGGCCGTCTGGGCCTGCTCCAACAGCAGATCGGTCTGGACCATCACGCCGCTGGACGCACGCAGCGGGCCGGGCTCAGTGCCGACGGTCAGGATTCGGTAGTGGTCGGCCGCCGGCAAGTAGCGGTTGGCAATCGAAAACACCTCAAGCGGCCCGGCCATGTCGAGCAGCAGGAAGTCCGGAAATAGCGCCATGGCCACGGTTTTCATAGGCGGGAAACGTCCATCGAAAAGGAATGCGAGCGGCATTATGGCACGCCTTTTACTGTCAACCCATGAGGGACAGTTATTCAGATTCCATCTTCTTAATGAATTCCACGTTAACCATTAATCTTCTTCTCAACGCAAGCGCCCTGCCTATCGCAGCCCGCGCTCACTTGAGGAATGGACCATGCTGACTCTTCGCAAAGCTTCCGAACGCGGCGCCGCCAATCACGGTTGGTTGAAGTCGTTTCATACGTTCTCCTTCGCCAACTACTGGAACCCCAAGGAGCAGGGTTTTTCCGACCTGCTGGTCATCAACGATGACCGCGTCGCCGCCGGCAAAGGCTTCGGCCAGCACCCGCACCGCGACATGGAGATTTTCTCCTATGTGCTCGAAGGCGCCCTGGAACACAAGGACACCCTGGGCACCGGCTCGGTAATCCGTCCCGGCGATGTGCAATTGATGAGCGCCGGCAGCGGCGTGGCCCACAGCGAGTTCAACCACAGCCAGCGCCTTGGTGTGCACTTCCTGCAAATCTGGATCGTGCCCAACGAAGCCGGGGCCAAGCCGCGCTATCAGCAGGAGCACTTCAGCGAGGCGCAAAAACGCGGGCGCTTGCAGTTGATCATCTCGCCGGATGGCGCCGACGGCTCGTTGAATGTCCGCCAGGATGCGCGGGTGTACGCCGGGCTGTTCAACGGCGAAGAAAGCGCCCGCCTGGAGCTGGAACCGGATCGCTACGCCTACATCCACGTGGCACGCGGCAGCGTTGAGCTCAATGGCCAACGCTTGCAGGAAGGCGACGGTGTGCGAGTACGGGACGAGCGCCAGATTCGCCTGAGCCATGGCGAGGACGCCGAGGTGCTGGTGTTTGACCTGCGCCCCAATGAGCTGCCGCAGATGCCATGACGCTCGCAGCGATGGTCCGCAGAGGACCATCGTTGGCATCGATAGTCACCATCAGCCCAATGAAGTTCTCTTAAAAAATGCGACGCGTAACATCAAACCCATGCCAAACGGCACCCAACTAAAACACTCGGAGCACACCACCATGAAACGCCAACTCTTGCTTAGCCTCGCTTTCTCGGTACTCGCTGCAAACGCTTTCGCTCACCCGGTAGTCGCCGAAGGTGGTGCGGATCGTCTGATTGAAACCCGCGTTGCCGAAGGTGGTGCGGATCGCCTGCAGGAACGTGGCCTGGCTGAAGGCGGTGCGGATCGCTTGCAGGAGCGTGGCCTTGCTGAAGGCGGTTCGGATCGCTTGCAGGAGCGTGGCCCGGCTGAAGGCGGTGCGGATCGCTTGCAGGAACGTGGCCTGGCTGAAGGCGGTGCGGATCGCCTGCAGGAACGCGGCCTGGCTGAAGGCGGTGCGGATCGTCTGCAGGAACGTGGCCTGGCTGAAGGCGGTGCTGAACGTCTGCTGAGCAACCACGTATAACCCCTGCTGTTGAAGGGGCACCCCAAACCGGCCTGATCAGCCGGTTTTTTTTCGTCTCCGATTTGTGCTTTCAAGCAGGTTTGCAAACGCTAACGTGCGGGTGTAAGGCGCCTCACTTTGTGGCAAGGGGCGGGTGTCAGGCGCCTCACCTTGTGGCGAGGGAGCTTGCTCCCGTTGGACTGCGCAGCAGTCCTGAACCTGCCCACTCACACAGCCCGTGTCGACCGGGAGGCCGTCGCGGGAGCAAGCTCCATCGCCACAGGTATGCGGGTAAACCTTACGCTTGGCGCTTGACCTTCAAATGCCGCGCATACCAGAGCCGTTGCGGTACGCGCTTGAACAGGCCCTTGAGCCGTTCTTCATCGGCGCTGAAAGTGATGCGTATAACCCCTGCTGTTGAAGGGGCACCCCAAACCGGCCTGATCAGCCGGTTTTTTTTCGTCTCCGAT
>NZ_JASLAW010000063.1 GCF_030147005.1 Pseudomonas sp.
TAGGCTGACCCATCGCATTCGCGAGCAAGCCCGCTCCCACATTAGGTTTGTGTCGTTTTCAAGCATGCATTCCAGCAGTGAGACCCCCATGTCCCAGCCCCTCAGCCAGCTCGCCTATGTCTTGCACAGCCGCGCCTACCGCGAGACCAGCGCGCTGGTGGACTTCCTCACGCCTCAAGGCCGCCTGCGCGCGGTTTTGCGCAGCGCACGAGGCAAGGCCGGTACGTTGGCCAGGCCGTTCGTGGCCCTGGATGTGGAGTTTCGCGGCAAGGGCGAGTTGAAGAACGTTGGCCGCCTGGAAAGCGTCGGCACCTCTGCCTGGCTCAATGGCGATGCGCTCTTCAGCGGGCTCTACCTCAATGAGCTGCTGATCCGCCTGTTACCCGCCGAAGACCCGCACCCGGCCGTCTTCGATCACTACGCCACCACCTTGCTCGCCCTCGCTGAAGGCCGTCCCCTGGAGCCGTTGCTGCGCGCTTTTGAGTGGCGCCTGCTGGATGACTTGGGCTACGGCTTTGAATTGCACAACGACCTGCACGGCGATCCCGTCGCCGCCGACGGCATGTATCGCCTGCAAGTGGACGCGGGCCTTGAGCGCGTCTACTTGTTGCAACCGGGCCTGTTCCAGGGCGCCGAATTGCTGGCCATGAGCGAAGCCGACTGGACGGCCCCCGGCGCGCTGTCCGCCGCCAAGCGCCTGATGCGTCAGGCCCTGGCCGTGCACTTGGGCGGACGCCCGCTGGTCAGTCGCGAGTTGTTTCGAAAGCCCTGACATCCCCGTGTATGCTGTGCACCGATTCTTTCCCCTTTCAGGAGCGCTTCCGTGACCACCAGCAACCGCATTCTTCTTGGCGTCAACATCGACCACGTGGCCACCCTGCGCCAGGCTCGGGGCACCCGTTACCCTGACCCGGTCAAGGCCGCGCTGGACGCCGAAGAAGCGGGCGCCGACGGCATCACCGTGCACCTGCGCGAAGACCGCCGCCACATCCAGGAGCGCGACGTGCTGCTGCTCAAGGACGTGCTGCAAACCCGCATGAATTTCGAAATGGGTGTCACCGAAGAGATGATGCAGTTCGCCGAGCGCATCCGCCCGGCGCACATTTGCCTGGTGCCGGAAACCCGCCAGGAGCTGACCACCGAAGGCGGCCTCGACGTAGCAGGCCAGGAAGCGCGCATCAAGGCTGCCGTGGAGCGTCTGTCGAAGATCGGCAGCGAAGTGTCATTGTTCATTGACGCCGACGAGCGCCAGATCCAAGCCTCACGCCGCATTGGTGCCCCGGCCATCGAGCTGCACACCGGCCGTTACGCCGATGCAAGCACGCCGACCGAAGTGGCCGACGAGCTGCAACGCATCATCGACGGGGTGAGCTGCGGCCTTCACGAAGGCCTGATCGTTAACGCCGGGCATGGCCTGCACTACCACAACGTCGAGGCTGTGGCCGCGATCAAGGGCATCAACGAGCTGAACATCGGCCATGCGCTGGTGGCCCACGCGCTGTTCGTCGGGTTGAAAGGTGCCGTGGCCGAGATGAAGGCGTTGATCCTGGCTGCCGCTAAAGCCTGAAAACACCGCCGATCCCCTGTGGGAGCTGGCTTGCCTGCGATAGCGGTGGTTCAGTCGCTGATTTGCTGCCTGATCGAGAGCAATCGCAGGCAAGCCAGCTTTCACACGTGATCTTCATCGAACATTACATTTAAGTCATGCGGCAATGCGAAGCCTTACTGTTTAGGCGACGCAGGTGTATCGTATCTGCCCTTTGCAGGCCCCAGGCCTGCGGCAGATACGTGAGGTTGTTGTGTCCCGATCCTTTTCCCGTCGACAAATCCTGGGTGGTCTTGCAGGCCTGGCCGTAGTGGGCGTCGGTGCCGGTGGCGGCTACCGCTACTGGCTGGGAAAAGTCGCTGAATCCGAGGCGGGGCACGATTACGAGTTGATTGCCGCGCCCTTGGACGTGGAATTGGTACCGGGCCACAAGACCGAGGCCTGGGCCTTCGGCCCCTCCGCGCCGGGCACCGAGTTGCGCGTACGCCAGGGCGAATGGCTGCGGGTGCGCTTTATCAACCACCTGCCGGTGGCCACCACCATCCACTGGCATGGCATCCGCCTGCCGCTGGAAATGGACGGTGTGCCCTACGTATCGCAACTGCCGGTATTGCCAGGGGAATACTTCGACTACAAGTTCCGCGTGCCCGACGCTGGCAGCTACTGGTACCACCCCCATGTGAACAGTAGCGAGGAACTCGGCCGTGGTCTGGTCGGCCCGTTGATCATCGAAGAACGCGAGCCCACCGGTTTCAAACACGAACGCACCCTCAGCCTGAAAAGCTGGCACGTGGACGAAGAGGGCGCCTTCGTCGCTTTCAGCATTCCCCGTGAAGCGGCCCGTGGCGGCACGGCCGGGCGTTTGTCGACGATCAATGGCGTGTCCCAGGCGGTGGTTGAACTGCCGGCCGGGCAGATCACCCGGGTGCGTTTGCTCAACCTCGACAACACCCTGACTTATCGCATCAACATCCCGAACGTCGAAGCGCAGATCTACGCGCTGGACGGCAACCCCATTGAGCCGCGCCCGTTGGGCAAAGAATACTGGCTGGGCCCTGGCATGCGTATTTGCCTGGCGATCAAGGCGCCGCCGGCGGGCGAAGAACTGTCGATCCGCAATGGCCCGGTGCGCCTCGGTACGTTCCGCTCGGTTGCCAATGCCGACGCGCCGACCGAGTGGCCGCCGGCGCTGCCCGCCAACCCTGTTGCCGAACCGGACCTGGCGAATGCCGAGAAACTCAACTTCAATTTCGAGTGGGTCGGTTCGGTGTCGGTCAACATCGATAACGGCAAGCCACCGAGCTTGTGGCAAATCAACGGCCAGGCCTGGGACATTACCGACAAAACCTGCGCCGACCGCCCGATTGCCAAATTGGAAAAGGGCAAAAGCTATATTTTCGAATTGAAGAATATGACCCAGTACCAGCACCCGATTCACTTGCATGGTATGAGCTTCAAGGTGATTGCCTCGAACCGCCACAAAGTCATCCCGTATTTCACCGACACCTACCTGCTGGGTAAGAACGAGCGCGCCCGCGTGGCGTTGGTGGCGGATAACCCAGGCGTGTGGATGTTCCACTGCCATGTGATCGACCATATGGAAACCGGCCTGATGGCCGCCATCGAGGTGGCGTGATGCGCCAGATTCGCCCGGCGATCATCGACCGCAGCCGCGATCAGGACTTCATGCGTGAAGCCCTGGCGCTTGCCGCCCAGGGCGCGGCGCTCGGTGAAGTGCCGGTGGGCGCGGTACTGGTGCAGGACGGTGAGATCATCGGTCGCGGTTTCAACTGCCCGATCAGCGGCAATGACCCCAGCGCCCACGCCGAGATGGTCGCGATTCGTACGGCGGCGCAGTCGCTCAGCAATTACCGCCTGCCGGGCAGCACGCTGTATGTGACGTTGGAGCCGTGCAGCATGTGCGCGGGGCTGATCGTGCATTCACGGGTGGCGCGGGTGGTGTACGGCGCGCTGGAACCGAAGGCGGGGATCGTGCAGAGCCAGGGACAGTTTTTTACCCAGGGGTTTCTCAACCATCGGGTACTGTTTGAAGGTGGGGTACTGGCCGAAGAGTGCGGCAAGGTATTGAGCGAATTCTTCAAAGCTCGTCGAGCCAAGCCTGCGCTTTGAAGAACACGGAGGGCAACATGTGCAAGAGGGCAAGCGTCTCCCCACTTTGCCCTGCGCTTATCCACGCCAAGCTGGTTTATTTTCTGGCGATGATTACCGCCCGCATCGGCGCCGGCAGCCCTTCAATGGTCTTGCTGTGATCCTGCGGATCAAGGAAGTCACTCAACGACTGGAACTTCATCCACGCCGTCCCGCGCTGTTCCTCGACCGTGGTCACGCTTACATCCACGCAACGCACGTCACTGAAGCCCGCACGGCGCAGCCATAACATCAGTGCTGGCACCGACGGCAGGAACCACACGTTACGCATCTGCGCGTAGCGATCTTCCGGCACCAGCACCTGTTGCTGATCGCCTTCGATCACCAGGGTCTCCAGTACCAGCTCACCGCCCTTGACCAGCGTGTCTTTCAGCGCGAGCAAGTGCTCGATCGGCGAACGACGGTGATAGAACACGCCCATGGAAAACACGGTATCGAACCCTTCAAGGTTCGCCGGCAAGTCTTCGAACGGGAACGGCAAGTGCCAGGCCCTGGGGGCTGACAGGTAACGTTGCACCGCCTGGAACTGGCAGAAAAACAGCCAGTTCGGGTCCACGCCAATCACGCTGTCGGCGCCGGCGCCGAGCATGCGCCACATGTAATAGCCGTTGCCGCAGCCTACATCGAGGATGCGCTTGCCCTTCAAATCCAGGTGCGGCGCCACGCGGGACCATTTCCAGTCCGAGCGCCATTCGGTGTCCACATGCACGCCGAACAGGTGGAACGGCCCCTTGCGCCACGGGCTCAGGCCCATCAGCGCGCTGTGCATTTGCGTGCGGGTGGCGTCGTCGCAGTCGGTGTCCAGCACCAGGCCATTGAGCAAGTCAATGTGCGTCGGCAGGATGGCGGGCAACGCGTCCAATGCACTTTGCCAGCGCTCCAGGTCGCCATGGCCTTTTTCCATCTTGCTATCGAGCTGCGCTTGCAGGCCTTGGGCCCACACGGCCAAAGGAGTGCCTACCAAATGGCGGGCGAGGGGAGACAAATCAATCATGGCAAGGCAATCAACGAGGCAAAGTTAAGACACTGGAACCACGGCACGACTTTCGAGAACCCGGCCGCCAGCAGGCGTTCGCGGTGTTCTTCGAGGCTGTCGGGCTTCATGACGTTTTCGATGGCGCTACGCTTCTGGGCGATTTCCAGTTCGCTGTAGCCGTTGGCGCGTTTGAACGCGATATGCAGGTCGGTCAGCAACCCATGTTCCTCGGCATCGTCGAAGCGCAGCTTTTCCGAGAGGATCAGTGCACCGCCCGGCAGCAGC
The DNA here is from genome assembly GCF_030147005.1 of Pseudomonas sp. Taxonomy (GTDB): domain Bacteria; phylum Pseudomonadota; class Gammaproteobacteria; order Pseudomonadales; family Pseudomonadaceae; genus Aquipseudomonas. Next base: position 4,977 of record NZ_JASLAW010000063.1, read on the forward strand.
GACTGACGGATGCGCCCCAGCAATGCCAGGCGCTCATCGGGGGCGATGAATTGCAGAGTGAAGTTCAGCGCGACCACTGAGGCCGGTTGGAACTGCAGGGCGAGAATATCGCCGTCGATCACCTCCACCGGCAGCAGTTCCTGGAACATCGAATCCTGGCCGTTGAGGTATTCGCGACAGCGCTCGACCATCGCCGTCGAGTTATCCACCGCGATCACCCGGCAACCCTCGGTGCGCACATGGCGGCGCAGGGCTTGGGTCACGGCGCCCAGGGAGGAGCCCAAGTCATACAGCACACTGCCCGGCTGGGCGAACTGCGCGGCGAGCACGCCGAGGTTTTCGACGATGGTCGGGTAACCGGGCACCGAGCGCTTGATCATGTCCGGGAACACCCGCACCACGTCCTCGTTAAAGGCGAAGTCCGGCACCTGGGGCAGGGGCTGGGCGAATAGGCGATCGGGTTCTTTGCTCACGGTTGTTCCGGCGACGAGGGGGAAAGGCCGGCATTTTAGCCAAGTTAGTCGTGGGATGCGCGGGTTGTCTGATAAACCGCGACGTCAAGGGCAGTCATGGATTCACCGCCCCTACGGATCGGCCGGGGCGGTGGGAACACGCGCCACTATTTGTGCTTGAGGCTGGGAATAGTGCCCGTGGAAAAACAAAATGCAGCCACCACCTCGATGGTTTTTGACGAAAAGAGGTCCGTTGCTTTGATTTCAAGCGTCCCTTTGTAGGCGTTATGTTCACGGTCAAAATCAACGTCCACATAGCCGCTGTCAGTCAAATAGTGCGCGGGCGCAGTGTTCGCGGCAACGTTAAGTTGGCGGATCTGCTCCCCTGGATAGGAATGCCTGCCGTTCGGTATATCAGGCGCCAGGCGCATTTCTATGAGGCGTAAAGGGCCTTCTGAGTTTTCATCGACCCCCACAATAATCAGCTCGTCGCCTGCGCTCCAATAAATTTTGTCCGCCTTGAAATTGGCGACGGTGTTGACGGTTGCGGTGAATACGCCTTCCACTGGCTCATAAGTACGGGGGGGCATGATCGAATCCTCTTTACCCACGCGCCGGCCGGATTGCGGCGGTGTTCTTAGAGGGTACAGGGCGTGCCCAACGCCCATAACTGTCATAAATACCAGTTTTATAGACGTTTTTGCGCCAGATAAAGCCTGGGATAGATGCACCTGGTGGATCAGTTCACCGTAATGGCGCAGTCGAAGGTCTCGACGGGCTCGGCCTCGGGTTCCCATGGTTGCTGGGAGGTCAGGCGCAAACGGCCTTGCCCTGCGGCAAATGCCTGGAAGCGCCAGGTGGACTGGCCACCGCCGCCGATCACGCCGGACTCGCTGCTGCTGTACACCTCCGGGCTCAAGGCGCGCAACACGCCGCCGGCCGAATCCTGGATGGCCCAGCGGTAGCCGGTGGTGGGATTGCTGGGCAGGGTAAGGATGAGGTTTTGCCCGATTTTAAGCGGGAGCGGGCAGGCGCTCTGATCGTCCACGGTGACGTTTTGCTTCGGCGCACTGGCGCACGCGGTCAGCAGGGCAAGGCTCAGGGGGAGAAGCAGGCGGGCTGCGGTCATGGGGGCTCCGTTTATACACGACGAAGGGCGAGCATAACCGAAGATGAGGCAGGGTGTGACAGGAGCGGGTTGCGGTGGAGCGGCTGATGCGATCGCGGCATAGGTATCTACGTAACGTTGGGTGCGCCGCTGAACCTGTGGCGAGGGCGCTTGCTCCCGCTGGACTGCGTTAGCAGTCCCATATTCCTGGGGCCGCTTCGCGACCCAGCGGGAGCAAGCTCCGTCGCCACGGTGAAGGGCTGCTTCTTAACTGATTTGCCCGCGA
>NZ_JASLAW010000078.1 GCF_030147005.1 Pseudomonas sp.
CGGCCTGATCAGCCGGTTTTTTTTCGTCTCCGATTTGTGCTTTCAAGCAGGTTTGCAAACGCTAACGTGCGGGTGTCAGACGCCTCACTTTGTGGCAAGGGGGCAAGTGTCAGGCCCCTCACTTTGTGGCAAGAGGGCAAGTGTCAGGCCCCTCACTTTGTGGCGAGGGAGCTTGCTCCCGTTGGACTGCGCAGCAGTCCTGAACCTGCCCACTCACACAGCCAGTGTCGACCGGGAGGCCGTCGCGGGAGCAAGCTCCCTCGCCACAGGTATGCGGGTAAACCTTACGCTTGGCGCTTGACCTTCAAATGCCGCGCATACCAGGGCCGTTGCGGTACGCGCTTGAACAGGCCCTTGAGCCGTTCTTCATCGGCGCTGAAAGTGATGCGTATAACCCCTGCTGTTGAAGGGGCACCCCAAACCGGCCTGATCAGCCGGTTTTTTTTCGTCTCCGATTTGTGCTTTCAAGCAGGTTTGCAAACGCTAACGTGCCGGTGTAAGGCGCCTCACTTTGTGGCAAGGGCCGGGTGTCAGGCCCCTCACTTTGTGGCGAGGGAGCTTGCCCCCGTTGGACTGCGCAGCAGTCCTGAACCTGCCCACTCACACAGCCCGTGTCGACCGGGAGGCCGTCGCGGGAGCAAGCTCCCTCGCCACAGGTATACAGGTAAACCTTACGCTTGGCGCTTGACCTTCAAATGCCGCGCATACCAGAGCCGTTGCGGTACGCGCTTGAACAGGCCTTGAGCCGTTCTTCATCGGCGCCGAAAGTGATGCGTATAACCCCTGCTGTTGAAGGGGCACCCCGAACCGGCCTGATCAGCCGGTTTTTTTCGTCTCCGATTTGTGCTTTCAAGCATGTTTGCAAACGATAAGGTGCGGGTGTCAGGCGCTTCACTTTGTGGCAGGGGGCGGGTGTCAGGCGCCTCACTTTGTGGCAAGGGGCGAGTGCCAGGCCCCTCACTTTGTGGCGAGGGAGCTTGCTCCCGTTGGACTGCGCAGCAGTCCTGAACCTGCCCACTCACACAGCCCGTGTCGACCGGGAGGCCGTCGCGGGAGCGAGCTCCCTCGCCACAGGTATGCGGGTAAACCTTACGCTGGGCGCTTGATCTTCAAATGCCGCGCATACCAGGGCCGTTGCGGTACGCGCTTGAACAGGCCCTTGAGCCGTTCTTCATCGGCACCGAAAGTGATGCGCAGGCCCAGCTTCATGATTTCCGGGTCCATTTCCATCGAGCGGCCCTGCTGCAAGCCCGGCGTGGTGCTGCAGCCGTGGGTGTCCGGACCGAGCCAGGGGTCGCCTACTTCCACCCAACGCCCTGGCGCAAACCAGGCGACGCCGTTGACCTCAAGCCGGGTCACCTCGCCTGGGTTGAAGCGTTCGTGGGCGCGACACCAGTCTTCGATACGGTCATCGATCCAGCCATGGAAATGCCAGAACACCGGGTTCACATGGGATGAAAACGGATCGCCGAGGAAGTCGTTCTCCGGCGCGTACCAGCGCGCAGCAAAATCCGCAGGGTCGCGGGCAAACGGTACCGGGGCGCCGTTGGACGGGTCGCGCGGCACGGAGGCCCAGCGCATGTGCAGCCAGTCGTGCAGGCCCAGTTCCATCTCCGAGCCCAGTTGGCCCAGGGTCAATTTAGCCAGGTAGCGCGGGTCGCGGTACTGGGATTCCCACACCTGGAAATTACTGTGGTACGTCTCGGCAGCCTTGATGTCGCTGACCCACTGGGTGTAATCGGCGTCATCCGGCGCCGACCAGCACGGCGGCAGCGCAAAGCCGTCGTGGTTGTCGAAGTAACGCACGAAGCCCAGGCGATCGCGCTCCAGCGCCGGCTGGGGCTCGGGAAAATACTGCCATGACGGCAGGTCCTGCATGGAGCGCGCAGTGCCGAGCATGTGGCGGTGCATAAAGAAAAAGTCGATGCCCGAGCCGTTACGGTCCTTGCGCTTGCCCCGTGCATCGCGCTCCCGGCCACGCGGCCCGGGTTGCCAGCCGATGCCGCGCAGGGCCTCGCGCTTTTCCTCGGAAAGCTTGTGCCATTGGTCACGGGTGGCGTGCCATAGCTGGTGAAACAGGCGATGTTCGGGGGCAGTCAGCCACGCCAGCAGAGTTGGGTTGAGGCCGATACGCTGGCGGGCTTCGGGGAACAGCTGTTTGTGGGCGATAAAACGGTGGTCGTGCTCGGTCAGCGCCAAGGGTCGCTCAAGGTCGAGGACCTGCCCGCTGAGGGTGCCGCTGCCGGCATTGCCGAAGTCGGCCCAGACTTCATCGAGGGTCATCTTGAATTCATAAGCCGGAATACCCGCCGCCGAATCACGGTCGATCAGCCGCCAATAGAGCAAGGCGCCCTCGCCCGTCAGCAGATCACCCAATACGCGATAGCGCGGCTCGCCGTCGGCGCGCAGGTTCTCGGCGGTGTCCAGGTAGCCGCGCAGGCCACGGCCACGGGGGGCGATATCCAGCAGCAGCTCCAGGCCCTGCGACGGCAAGCCCTTGAGCCCTGCATCGCGGCCTTCCAGGCGCAGGCTCCACACGCCGCGCAAGGTGTTCGCCAGCTGCTGGCCCTGAGTGTCGGCCAGGTCGACCGTGGCTTCGCCGGGGGTGATCGGGAATTCTTCTTCCCGCGTCAGCTCGCGATGGGCGTAAAAGGCCGCAGGCACGGCCGCGCCGGTCAGCGCCAGGCCTGCGATGAACCCACGTCGAGAGATCGTCATTGTCTACCTTAGGAAACGGCTTAATCAGAGCTAGAACGTTTGCAACACGGGGAAATTTACCGCCACGGCGGCGCCGCTAAATTTCCCCCGCCGTCGCTCGTTCTTCCCTGATAGCAAAGGCCTCAACTGACTGAGATGGCAATGACAAAACCACGTTCGAAAAAGGCGCTGTATATCGGCCTGCCCCTGGTACTGGCCGTCGCTGCCGGGGCCGGCTTTCTGGTCTGGGAGCATTGGTTCAAGGGCAACGCCGGCTACCCGCTGGAGGTGATCAAGCAGGCCAATGAGATGCAGGATCGCCTATTGTCATTCGACAGCCATATCACCGTGCCCATGGATTTCGGCACCGCCGGCAACGAAGCCGACCAGGATGGCAGCGGCCAGTTCGACCTGGCCAAAGCATCGCGCGGCCGATTGTCCGGCGCGGCCCTGACGATCTTCGGCTGGCCGGAAATCTGGAACGGTCCCAACGCGCCGCACAAGCCCACCGACGGCTTTGTCGAAGAGGCGCGCCACGAGCAGGAGGTGCGCTACAAAATCATCTCCGCCATGGTCCGCGATTTCCCCAACCAGGTGGGCATCGCTTACACCCCGGACGACATGCGCCGCCTGCACGGCGAGGGCAAGTTCGCCATCTTTATCAGCATGCTCAACGCCTACCCGCTGGGTAACGACCTGAATCAGCTGGACCTGTGGGCCGCACGCGGCATGCGCATGTTCGGCTTCAGCTACATCGGCAATAACGCCTGGTCGGATTCGTCGCGCCCGCTGCCGTTTTTCAATGACACCACCGACGCCCTCGAGGGCCTGTCACCCATCGGCCGGCAGGCGGTGCAGCGCCTCAATGACCTGGGGGTGATCATCGACGTGTCGCAGATGTCGACCAAGGCCCTGGAACAGGTCGCACAGTTGAGCCGTACGCCGATGGTGGCCTCCCACTCGGCACCGCGGGCGTCGGTGGACATCCCGCGCAACCTCAGCGACAAGGAACTGCAACTGATCAAGCACAGCGGCGGCGTGGTGCAGGTGGTGGGGTTCCCAGCCTACCTGCGCCCCCTCAGCCAGCCGACCCAGGACAAGCTCAACGCCCTGCGCGCGCGCTTCGACCTGCCGCCACTGCCCAACCTGGCGATGGCCTTGATGCCGGGCGATGCGATCATCGCCGCGTGGTCCGAACAGCGCTTCGGCCAGTACGCCAGCGAGCTGTACGCGATTCTCGAGGAAGAACCCAAGGCGACCCTCAAGGACTGGGGCGATGCCATCGACTACACCGTGCGCAAGATCGGCATCGACCACGTCGGCATCGCCTCGGACTTCAACGACGGCGGCGGCCTCCAGGGCTGGGAGAACGTCGGCGAGGCGCGCAACGTCACGGCCGAGCTGATCCAGCGCGGCTACTCCGAAGCCGACATCGCCAAACTCTGGGGCGGTAACTTCCTGCGCGTGTGGGACCAGGTTCAAAAAGCCGCCAGACCCTTGGCCCATCACGAAGTAAGCCCATGACCGACCGCCGTACCTTTCTCAAGCAGGCTGGCGTATTTGCCGCCAGTCTGCCTTTGGGCTCCGCGCTGATCCCAAAGGCGCTGGCAGCCACCACGAATGACCCATGGACGGAACTGAAACAACTGTTCAACCAGGACCCGGATTACCTGCATTTTTCCAACTTCCTGGTGGCGTCGCACCCCAGGCCGGTGCGCGAGGCCATCGAACGCTACCGCGCCCAAATCGACCGCAACCCTGGCCTGGCAATGGACTGGGACCTGCAGGAAACCTGGAAACGCGAAGGCCAGGTGCGTGAGTGGGCCGGCCGTTACTTGAACGCCACACCGGCACAGATCGCCCTGACCGGCAGCACCTCCGAGGGGCTGGCGATGATCTACGGCGGGATCAAGGTGCGCGCGGACCAGGAGATTCTCACCACCGAGCATGAGCATTACGCGACGCAAAACGTGCTGGATTTTCGCGTGCGCAGGGAAGGCACCCAGGTGCGCCGTATCAGGCTGTTCGACAGCGCCAGTCGCGTGTCCGTGGACGAAGTGCTGGGCACTATCCAGCGCAATATCCGCCCCAACACCCGCGTGCTGGGCATGACCTGGGTGCAGTCGGGCAGCGGTGTCAAATTGCCCATCGGCGAAATCGGCAAGCTGGCGGCTGAACATAACCGCAACCGCGACGACAGCGACCGCCTTCTCTATGTGGTCGACGGCGTACACGGCTTCGGCGTGGAAAACCTCGACTTCCCAGCCATGCACTGCGACTTTTTCATCGCCGGCACCCACAAGTGGATGTTCGGCCCGCGCGGCACCGGGCTGGTGTGCGCTCGCGACGCTGAGAACAAATACGTCACGCCAATGGTGCCGACCTTCTCCGAAGACAAGGATTTCGCCACCACCATGACCCCCGGCGGCTACCACGCCTTCGAACACCGCTGGGCGGCCGACGAAGCCTTCAAGCTGCACCTGCAACTGGGCAAAGCGGCGGTACAAGCGCGCATCCACGCCCTCAACACCGAATTGAAAGAACAATTGCTGGCCCATCCCAAGATCGAACTGGTCACGCCGCGCAGCCCTGAACTGTCAGCCGGCTTCACCTTCTTTCGGGTCAAGGGCCAGGACAGCGATGCGGTGGCGAGCTACATGATGAAGAGCCGTGTGGTGATCGACGCCGTGGATCGCGACGTCGGCCCGGTGATCCGCACCTCCCCCGGCCTGCTCAACTCGTCCGACGAAATTCAGCGCTTCATGACGTTACTGGCCCAGCGGCTGTGAAAGCCACTTCCCCCTTGAATGAGAGGCCCCTATGACTGCGTCACAACTCCCCCTGCTGAGCGCACTGGCATTGACCGCTCTCGGCGCCCTGCTTCCCGGCCCGGCCCAGGCTGCCGCCCCCCAACCGGGCAAGGTGTTCAAAGACTGCAAGGACTGCCCCGAAATGGTGGTACTGCCCGCCGGGGCCTTCACCATGGGCACTCCGCAAGACGAAGTCGGCCGCGAACCCGACGAAGGCCCGATGCATGAAGTGACTTTCGCCAAGCCCTTCGCCATGAGCCGTTTCCACATCACCGCAGGCGAGTGGGACAGCTATGTGCGCCAGAGCGGCGTCAAGATCGCCAATGGCGATGACCGCCCCGGCCGCGAATGCATCGCCAGCAAGCCGCGCTATCCCCAGGGGCCGCGCCAGCCGGCGGTGTGCATGGACATGGACGACATTAAAAACTACGTGGCCTGGCTGTCGAAAAAGACCGGCCAGCAGTACCACATGGTCAGCGAAGCCCAACGCGAATACGCGGCCCGCGCCGGCACCAGCGGGCCGTTCCCCTTCCCGTTCGACGAAGGCAAGGGCTATAGCATCGCCAAACACGCCAACACCTACGGCCCGGCGGACGGCTACAGCTATTCATCGCCGGTGGGCAGTTACCCGCCGAACGCATTCGGCATGTATGACATGCACGGCAACGTGTACGAGCGGGTTGCCGATTGCGAGCACGCGAACTACATCGGTGCACCGAATGACGGCAGTGCCTGGGTGGAGCCCAACTGTGAGGCCTATCAGATTCGCGGCAATGACTGGGGCGAGGCGCCGGTGTTTTCCCGTTCAGGCAACCGCAACAACATCTACCCGCAAACGCGGGGCGACTGGATCGGGTTTCGCGTAGTGCGCGACCTCTAAGCCATACCAACCCAATGTGGGAAGGGGCTTGCCCCGATGGCGGCAGGTCAGGCAAAGAAGCGTGCACTGACACTCCCTCATCGGGGCATAGGTATCTACACAACTGACTGTCCTGACTCGCTCTTGCTCTGTTTTTGATCTTGATCCGAGGCGCCCCGTTAACCCACGCTGGCCGCAATTCGATATTGATTTTGAGGGGTAAACCGGCGGGGATGCAGGCTTAGCCGCCCCGTGCCATGGATGGCGCGTGGCGGCGCCCCCCCCCCAAAAAAAATCAACGTCGGATCACGGGCACACCGAGCCTAAGCGAGGTGCCGAGTGGTGGGGCAAGAGCCTTTTTGGTTACTTTTGGGACTCTTTTCCAAAAGTGATCCGCTGTAAAAGCGGAACCCATAGCGGCCGTTACCTGAACAATGGATATGTACTCGAACCAACCCGGCATCCGGGTCGGCTGGCAGGCCGCTGCGGGAGCAAGCTCCCTCGCCACAGGTTCAGTGCCGCGCTCAAAGTTGCGTAGAGACCTAGGCTCATCCAAGCCCCCTCCCACTTTTGAGTTCCTTACCGCTCCAAGAGTGTATTCAGCCTTTCTGAGCCAAGAGCACCAAGCCTTCATGCAACGCCGGGAACAGACTGTTGTTGAAGTTGTTCCAGCGCAGTTCGAGGATAGTGTCTTCCGGCGAAATCTCGGTCTTCAACACGTCGTGGAACACTTCGCCGGAATCAATGCCGTTATCCACATAGTGGAACGACGCGCCGGTGAGGTACAGCGGCTCCGAGGGCGTGGTGGCCTTGGTCGCCCAGTCCACCACCGTCTGCCCCCGCGCTCCATACAACGCATTCCACGTGGCATAGGCGCCACGGCGCTCGTAAGGCGATTCGATACGCGTGATACCCGGATGAATGTTCATGATACGCCGCGCAAACGGCGCACCTGGGCGCACCAGGTCATCGAGGATCACCAGTAAACCATCGAGCACCACGATGTCTGCCTTCAGCTCAACCAGCACGTCATGCAGGCGCCGCTCGAAATCCTGCTTGCCGGCGATATGCTCGGCACTGCCCCGGGGCAGGCGGCGATAGGTGGACGGCACGCTCAGCAACAGGTCATTGACCAATTTGCCTTGCACACGCAAATCCGCCGGATACAGCCATTGGCGACCCGGCTTGCAGGCAAAACCATAGTCCGCCACCAACTGCTGGTCGCGCGGGTTTTTCTCATCATCGTCATACACCACCCCGACCAGGTTGTAGGCCTCGCCCAGCGCGGTGTCGTTGAGCGAGCCCACCAGAAACTCCAGCACCGACTTCATGTAGCGCTCATGGCCTTTATAGGCCACCGGCTGCCCGGCCTTGTCGGCGGCGGCGTTTCTCAGGGACCACACATACACCAGGTTCTTTTTCGTCATTGTCTCGCTCTCGCTGAAGGAATACGTACGGCGTGAATACCCGTACACCTGCACAACAAGAACGAACCAGCCCCCGCGCAATTTATCCAGCGCCGACACCGCCCGGCACACCACGCTAAATAGTCGCGCCGACACTTCGTTTGTCATGGGTAAGGGTCTGTGTGCCCAGCCCCTCTTTTCACTCTCCGGGATGTATTTATGACCGACCCCAAACGCGGCGCCTTCAAAGGTTTGCTCGCCCTGCTCCGGCCCTTTCGCACCATTGTGACGGTATCCGTTGCCCTGGGCATGGTGGGCGGCCTGGCCATTACGTTGCTGCTGGCGACCATCAATAACGCGCTGCATTCGGCGGCCGGCATGACCCAGGGCGTGGTCCTGACCTTTGCGGCACTGTGCGTGGTGGCGCTGCTCAGCTCGATCATTTCCGACATCGGCACCAACTACGTCGGGCAACGGATCATCGCCGCCCTGCGCAAGGACCTGGGCGAAAAGGTGCTGTCGGCGCCCATCGGCCAGATCGAGCGCTATCGTTCCCACCGTCTGATCCCGGTGCTGACCCACGACGTCGACACCATCAGCGACTTCTCCTTCGCGTTCACGCCCCTGGCCATCGCCGCCACGGTCACCCTCGGTTGCCTGGGCTACCTGGCTTACCTGTCGGTGCCGATGTTTCTGATGATGGTGGTGGCGATCATTATCGGCAGCGCCGTGCAGTTTATCGCCGGCGGCAAAGGCATCCAGGGCTTCGACCTGGCGCGCAGCCATGAAGATGAGTTGCAGCGTCACTACAACGCAATCGCGTCCGGCGCCAAGGAGCTGCGCATGCACCGGCCACGGCGCTTTCGCATGTACACCCACCGCATCCAGGCAACCGCCGACCGCATCAGCGATATCCAGGTGCGTTCGGTCAACATCTATATCCTCGCCAAGACCTTCGGCTCGATGCTGTTCTTCGTGGTCATCGGCCTGGCCCTGGCGATTCAGGCGTACAACCCCAACCCGGACCCGACGGTGATCACCGGCTTCGTGTTGGTGCTGCTGTACATGAAAGGCCCGCTGGAACATTTGCTCGGTTACCTGCCGGTGGTGGGCAAGGCCAAGATTGCCTTTGGCCGTATCAGCGAACTGTCGGAGCGTTTTTCATCGCCCGAACCGCACCTGTTGATGGACGACAGCGAAGCGCCGAAACCGGTGGTCAACAGCCTCGAACTGCGCGGCGTGAGTTACAGCCCGCCCGCGGTCGAGGGCAGCGAGCCGTTCCAGCTGGGGCCGATCAACCTGAGCATCCAGCAAGGCGACATCGTGTTTATCGTCGGTGAAAACGGCAGCGGCAAAACCACCCTGATCAAACTGCTGCTGGGCCTTTACCCACCTCAGGCCGGCGAGATTCGCCTGAATGGCGAAGCGGTCACCGGCCCCGAGCGCGATGACTATCGCCAGCTGTTCACCACGGTGTTTTCCGACTACTACCTGTTCGACGACCTGGTCCAGGGCAGCGCCACCCAGTCCCTGGACAGCGCCACTAAATACCTGGAACGCCTGGAAATCGCACACAAGGTAAGCGTCAAGGACGGCGTGTTCAGCACCACCGACCTCTCCACCGGCCAGCGCAAACGCCTGGCATTGGTCAACGCCTGGCTGGAAGAACGTCCGGTGCTGGTGTTCGACGAATGGGCCGCGGACCAGGACCCGGCCTTCCGCCGGATCTTCTACACCGAGCTGTTGCCGGACCTCAAACGCCTGGGCAAAACCATCATCGTGATCAGCCACGATGACCGTTATTTCGACATCGCCGATCAGTTGGTGCGGCTGCGTGCGGGCCAGGTGGTACACGAGATGGAGCCGGCATGAATTTTCTTTTCCGGTTTTTCCAGGCAGGAACGTCCCACTAGCGGTAATGATAATTAACCTCAATAGATACTATAACTGCCCACTTAAAGCCTTGAAGAGAAAGCATCCATGCCAGCACGACTCGGTCTCAGCCCCCTGAGCAGAGCGCTATCCCTGCGCAGGGCCCTGAACATGAACCTTCTCCCGAGTGCCCTGGCACTGGCGGTGTCGCTGCCGATTGCAGGCTCTGTACAGGCCCAGGAGATCGAGTTGAACATTCCCGCACAGCCGCTGGGTAGCGCGCTTCAGGAATTTGGTCGCCAGACCGATGTGCAGGTGTTGTACAGCCCTGGCGATGTGCAGGGTAAGAGCAGCCGTGCGATCAAGGGCAAGCTGCAGCCGCAGCAGGCCATTGATGCGTTGCTGGCAGGCAGCAAAACCACCTACAACCTCAACGGCAACACCTTGATAGTGGCCGCCGCCGGCGCTGGTGGCGGCCTGGAACTGAGCCCGACCGAGGTCACAGCCAACTATCTGGGCAACATCACCGAAGGTTCGGGCTCCTATACCCCGGGCACCATCGCCACCGCCACCCGTCTGACCCTGACACCCCGGCAAACGCCGCAGTCGATCACGGTAGTCACTCGCCAGCACATCGAGGACTTCGGCCTCAACAACATTGACGACGTGATGCGCCACACCCCAGGCATTACGGTGTCGGCCTACGACAGCGACCGCACCAACTACTATTCCCGTGGCTTCTCGGTCAACAGCTTCCAGTACGATGGCATTCCTTCCACCGTGCGCAACGTCGGTTATTCGGCGGGCAATACCTTGAGCGACATGGCGATCTACGACCGCGTCGAAGTGCTAAAGGGTGCTACCGGCCTGCTCAACGGTGCCGGCTCCCTCGGGGCAACCATCAACCTGATCCGGAAGAAGCCGACCTCGGATTTCAAGGGGCATGTGCAACTGGGCGCCGGTTCCTGGGACAACTACCGCAGTGAAGTGGATGTCAGCGGCCCCCTGACCGACAGCGGCAATATCCGTGGGCGTGCGGTCGCCGCGTACCAGGACAAGAAGACGTTCATGGACCACTACTCGCGCAAGACCGAAACCTACTACGGCATTACCGAATTCGACCTGTCCCCCGACACGCTGCTGACCGTGGGCTTCGACTACCAGGACAACATTCCTCAGGGTTCGAGTTGGTCCGGTTCCTTCCCGCTGGTCAACTCCAACGGCAGCATCAACAAGATGCCGCGCTCCTACAACAACGGCACCACCTGGAGTTCCTGGGAGCAGAACACCCGTACCGCATTCGCCATGATTGAGCATGATCTGGGCGACGGCTGGGTAACCAAGTTCCAACTCGACCACAAGATCAACGGCTACCACGCCGACCTCGGTTCGATTCAGTTCATCCAGCCGGCAGCCGATGGCACCGCCGAGATCAACGGGCAGAAGTACACTGGCGAAACTAAAAGCACCTCCGCCGACCTCTACGCCACCGGGCCTTTCAGCCTGTTCGGCCGCGAGCATGAACTGGTGGTGGGCGGCTCGGTCGGTACTTCGCGCTGGCAGGGCAAGGGTTACTGGTCGCCGGAATGGCCAGGCGGCAACAAAGTCGATTTCTATAACTGGAACGGTCACCTCGCCAAGCCTATCCACGGCCCGGCCCGGCAGTACATCGACGACACCATCCGCCAGACGGGTTACTACGTGACCACACGCTTGAACGTCATGGATGACCTGAACGTGATCCTCGGCGGGCGCGTGGCCAACTATCACGTCACTGGTAACAATCCTTCCTACAAGGAAACCGGGCGTTTCATTCCTTATGCCGGGGTGATCTACGACCTCAACGACAACTTCTCGGCATACGCCAGCTACACCGATATTTTCCAGCCTCAGGAAAGTAACGATAAGGACCGCAACGAAAAACTGCTGGAACCGGACGAAGGCCAAAACTACGAGATTGGCCTTAAGGGCGAGTTCTTCGATGGCCGCCTGAACACCAGCATCGCTTACTTCGAAGTGCATGAGACCAACCGTGCGATCTCCGACGATGCGTACAACAATCAGACGCCAACCCCGCAAAACTATGCATCCAAAGGCTCCAAGGCCGTGACCAAAGGCTACGAAGCGGAAATCACCGGTGAGTTGAGCCCGGGTTGGCAAGTACAAGGTGGTTACACCCACAAAATCGTGCGCGATGACAATGACAAGAAAATTTCCACCTTCGAACCCGAGCACCAGGTCAACCTGAATACCACCTACAAGCTCAAGGGTGACCTGGACAAGTTCACGGTCGGCGGCGGCGTGCGCTGGCAGACCAAGGGCTGGAACGAGATCTGGAACGGGTCACTCGAAACCAATCAGGACATCACTCAGCAATCCTACTGGCTGGTGGACTTGATGACTCGCTACCAGGTGACCAAGAACCTGTCGGCGACGCTCAACTTCAACAATATTTTCGACAAGTCCTATTACACCAACGTCGGCTTCTATAATTCCGCCGTTTACGGTGAGCCGCGTAACGTGATGGTCAGTACCCGCTGGGACTTCTGACCGCACACCTTGATCGACCAAACGCCCGGTGAGAGTTGACCCTCACCGGGCGTTTTTTGTCTGGGTCGGGCACAGCCACGAACACTCAGAGAGATCAAATGGGGAGCCAGCCCCCACATTCAGTTGGTCCGATCACCTTGAAAGCGACGGGTTACCCCATCGCGTCCGCCAAGCTTGTGATGAACACGGCACTGTCGATAATCCCGTCATGGTCCGTCTCTATCATCACCGAACGCTCGATGCGCCCCTGGCTGATCACGGTCGCCATCTGCTGCTCGATCAACGCCTTGAAGCGCCCTGCCCGGCTCATGGATGCCCACCAGCAACTGACAGGCGCCCTGATCGGCTTGAAGTCGGCGGCAACCATCCGTTCGCTCATCGCACGGTCGACGTCCCAGGAAATCTGCGCTTCGTTACCATGCAGCAACTGCTCCTTGATCGCGGTGAAGGTTTCACCCAGCGCCTGCTCGGCCCAGCTCACGAACACTCGCCATTGTCCCGCTTCATCCTCGGCATCGCGCTGGCATTGCTCCCAGGCCAGCTGTATCGCATCGGCGAACTCAGGGAACATTACGCCCAACAGAGCGGCGCGGCGCTCGTTAGCCGAAACCTCACGACCTTCTCCGAGTTCCACCGCATCCCAGTAAGGTTTAACCCACTGCGGTGGCGCGGCGTCGATCCACCCCACAAACTCCACCTCGCGCCCCGCTTGCTCCAGGGCGTAGGCCACTTCCATCGCCAGGTTGCCACCCAGCGACCATCCAGCCAGGCGAAATGCACCCTGGGGTTGGGCCATCAGCAATTGTGCGGTGTAGTCCTCGACCATCACTTGCCACTGCGGTACCGCCGCGCCTTCCTCGGCCAATGCACGGCACACCACCCCAAATACCGGGCGCTGCTCGCGCAGTGCCAGGGCAATCGCGGTGTAACAATGCACCGACCCAAAGCTTGGGTGAAACAGGAACAATGGCGTGCCTTCAGTCTGCTGGTTGAGTTTGACGATCAACGAAGTTCTGTTATCGCCCTGCAAGCATTTGACCTGACCCGCCACGGTCGGATTAAGCATCAACTGGCTGACCGACAGGTTCACGCCGCTGACCTTGCGGATGCGCTCCTTGAGCATCAGCACCCGCAACGAATGACCGCCCAGTTCGAAGAAGTTGTCGTGCAACCCTACGCGTTCCACGTCCAGCACCTCGCTCCAGATCGCCGCGACCTGCTGCTCGATCTCGCTGCGGGGTGCCTGATACTGCTCGGTGCCGGGGGCCTCTGGCTTGGGTAATGCCTTGCGGTCCAGCTTGCCATTCGGGCTCAGCGGCATCCGTGCCAATACCACCCATTGCGCCGGCACCATATAGTCCGGCAACTGCGCGGCCAGATGGGCAACCAACGAAGTCTTCCAATCGTCATCCGGCTGTTGCAGCACCAGGTAACCCACCAGGTGAGTGCCATCGACCGCAAGCACTGCCGCTTCACGGATGCTGCGGTGTTCCAACAGGCGCGCTTCGATCTCCCCCAGCTCGATGCGTAACCCACGCAGTTTGACTTGGTGATCAGTGCGCCCGGCGTATTCAATAACGCCATCGTCGCGATAACGCGCCAGGTCGCCCGTGCGATACAAACGCGCACCGCTGCCGAACGGATCGGCCACAAAGCGCTCGGCGGTCAGCGCAGGACGACGGTGATAACCCCTCGCCAGGCCAATCCCGCCCAGATACAACTCGCCCAACACACCCAACGGCGTAGGTTCCAGGTTGTCGTCCAGCACATAGCACGCCAGGTTGGCAATTGGCCGGCCAATCGGCACGGCATCGCGGCCTTCTTCGACACAGGTCCAGTGGGTCACGTCGATAGCCGCTTCGGTCGGGCCATACAAGTTGTACAACCCGGCGCCGGGCAGTTTGGCGAAGACCTGCTGCTGGGCGTCGGCGGGCAGCGCTTCACCACTGCACACAATGCGTTGCAGGCTACGGCACGAGGCGACGTCCGCGTCTTGCAGGAAGGCTTGCAGCATGGACGGCACAAAATGCAGCGTGGTGATCCGGTGCGCGTTGATCAGGCTGACCAGCCGGGCCGGGTCACGATGATCGCCCGGTGCGGCCACCACCAAGCGTGCACCGGTCATCAGCGGCCAGAAGAACTCCCACACCGACACGTCAAAGCTGAACGGCGTCTTCTGCAGCACGCTGTCGCGGGCATCAAGGCCGTACGCCTGCTGCATCCAGCACAGCCGGTTGGTCAGCGCGCGATGGCGGTTACCGGCGCCCTTGGGCTGGCCGGTGGAGCCGGAGGTGTAGATCACATAGGCAAGGTTTTCGCCATGCACCGCCACGTTCGGGTTGTGGGTGCCGAAGGCGTCCAGCCAGGCATCGCCGCTTTCCAGCACCAGGCTGTGCACGCCCGCTGGCAGCGGCAGTTGCGCCTGCAGGTGGGCCTGGGTCAACAGCAATTGCACACCGCTGTCCTGAAGCATATAGGCCAGTCGCTCACGCGGGTATTCCGGGTCCAGCGGCACATAGGCACCGCCCGCCTTGAGTACCGCCAAGAGGCCCACGACCATTTCGATCGAGCGCTCCAGCACCAGCCCGACCAGTACGTCAGGGCCGACGCCAGCAGCTATCAGGCGATGGGCCAGGCGGTTGGCCCGGTCGTTCAACTGCGCGTAGCTCAAGGTGTGCCCGGCGAATACCAGCGCCGGGGCCTGCGGCGAGCGCTGCACTTGTGCTTCGATCAGCTGATGCATCGCTTGGTCCAGCGGATACTCCACAGCAGTGGCATTCCATACCTGCACCACCGTCTCGCGCTCGGCTGCGGCGAGGGACGGCAACGTGCCAAGGCATTGGGAGGCATCGGCGGCCAATGCCATTAATAATTGCTGGAAGTGCTCGGCCAGGCGCCGGATATGCGCCGTGCTGAAGGCCTGGCGGTCGTAGTTGAACTCCAGGCCCAGGCTGTCGCCAATCGCCAGCAGGACGGTCAAGGGATAGTGGGTCTGCTCCAGGCTATGCACCGCGTCAAAGCGCAGCCCCGACGGCGCGCCCTGCTCGAGTGCCTCGGACACCGGGTAGTTTTCAAAAACCAGAATACTGTCAAATAACGCCCCGCCGCCCAAGCCGGCCCAACGCTGAATCTCGAACAACGGCGTATGTTCCTGCTCACGCACGCTTACGTTCTGCTGCTGGATCTGCTGCAGCCACTGGCTGACCGACATCTGCGCATCCGGGGTCGCCACCACCGGCAATGTGTTGATGAACAAACCGACCTGCTGTTCAATCCCACGCAATTGCGCGGGGCGCCCTGCCACGGTGGCGCCGAACGCCACGGTCGCCTGCCCGGTGTGATGATGCAACAGCAACAGCCAAGCGCCTTGCACCAAGGTGTTGAGAGTGACTTTGTTGCGTTGGGCGAACGCTTTAAGCTGTTCGGTCTGCGGCGCATCAAGACTTAAGCGATGCTCACCGTTAACCGCCAGGGCCGTGTCTGCCTGAACATGTGCGCCACGCGCCAGACGTGTGGGTTCGTGCAAATCGATCAACTGGTCTTTCCAGAACGCCTGGCTGAGCGCTTTATCCTGGGTTTGCAACCAGGCGATGTAATCGCGATAACGGCCGGTCGGCGCCGGCAATGGCTCGCCTGCATAATGTTGCAAGACGTCGCCGAACAACTGCGAACCGCTCCAGCCATCCATCAGGATGTGGTGGTTGGTGTAAATCAAGTGATGGCTCGACGCACCGGTGCGTACCACCGTCAGGCTTAACAGGGGCGCCTGTTCCAGCACAAAACCTTGTGCTCGTGTCGATTCGGCCAGGCTGTCGAGGGCCTGGGTGACGTTGGCATGGGCCTGCCAATCGAGCTCGATAAACGGCATGCGCACCTGCTTGTAGACCACCTGCAGCGGCTGCTCCAGCTCGGCCTGCCAGATAAAACCACTGCGCAGGATCTCGTGACGCTCGACCGCCGCCTGCCACGCCTGATGAAAGCGCGGTACATCCAGGCCGTGTACGTCGATGCGCATCTGGTTGATGTAGTCACCCGAGCCATCGCCATACAGCGACTGGAACAGCATGCCTTGCTGCATGGGCGACAGCGGGTACAGATCTTCGACCTCGGCCGCGTTCAGCGCCAGGCCATCCAACTGCTGCTGGGTCAACTTCGCCAGCGCAAAGTCGGAGGGTGTCACGCCCCCGTTGGCGGGCTCACAGCAGTGGTCAATCAGGGCCTTGAGCTCCTCGGCGTACTCATCAGCCAGTCGTTGGATAGTCGCTTGCGCGAACATGGCCTGGCTGAAACTCCAATTCAGCTTCAACTCGCCGCCATATACCTGGCCGTTGATTTCCAGCCAGTTACCCAACGGCGCATCCGGGCTTTGCTCGGCACCGCTGGGGTCACCGGAAGGTGCAAACAAACCGGGTTGCTCGGCGCTGTCAAAGCTGGCATCGAACTGCCCCAGGTAGTTGAACGTGATACGGGGGTGTGGCAATGCGGCCAATACCTGCTGGGCCTGGGCATCGCCCAAATAACGCAACGCGCCAAAACCAAGGCCTTTATCGGGTACGGCGCGCAATTGCTCTTTGATTCGTTTGAGGGAGCCGCCCAATGTGTCGGCCGGCAGCAATTGCAACGGGTACAAGCTGGTGAACCAGCCGAGGGTGCGGGTCAGGTCGATCTCGTCGAACAGGTCTTCGCGGCCGTGCCCCTCAAGCTTGATCAACATCGATTCCTCACCACTCCAGCGCGTGATCACACGGGCCAGGGCCGTCAGCAGCAGGTCGTTGATCTGGGTGCGGTAGGCGCTCGGCGCGTCCTGCAGCAGGCGACGGGTATAGGTCGGGTCCAGATGCGTGCTCACACTCAGTGCCAGGTGATTGCTGAGGCTGGCTTGCGGGTCGGCGCCCGGCAAGTCGGACGGGCTACCCTGCAGTTGCGTCTGCCACCAGGCCAGTTCGTGTTGCAGTGTTTCGCTGCGCGCATACGCCTGCAGGCGTTCGGCCCAGGCGCGGGTGGCGCTGGTCTTGGCCGGCAGTTGCACGGCGGAGCCTTGGGCCAGTTGCTGGTAAGTGCTTTGCAAGTCTTCAAGCAGGATGCGCCAGGACACACCGTCTACCACCAAGTGATGGATCACCAGCAACAAGCGCTGAGAACCGTCGGCCATCTGCGCCAGCACCGCACGCAACAACGGTCCCGCCTCCAGGTCGAGGCTGCGCTGGGCTTCTTCGCACAGGGCCTCAAGTTCATCGACCGTGTTCAAGCGGCTCTGCCACAGCACCTGATCGACCTGGTGCTGTTGCGCCCCTCGATAGGCCACGCTCCAGCCCGCCGGCCCCTGCACAAACGTGCTGCGCAAGGCATCGTGGTGCACGATCAGCGCCTCGAGCGCCGCTACCAGCAGCGGTGCCTGCAAAGGTTGGCGTGGTTGCAACACCACGGATTGGTTCCAGTGGTGGCGCTGTGGGATGTCATCGGCGAAAAACGCCTGTTGCACCGGTAGCAGCAGCGATTCGCCACTCAATGCCGACTGGTCCAGCAATACCGCGCCCTCGCCTTCACGGGCGACTGCCGCCAGGCTTTGCACGGTCTGGTGCTGGAACAGGTCCTTGGGCGAGAAGCGCACCCCGACCTGACGCGCCCGGCTGACCAGCTGGATCGAAATGATCGAGTCGCCGCCCAGCTCAAAAAAGTTGTCATGCAAGCCCACTTGCGGCACGCGCAGCACGTCGGACCAGACCGCGGCGATATTGCGTTCCAGCTCGGTTTGCGGCGCCACATACACCTGCTGCATAAGGCTTACATCCGGCACCGGCAGGCCCTTGCGGTCGAGCTTGCCGTTGGGGGTCAGCGGCATTTGCGCAAGGAACACGAAGTGCGCCGGCACCATGTAGTCCGGCAGGCCGGTTTTCAGGGCGCGGCGCAAGGTGTCGCGGAATTCGGCCTGGTCGGCCAGGGCGGCATCAGCCGGAACCACATAGGCCACCAGCTGCTTGCCGGTGGCGCCGTCCTGGGCCACCAC
>NZ_JASLAW010000109.1 GCF_030147005.1 Pseudomonas sp.
TGTGCTGTACAGCGCCTCGACGGTGTATCACAGCGTGCGGGGGCGGCGAAAAGAGATCATGCAAAAGGTCGATCACTTTTCGATCTACCTGTTGATCGCCGGCAGCTACACACCGTTTTGCCTGGTGACGCTGCACGGGCCGTGGGGCTGGTCGCTGTTCGGGATTGTGTGGGGGCTGGCGGTGATCGGCATTTTGCAGGAGATCAAGCCACGCTCGGAGGCGCGCATCCTGTCAATCGTGATCTATGCGGTGATGGGCTGGATCGTGCTGGTGGCGGTCAAGCCGCTGATGGCGGCGCTGGGCACGGCCGGGTTTATCTGGCTGGCGTCGGGCGGGGTGCTGTATACCGTCGGCATTATCTTTTTTGCCCTGGAAGACCGCTTGCGCCATTCCCACGGGATCTGGCACTTGTTTGTGATCGGCGGCAGCCTGCTGCATTTTGTGGCGATCATGCATTACGTACTTTGAATGCGGGTGTTCCTAGAGGCGGTCGAGCCATTCACAGGCGCGGTTGCCAAAGATCTCCAGCAGCTTGGCCAGCATATGCGGCGGTGGCTCGTTGGCGCGGGTCAGGGCGTAGAGGGTGATCGGCAGCGGCGGTGTCAGCGTGCGGATGTGGGTGGTGGCCGTTGAGGCACCGAGCGCGGTAAACGGATCGATCACGGTCAGGCCGGCGCCGGATTCGACCATCGCACGGGCCAGGGAATAGGTTTGCACCGAGATCGTCACCCGTGGCGCCGGGTCGACATTTTCCAGGTAGCTGCCCAGCTTCGCCGCCAGCGGGTCGGCGCTGGACAGGCCGATCAACGGCGCACCGGCCAGCTCGGCCAACGGCAGGGGCTGATGCTGTTCGGCCTCCGACCAATAGCCCTTGGACGCCAGCGCCACCAGTACGCCGTTGGCCAGTACCTGAGTGGTGAGCCCAGGGTGGCCGGAGAAATTGAGCGTCAACGCCAGGTCAATCTCGCGCATCAACAGCTTTTGCACCAACTCGCGGCTATGGTCGCTGGACAGCTCGCAGGCGATGTCCGGGTAATCGCGTTTCCATTCAAGAATCGAAGGCGGCAGCAGTGACAGCGCCAGCGCCGGTATCGCGCCGATGCGGATGCTTTGCCCAGGTTCACGGCGCAAGCTTTTGGCCAGGCGCCGCACGCCTTGCAGGCTTGCGGTGACTTTCTCGACTTCGCTTTCCAGCGCCAGGGCTTCGGGCGTGGGCTGCAATTTGCCGCGTACGCGCAGGAACAGCGCAAATCCCAGCTGCAATTCGGCGTGCTGCAACACCTTGGTCACCGCAGGTTGCGAGACATGCAGCAACTGCGCGGCGGCGCTGATGGAGCCCGTCTGGCGGATGGCCTGGAAGATTTCGATATGACGCAAGCGCATGACGAGTCCATAACCTTTGTTTATAGGTGGCCCATCTTTATTCATTGTCGGTGAGCTGTCACCTGCCTCTACGCTTGAGCCTTCTTCAATCAACGGCGGGAGGCTGGCATGGCCGCACAGGTTTGCATCATCGGTGGTGGCGTTATCGGTTTGACGAGTGCGTATGCGCTGGTGCGTGCCGGCCATGCAGTGACGGTGATCGACGCGCGCGACAGCCTGGGCAGCGAAACCAGTTTCGCCAACGGCGGGCAGTTGTCCTATCGCTATGTCGCGCCCCTGGCGGATGCCGGCGTGCCGCTGCAGGCGATTGGCTGGTTGCTGCGCGGTGACTCACCCTTGAAATTGCGCCCACGGCTCGACCCCCGGCAATGGCGCTGGATGGCAGCCTTTATGGCCGCCTGTCGGGGTTCGGTGAATAAGCGCAATGCAGCGCACTTGTTGCGCCTGGCGTCCCTGAGCCAGGCCACGTTGCAGCAATGGCGCGTGGATGACCGCCTGGAGGGTTTCGATTGGCGCCGAAATGGCAAGCTGGTGACCTTTCGCCATGGTGCCACCTTCGAGCGTGCGCGCAGCAAGGTCACGGACGTGTCGCTGCAGCAGGTGTTGTGCATGCGCGATTGCGCGCGGCTGGAGCCGACATTGGCGGCGGGTGATTTTGTTGGCGGTATCTATACGCCGAACGAGGAGGTCGCCGATTGCCATGCCTTCTGCCAACGACTGGCGGCCCGGCTCGAGGCGTCGGGTCGCTGCACTTTTATGCTCGGGCGCAAGGTCACCGGGATCCGCCAGGCCGACGGTGCAGTGCAGGCCATCGAGTTGGGCGGCGAAGTGATGCCGGTGGAACAACTGGTGCTGGCGGCCGGGCATCGCAGCGCCGAATTGGGCTTGCCGGGGTTGGCGCTGCCGCTGTACCCGCTCAAGGGCTACAGCCTGAGCGTGCCGATAGGCGCGCAGCACCGGGCGCCGAACCTGAGCATTACCGACTATGACCGCAAGATTGTCTACGCACGTATCGGCGAGCAGCTGCGGGTCGCCGCCATGGTGGATATCGTTGGGTTCGATACAGGACTTGAACCCAAACGTCTGGCCTTGATGAAGCGCCAGGCCCTGGAGACATTTCCCCAGGCCGGCGACTACGCCCACGCGGTGGAATGGGCCGGCATGCGCCCGGCCACGCCGACGGGGGTGCCGCTGATTGGTGCAAGTCGCTATCGCAACCTGTGGTTGAACCTCGGCCACGGCGCCCTTGGCTTTACGTTGGCCTGCGGCAGCGGCCAGTTGCTCGCCGAACTCATCGATCAGCGCACGCCTTCCATTGATATGCAGGGCCTGACGCCCTGCGCCGCTTGAGGACACAACCATGACCATCAGCCGAATCCGTAGCAATGAGCGCCTAAGCGGCGCCGTCACCTTCAAGGACCTGGTGTTCCTCTCGGGCCAGGTTCCGGGCGACGGCCAGGACGTCGCCACCCAGACCCGCGAAGTGCTGGCCAGGATCGATGGGCTGCTGGCCGAGGCGGGCAGCGACAAGGATCATCTGCTCAATGCAACGATTTACTTGAAGGACATCGGCGCAGGTTTCGCGCCGATGAATGCGGTGTGGTCCGCGTGGCTGTCGCCGGGCATGGCGCCCACGCGCACCACGCTGCAGGCGGAACTGGCCAGACCGAGTGTGCTGGTGGAAATCAGCGTGATTGCCGTACGTAAATAACTTCAAAGACCAACGGAGAATAACAATGAAAAAGATCCTGTTGACCGGCTGCACCCTGGGGCTTTTGTTGGGCGCCCAGGCGTATGGGAACGAACCGCCGCTGAACGGTACGTTGAGCAAGATCGCCAGCGCCAAGTCCATTACGTTGGGCTATCGCGACGCATCGGTGCCGTTTTCCTACGTGGGGGACAGCAGCGGCAAACCCATGGGCTATTCGGTGGATCTGGCGAGCAGGATCGTTGAGCGCATCCAGCAGAAAACCGGGGTGGCCGCGCTTAACGTGAACTACACCCTGGTGACGTCCCAGACCCGTATTCCGCTGGTGCAGAACGGCACCGTCGACCTTGAGTGCGGCTCCACTGGCGTGACGGCCGAGCGGCAGAAACAGGTGGCGTTCTCGTACGGTTTTATCTACGTGAAAGGCCAGTTGCTGACGGCCAGGGACAGTGGCATCAAGGGCTTTGCAGACCTGCAGGGCAAGAACGTGGTGACCACCGCCGGTACCACCAACGAACGCTTTCTCAAGCGCTACAACGCCGAGCACAAGGCCGATATGTTCGTGATCAGCGCCAAGGACCATGGCGAAGCGTTCAAGATGCTCGAGACCGGCCGCGCGGCGGCATTCTATATGGATGACGCGTTGCTCTATGGCGAACGCGCCAAGGCCAGGGACCCGCACCATTGGGTGGTCGTGGGCGAGGAACAGTCGCGGGAAATCTACAGCTGCATGGTGCGCAAGGATGACCCGCAGTTCCTGGCGGTGGTCAACGAGACATTGGCGGACCTGTACCGCAGCGGGGAAATCAACGGGATTTACCAACGCTGGTTTGAACAGCCGATTCCGCCGAAGGGGTTGAACCTGGAATTCCCGATGACCAGCGAACTGAAGGCAATTATCGCCAGGCCGGTCAGCGACCCGGTGGAGTGATCACACAAAACCCAGTGTGGGAGTGGGGTTTGCACGGCGGGGTTAGAAGTCGCCCCACAATTGCTGAGCCACGGACAGCGCCACCACCGGCGCGGTTTCGGTACGCAATACGCGCGGGCCGAGGCGGGCGGCATGGAAGCCGGCGCCTTGGGCGGTTTCTACTTCGCCGTCGGTCAATCCGCCCTCAGGGCCGATCAGAAAGGCCAGGCTCGAAGGCTTGGCATGGCTGACCATCGGCTCGGCCACCGGGTGCAGCACCAGTTTCAGATCGGCGTCGGTCTGCTTCAGCCAGTCCGCCAGCAACAGCGGCGGGTGAATCACCGGTACCGTTGAGCGCCCGCATTGCTCACAGGCACTGATCGCCACCTGGCGCCAGTGCAGCAAGCGTTTGTCGGCGCGTTCGTCCTTGAGGCGCACTTCGCAGCGTTCGCTGAAAATCGGGGTGATCGCGTTGACGCCCAGTTCGGTGGCTTTCTGGATCGCCCAATCCATGCGCTCGCCCCGGGAAAGGCCTTGGCCGAGGTGGATATGCAGCGGCGATTCGGCCTGGCCGTTGAAGCGTTCCGTCAGTTGCACGGTGACGCGTTTTTTACCGACCTCCAGCAGGCTGCCGAGAAACTCCTGGCCGGAACCGTCGAACAGTTGCACGGCGTCGCCTTCGACCATGCGCAATACGCGGCTGATGTAATGCGCCTGGGCCTCGGGCAACTCATGGTCGCCGAGGCTCAACGGGGTGTCGGTGAAAAAACGGGACAGTCTCATTTCTGTTCTCTGAAGAGGTGTAGGTAGGCGCGAGCTTGCTGTGGCGAGGGCGCTTGCTCCCGTTCGACCGCGTAGCAGTCGCTTTTCTTGGGGGCGCTTCGCACCCCGGCGGGAGCGAGCTCCCTCGCCACAGCAAGCCGGCTCTTGCGGGGGCTGGTATCAACCTGGATCACGGAAGCCTGGGTGGAAGCTCTTCGGCACGACAACACTGACGCTGCTGCGGGTGGCGATATCAATGCCTTCGCTGGCCACGTCGGCAAGGAAGTCAATCTGCTCCGGCGTAATCACGTACGGCGGCAGGAAGTACACCACGCTGCCCAAGGGCCGCAGCAACGCGCCGCGCTCCAGGGCATGCTCGAACACTTTCAGGCCACGACGTTCCTGCCAGGGGTAGGCGGTCTTGGTGGCTTTGTCCTGCACCATCTCGATGGCCAGCACCATGCCGGTCTGGCGCACTTCGCTGACGTGCGGGTGGTCCACCAGATGCGCGGTGGAACTGGCCATGCGCTGGGCCAGCGCCTTGTTGTTTTCGATTACGTTGTCTTCTTCGAAGATATCCAGGGTCGCCAACGCCGCCGCGCACGCCAGCGGGTTGCCGGTGTAGCTGTGGGAATGCAGGAAGGCGCGCAGGGTTGGGTAGTCGTCGTAGAAGGCGTCGTACACGTCGTCGGTGGTGACCACGGCGGCCAGCGGCAGGTAGCCACCGGTCAAGGCCTTGGACAGGCACAGGAAGTCCGGGCGGATGCCGGCTTGTTCACAGGCGAACATGCTGCCGGTGCGGCCGAAGCCCACGGCGATTTCGTCGTGGATCAGGTGCACGCCATAGCGGTCACAGGCTTCGCGCAACAGCTTGAGGTACACCGGGTGATACATGCGCATGCCGCCGGCGCCCTGGATCAGCGGTTCGACGATCACGGCGGCGACGCTGTCGTGGTGTTCGGCCAGGGTCTGTTCCATCGCCAGGAACATAGTGCGCGAGTGTTCTTCCCAGCTCATGCCCTCGGGCCGCAGGTAGCAGTCGGGGCTTGGCACCTTGATAGTGTCGAGCAGCAGCGCCTTGTAGGTTTCGGTAAACAGCGGCACGTCGCCCACCGACATCGCCGCGATGGTTTCGCCATGGTAGCTGTTGGTCAATGTGACGAAGCGCTTCTTGTTGGGCTGGCCACGGTTGAGCCAATAGTGAAAGCTCATCTTCAGGGCGACTTCGATGCACGACGAACCGTTATCGGCGTAGAAGCAGCGGGTCAGGCCTTCGGGCGTCATCGCCACCAGGCGCTCGGACAACTCGATCACCGGCTGATGGCTGAAACCGGCGAGGATCACGTGTTCCAGCTGGTCGACCTGGTCCTTGATGCGCTGGTTGATGCGCGGGTTGGCGTGGCCGAACACATTCACCCACCAGGAGCTGACGGCATCGAGGTAGCGCTTGCCTTCGAAGTCTTCCAGCCATACGCCTTCACCGCGCTTGATCGGGACAAGGGGCAGTTGCTGGTGGTCTTTCATTTGGGTGCAGGGATGCCACAGCACCGCGAGGTCGCGTTGCATCCACTGGTTATTCAAGCCCATCGGTGATCTCCTCGAAGCGGTCCTGCAACCTGCGCAGGTGAAACAATCGCGCAAGCCTATGCAATGGTGGCGTGGGTCACAAGCCATTGTCGGGAAATTCGCGGTAAATGCAGGACGGTCTGTCACGTAACCAGGGAATAGTCTTAATTCGTTGTTAATTTATGATGCATAGCCTTCAGATCGTCTTTTTCGATATTTCAAAGCGAAATTTTCCGCTTTAATTCGATAGGTAAAGCGCTAGTCTTGGGCACAGTTCTTACGGGATTAAGTACATGCAGCTACGCAATTCACCGGCCCGCTATGGTTGGGTCAGTATGGTTTTGCACTGGGGCGTGGCCTTGGTGGTATTTGGATTGTTCGCCCTGGGCCTGTGGATGGTCGGCCTCGATTACTACAGCGCCTGGCGCAAAGATGCGCCGGACCTGCACAAGAGCATTGGCATTACGCTGTTCGCCATCATGCTGGTGCGTATCGTCTGGCGCCTGATCAGCCCGCCGCCTCCGCCGCTGACCAGCTACAGTCGGTTGACCCGTATCGGCGCCACGTTTGGTCATGCGTTCCTGTATATCGCGTTGTTTGCCGTGATGATTGCCGGTTACCTGATTTCCACCGCAGACGGTGTCGGTATCCCGGTGTTTGGCCTGTTTGAAATTCCTGCTGTGGTTTCCGGTCTACCGGACCAGGCAGATACCGCCGGTTGGGTGCATTTTTACCTGGCCTGGGTACTGGTGGTATTCGCCGGCTTGCACGGCGTGGCGGCACTGAAACACCACTTTATCGATCGTGATGCGACCCTGACGCGAATGCTGGGACGCAAAGCCTGATGTTCAACCTCGACTCACAAGGAATAGAAAGCATGTTGAAGAAGACACTCGCCGCTCTGGCAATCGGTACCGCGCTGCTGTCTGCCGGTCAGGTAATGGCCGCTGACTACAAGATCGACAAAGAAGGCCAGCACGCCTTCATTGATTGGAAAATCAGCCACCTGGGCTACAGCTACATCCACGGTACCTTCAAGGACTGGGATGGCACCTTCAGCTGGGATTCGGCCAAGCCGGAAGCCAGCAAAATCGCAGTTGACGTGAAAACCGCCAGCCTGTGGTCCAACCACGCAGAACGTGACAAGCACATCGCCAGCAAAGATTTCATCGATGTTGCCAAGTTTGCCGATGCCAAGTTCGTGTCCACCGCGGTTAAATCCACCGGCGACAAAACCGCTGACGTGACCGGCGACCTGACGTTCCACGGCGTGACCAAGCCTGTGACCTTCAAGGCCACCTTCAACGGTGAAGGCAAAGACCCATGGGGTGGCGAGCGTGCCGGCTTCAACGCCAAGACCACGATCGACCTGAACGACTTCGGCGTGAAAGGCCCAGGCCCGACTTCGCAGACGGTCGACTTGGACATTTCGCTGGAAGGCGTTAAGCAGAAGTAATTTTGCTGGTTGCATGAGAAACCGGATCTTGAGATCCGGTTTTTTTATGCCTGGAATGCGGTCAATGTGGGGCTTGCCTGCATACAGACGACTCGGTTTTTCAGGTGAGTTCATGCCTTCGCAGGCAAGCCGCAATGCCAGTCAGTTAAGCGCTAGAGCAGGCAACCGTCGGCCTGTGGCGAGGGAGCTTGCTCCCGCTGGGCCGCGAAGCGACCCCAGAAAATGGGACTGCTGCGCAGTCCA